>NZ_CP009556.1:1801792-2102090 GCF_000959365.1 Burkholderia oklahomensis C6786
GGCGCAAGGTGCTGCAGGTCCACATGGACCGCGTCGCCGACGTGCTGCAGACCGAGACCGAAGAGCCCGCGCCCGACGCGCCGGTGCGCTCGATCGAGCATTTCGACGGCTCGCTGTCGATCCGTGCGCTGACGTACACACCGAAGGGCGGCCGGCGTGCGATCCTCGAGAACATCGATCTCGACGTGCCGGCCGGCGCGAAGGTCGCGATCGTCGGCCGCACCGGCAGCGGCAAGACGACGCTCTTGAACCTGATCTGCGGGCTGTATCAGTCGACGCCGGGCATGCTGTTCGTCGGCGGCGTCGATTTGTCCGAGGTGAACCTGAGGCTCTACCGCAAGCACGTCGCGGCCGTCACGCAGTCGGACCAGCTGTTCCGCGGCACGATTCGCGACAACATCACGAACTTCGCGCCCGCGCCGCGCCTGGGCGCGATGCACGAGGCGGCGCGCCTCGCGTGCATCGACCGCGACATCGACGTGCTCGACAATCGCTACGACACGCCGCTCGGCGACACGCAGAAGTTCCTGTCGGCCGGGCAGATGCAGCGCCTGTTGATCGCGCGCGCGCTGTACTGCGAGCCGCGGCTCCTGATCCTCGACGAGTTCTCGTCGAATCTCGATCAGGCGACGACGCACGAGATCTGCCGCAACGTGCTGACGCTGCCGTGCACGATCGTGCTCGTCACGCACGACGCGTCGATCCTGTCGATGGTCGACCGCATCTATGAGATGCGCGACGGCCGCCTCGCCGAGATCACGCCGGATCGGCAACCGGAACTGGAGGTGCCAAGATGACGTTGATGCGGCTCTTTCTGTTCAACGCGTTCTCGTATTGCTTCTTCGTGCGGCGGATCGTCAAGCGGATCGCGCTCGGCCGCTCGCCCGAGCGCGGGCTCGGCATGATGCGCTGGTGCGCGGGCGCCTGCCTGCGCGTCTTCCCGTCGATCCGCGGTTCGATCGAGATGTCGGTCCGGCACATGCTGAGCGCGCATCTGAACGACGATCCGGCGCGCATTCGCGGCGTCGCGGACGACATCGTCCGCGAGCTGTTCGAGGCCGAGGTCGCGGGGCTGATGCTGCGCTCGCACAGCATCGCGTCGATGAAGGCGATGCTCGACCGGATGGAATGCGAAGGCGAGCCCGCGCTGCGCGAGGCGCTCGCGCGCGGCGGCCCGCTGATGCTCGCGGGCCTGCACTTCGGCAATCTGATGCTGTTCGTCACGAAGCTGCGGCTGATGATTCCCGAAGACCGCAAGATGATGATCGTGATGCACAAGGACGCACCGGGCGCGTTCTTCGACGATGCGCTGCGCCTCGTCGAGGAATACGGCGCGGGCAAGATCGAGCTGATCGACATCGAGCAGCGCGTGCATCTGCGCCGGCTCGTCACGGGGCTGCGCAAGGAAGCGCCCGTGTTCCTGCTGTTCTCCGACCTGCACGGCCGCTTCGGCAAGACCAACGCGTGCCGGCTCGGCGGCCGCTGGGTGCGGCTCGCGGGCGGCGGCGTGAAGCTCGCGGTCGAGCACGACATTCCGATGCTCGTGTCGTACGCGACCGGCGTGCCGTTCCGCGATACATGCAAGATGCATTTCGTCGAGCTCGACGCGCGGCCCGCGTCGCGGATGCTAGGCGTCGCCGACGAGACGTCGCGCGTCGCCGCGACCCATCAGCGGATCGCCGACAAGCTCGAGGACGCGCTCGTGAAGCAGCCCGAACAGTGGCACTTCTGGGAGCACTTTTCGCCTTACCTGATGCCATCCCCGCTGCTCGAGCAGAACGCGCGCGCCGCCGCGCGGACGCTGCGCAGCGCCTGACGAGTTTCGCCCATGCCTACCTGGATGACCGCCCTGAGAGAGCAGAAGACGCCGCGCAAGCTGACGCGCGGCACGACGTTCGGCACCGTGATCAACGGCGTCGTCGACGTGCCGGTGTCGATGCGCTTCTTCTGCTATCTGTCGATCGCGATGTTCGCGATGTTCGTCGTCGCGCTCGTCCGTCTGACGTATGCGAACACCGAGAGCGTGATGGGCATGCTGACGCCGCGCACGGGCTTGATCGGCGTCGGCGCGCCGCCCGGATGGGCGGTGCGCGAGTTGTACGTCGCGAAGGACCAGCACGTGAAAGCCGGGCAGAAGCTCCTGAGCGTCACGCGCGACACGAGCTTCGTGTCGCAGGCGAACAACGTGCAGGGGATGCGCGAGTCGATCAAGCGGCAGCGCGTCGAGGTCGATCAGCAAATGGACGCGGCGAAGCTCGAATACCAGTCGACCATCGAGCAGATCAAGCAGCAGATCGCCGCGCTGTCGGAGAGCCGCGCGCTCATCGACAAGCAGATCCAGGACCAGAAGCGGATCGTGTCCGAATACCAGGAACGGCGCGACCGCGTGAAGCAGCTGCTGAACGAACAGGTCGTCACGCTCGAGCAGTACAACCAGGTGAACACGCAGTACCTGCAGGCGGGCCAGGCGTATCAGGACCTGATGCTGCGCAAGGCCGATCTCGTGAAGAACGCGATGAAGCTGCGCGGCGATCTCGAAACGGTGCAGAGCAAGTACGACGGCTCGAACGCCGAGCTGAAGATCAAGCAGGAAGAGCTGAACTCGAAGGAATACAACATCGACGAGAGCGTCAACCAGGTGCTGTACGCGCCTGCCGACGGGCAGATCGTGCGGCTCGACGTCGTGCAGGGCAGCGTGATCGATCCGCCCGGCACGCGCGTCGTCGAGATCCTGCCCGCGAAGGCGGACGGAATGATCGCCGAGCTGTACATCCCGTCGTCGAAGGCGGGGTTCATCAAGCCCGGCCAGGAAGTGAAGCTCGCCTACGGCAGCTATCCGGTCGAGAAGTTCGGCACCTATCGCGGCAAGCTGGTGTCGGTGTCGCCCGTCGCGTTCACCGCGAAGGAACTGAACCTGCCCGCCGACGCGGGCTCGCCGCAGACCTACTTCAAGAGCTGGGTCGACCTCGCCGACCGCAAGCCGGCGTTCGAAGGCTCGCCGCTCGCGCTGAAGGCCGGGATGACGCTGCGGGCGGACATCGTGCTCGAGAAGCGCAGCTTGCTCGAATGGCTGTTCGAACCGCTGTATCGAATCCGGCAGCGGATGTTCGGTACGCCCGCGTGACGTTCGATGCGGATGGGTGACAAGCATCGCCGTCAACGAGCGCGCCGTGGCTGGCGCGCCCCGGTGTCCTGCTGGCTCGGCGCGACGCTGCTCGCGTGCGCGTGGTCCGCGCACGCGCAGGACAGCGGCGCGGCGAGATGGCGCGACGGCGCGGACGGCATCGGCTTCTTTCCGGGCGGCGACGCGCCGGGCTTCGACGCGAGCGCGTGGGGGGCGGTGCCGGGCGGCGCGCGGCGGGAGGCGGCCGGCGCCGCGTCGCCGGCCGCGGCGAGCGGCGCGGCGGCCGATGGGGCAGCCGCATCGGCCCCATCGGCCGCATTCGCCGCGGACCCGAATGAGCCGCGTCCGCGCAAGCTCACCGAAGAAAAGATCACGCTCGGCCAGCGCGCCGCGCCGCCGCCGGGCGCACTGCGCGCGCGCGCCGAAGGCGACGACGGCATCGGCTTCGCCGACGCGCCGGGCGGTTCGTCGGCGGACGGCGCGTCGGCGACGGCCGCGTGCGGCGACGGCCTGTGCGCGCCGGACAGCGGCGCGCCGCAGCGCCCGCCCGCCGACGCGTCGCCGCGCTTCATCGCCGGCGTGCGCTACGACCGAATGCCGTACGAGCTGCATCCGATCGACCCGGAGATGCTGCCCGATCTGCCGGAGGCGCAGGGCCAGACGCTCCTCGAGCAGTTGCAGGGCGACGACAGCAACATGATCGGGGTCGGCTGGCACTACGTGCTGTCGACGGGACGCTCGACGCCCGTGACGACGTCGACGGCGGCGCTCGGGATCGGCAGCTTCGTGAATCCGGGCTCCGCCGTGTCGATCAGCAACGCGAACACGTTTGCGTTCACGTTCACGCATTTCTTCGGCGAGCACGTCGCGGCCGAGATCGTCGGCGGGATCCCGCCCGAGCTGACGATGCGCGGCCACGGCAGCATCGGCCTGCCGTTCGACAAGATTTTCCCGGGCGTGCCGGGCCGGCTGCCGCTCGTCGATCTCGGCAACACGCAGAGCAATCCGCTCGGCACGACGCGCGCGTGGCTCGCGTCGACCGTGTTCAAGTATTACCTCGGCAAGCGCGAAGACCGGTTCCGGCCATACGTCGGCCTCGGCATCAGCTACACGCGCTTCACGAACTCGAACCTGAACCCCGTGTTCGCCAACAAGCTCGTGTCGCTCGGCGGCCTGCTGTCGGCGGGCATCTCGCTCGGCGAGCTGCAATCGCTGCTCACCGATCCGGGCGCGCTCGATCGTCTGCTGCAGGCGGGCGCGAATCTGGTCCTGCCGAATGGCGTCCGGGCGACGGCGAGCGTGAAGAGCACATGGACGCCCGTTTTCGTCGTCGGCGCGAACTATCAGCTGACGCGCCAGTTGTCGCTGTCGACGGCGCTCTCGTACATTCCGCTCAAGGCGGCGATCACGCTCAACATCAACGATACGAAGCGGATACTCGCGTCGGACACGACGACGCTTTCCGCGAACGTCCTGCTTTGCACGATGCTGCTCAATTACCGGTTCTGAAGCGATGCGGCGTGTCTGTGCGGCGTCGGCCAGCCTGTTCTGCCGGCCGTCCGCAACCGGCGCTTCGTAACCGGCCCACCGCACCTGACCCACCGCAACCGACTCACCGCAACCGACCCACCGCAACCGACCCTCCGCACCGGCCGTCCGCAACCGGTCGTCCGGCACCGCTCGCGGCCGTCGGCTCCACGAACAACGGCGCGCGGTCATTCCCGCGACACCGGAGCCTGCGATAATGTCCGCAGACGCAGCAAGGAGGCCGACATGAGCGAGAAGGACACGCGGCGCGACACGGCGCCGTTGCATGAGCGGCAGCGCCGCTTCGAGGAGGATCTCGTCGACGCGTACGACGAAGAGCTCGAGATGGAGCTCGACGACCGTCGCTTCGACGACGAGTCGCTTTTTTCCGCCGAGCGCCGCGAGGCGCGCAAGCACTATTTCCGCGAGCTGTTCCGCATGCAGGGCGAGCTCGTGAAGCTGCAGGACTGGGTCGTGAGCACCGGGCACCGGCTCGTCGTGATCTTCGAGGGGCGCGACGCGGCGGGCAAGGGCGGCGTGATCAAGCGCATCACGCAGCGGCTGAATCCGCGCGTGTGCCGGGTCGCCGCGCTGCCGGCGCCGAGCAACCGCGAGCGCACGCAATGGTATTTCCAGCGCTACGTCGCGCACCTGCCCGCGGGCGGCGAGATCGTGCTGTTCGACCGGAGCTGGTACAACCGCGCGGGCGTCGAGCGCGTGATGAACTTCTGCACCGACGATGAGCACGAAGAGTTCTACCGGTCGGTGCCGGAATTCGAGAAGATGCTCGCGCGCAGCGGGATCCAGATCGTCAAGTACTGGTTCTCGATCACCGACGACGAGCAGGAGATGCGCTTCCAGAACCGCATCGACGATCCGCTCAAGCAATGGAAGCTGAGCCCGATGGATCTCGAGAGCCGGCGCCGCTGGGAGGCGTATACGGCGGCGAAGGAGGAGATGCTGATGCGCACGCACATTCCCGAGGCGCCGTGGTGGGTCGTGCAGGCGGTCGACAAGAAGCGCGCGCGGCTCAACTGCATGCACCATCTGCTGAGCCTCGTGCCGTACTACGAGATCGAGCGCGATCCGGTGCATCTGCCGCAGCGAGAGCATCACGACGACTACATCCGGCGTCCGGTGCCGGCGGATATGATTGTTCCGGAGATTTACTGAGGCTGCGGCCGGGCAACCGGCGTTCGCCGCAGCGGGATGGCGCGCGGGCCTGTCGGCGAAGGATTGACAAACCGCGCGCGCTGACTCAAGCTTGCGCACATGAATTCCCGTTGCTTCCGCATTGCGCACATTATTCGCACCATTCATCGAATGGTGGGTTAGCGCGCGTCCGAGAGCAATCACAGCAACCCGCCCCGTGAGGCGGGTTTTTTGTTTCCGTCTCCCGGGCGTCCATCCCCAGGAGAGCCTGTCATGCAGTCAGCCGACGCTGTTACGGAAACCCCCGAAGCCCGCACGCCCGACGCAGCCGCGACGATCGCGGTCCACGCGGGCGCACTCGACGATTACCTGAAGCTGATTCTGAACGCGCGCGTCTACGACGTCGCGCGCGAGACGGCGCTCGAGTGCGCGCGGAACCTGTCGGCGCGCGTGCGCAACACCGTCTGGCTCAAGCGCGAGGACACGCAGCCGGTGTTCTCGTTCAAGATTCGCGGCGCGTACAACAAGATGGCGCATCTATCCGCCGACGCGCTCGCGCGCGGCGTGATCACCGCATCGGCGGGCAATCACGCGCAGGGCGTCGCGCTCGCGGCGGCGCGGCTCGGCGTGAAGGCGACGATCGTCGTGCCGCAGACGGCGCCGCAGGTGAAGGTCGATGCGGTGCGCGCGCACGGCGGCGCGTTCGTCGAAGTCGTGCAGGCGGGCGAGTCGTACAGCGACGCGTATGCGCACGCGCTGCGCCTGCGGCAGCGCGACGGGCTCGCGTTCATTCCGGCGTTCGACGATCCGTACGTGATCGCCGGGCAGGGCACGGTCGCGAAGGAAGTGCTGCATCGGCATTCGGGGCCGATCCATGCGATCTTCGTGCCGATCGGCGGCGGCAGCCTGGCCGCGGGCGTTGCGGCATACGTGAAGGCGGTGCGGCCGGAGATCAAGGTGATCGGCGTGCAGACCGACGATTCGTGCGCGATGAAGCGCTCGCTCGAAGCGGGCGCGCGCGTCGAGCTGCCCGAGGTGGGCCTCTTCTCCGACGGCACCGCGGTGAAGCTCGTCGGCATGGAGACGTTCCGGCTCTGCACCGCGTATCTCGACGACGTCGTGACGGTCGACACCGACGCGCTCTGCGCGGCGATCAAGGACGTGTTCCAGGACACCCGCAGCGTGCTCGAGCCGGCGGGCGCGCTCGCGGTCGCGGGCGCGAAGCTGTATGCGGCGCGCGAGGGGATCGACGGCGAGACGCTCGTCGCGGTCACGTCCGGCGCGAACATGAACTTCGACCGGATGCGCTTCGTCGCCGAGCGCGCGGAGGTGGGCGAGGCGCGCGAGGCGGTGTTCGCGGTGACGCTGCCCGAAGCGCGCGGCAGTTTCCGCAAATTCTGCGCGCTGCTCGGCGAACGCAGCGTGACCGAGTTCAACTACCGGATCGCCGACGCGCGCACGGCGCACATCTTCGTCGGCGTGCAGATCAAGCACCGCGGCGAGTCGGCCGCGATCGCGGCGAGCTTCGCCGCGCACGGCTTCGACACCGTCGATCTGAGCGGCGACGAGCTCGCGAAGCAGCACGTGAGGCACATGGTCGGCGGCCGGTCGCCGCTCGCGCGCGACGAGCGGCTGTTCCGCTTCGAATTCCCCGAGCGGCCGGGCGCGCTGATGAAGTTCCTGGCCGCGATGGCGCCGGACTGGAACATCAGCCTGTTCCATTACCGCCATCAGGGCGGCGACGCGAGCTCGATCCTCGTCGGCCTGCAAGTGCCGCACGCGGACGGCGCGGCGTTCGATCGCTTTCTCGCGACGCTCGGCTATCCGTTTCGCGAGGAAACCGGCAATCCCGCTTATCGACTGTTTCTCGGCTGACGTTCGTTGCCTGGCCGGCGCGCTTCACGCCGCTTCGCCCGGCGTGCCGGCGCGGGGGCGGCGCCGGTCTTCGCATCGCTTTCGTCTTCGCCGGCGGCGGGCAGCCGCCTGCCGAGCGCGAGCAGCGCGCGGAACAGCGTCGTGAAATCGTCCGGGCCCATCGGCAGCGCGCTTTGCTGCGCGCCGACGAAGCACAGGTAGGACACCTGCGCGAACAGCGCGGCATCTTCTTCGCTGCGCAGCGTCTGCCGGCAGAACGCGTGCGCGGCGGCGAGCCGGGCACGGTCGGCGCGGCGCTGGAATTCGGCGACGAGCGGCTCGTGCAGCGACCACGTCCGGATCGCCGCCTCGCGGCGCGGGTTCATCTGCGACGCCGCGGCGAGATAGCGGTCGAGCGCGCGCTCGGGTGGCCCGTCGCGTTGCAGCAGCGCGATCGCCTGCGTCGTGTAGGTCGTCTCCCATTCGGCGAGCAGCGCCTGAACGAACGCCTTGCGGCTGCCGAAGTGATGGTAGAACGCGCCGCGCGTCACACCCAGGCGGCGCGCGAGCCGGTCGGCCGAGATGCCTCGCGCGCCTTCGTCGTCGAGCGCGGCGAGGCCCGCCGCGATCCAATCCGTTCGTGTCGTTCTTGCCATGAAAACGTACAGGCTTTGTATGGTGCGATCGTGGCGGCTATTGCAGGGCCTCGTTCAACAGTCCTCGTCGCGGCCGCCATGCATGTACTCGTCGTCGGAGCAGGAATCGCCGGGCTCGCAGTTGAAACGGCGCGGTTGCGACGTCACAGTCGTCGAGGCCGCCGAGCGCGCCGGCGGCCGGATTCGCAGCGTGCCGTTCCACGGGCACGTGATCGAATGCGGCGCGCAGTTTGCGTCGTCCGGCTATCGGCATCTGATGCCGCTCTTCGGCGAAACGGGGCTCGCCGCCCGTCTCGTGAAGACGTCGCCGTGGGCCGCGTTCGAGCACCGGCGGCGGCTGTATCGCGTGCATGCGCGCCGCCCGTGGACGATTCCCGCAAGCGGCCTGCTCGGCTGGCGCGACAGTCTGCGCGTCGGCCGCTCGCGCGCCGCGCTGCTCGCACGGATTCGCGCGCTCGATCCGAATCGGTATGCGGCGTTCGCCGAATTCGACGACGCCGACGCTGCGCAATGGGCCGAGCAGACGTTCGGCCGCGCGGCGCTTATCTGTGGATCGCGTCGGTGGCGGCGGCGGTGAGCGTCGCGGGGATCGTCGGCGCGGCGTCGGGCGTGTTGTCGTGATGTCGTGATGCCGGCGCGCGGGCGACGCTACCGTGCGTTTCTTCTTCATCAAAGCTCAAAGCCCCAATGCCGGCCACGCGCCGGCGCTCAGTGCGAGTGCCGGTGATGTATATCCGGGAAGTGCGCGTGCGTATGCGTGATCGGTGCGTGCCGATGCGGATGCGTGTGCGGCTCGGTGCCGTCCCAGTCGAAGTCGTGCGTGTGCCGATGATGCTCGTCGTGACGATGCCGGTGGTTGTGCTCGAGCGTGTCGTGCGTGTGCGGATGTTCGTGCCGTTCGCGCAGATGCAGCCAGATGCCGATCGCCATCAGCGCCGCGGCCGCCCAGAACGACAGCGGCGGCCATTCGGGCCACAGCGCGAGCGACAGCCCGACGCCGAACAGCGGCGCGACCGAGAAATACGCGCCGGTGCGCGCGGTGCCGAGGTTGCGCAGCGCGACGACGAACAGCACGAGGCTCACGCCGTAGCCGGCGAAGCCCGTCAGCATCGCGGCGGCGGTTACGGAGACGGCGGGCGGCTTCGCGCCGAGCGCAAGCGCGATCCCGAGATTGACCGAGCCCGCGACGAGCCCCTTGATGCAGGCGATCGTCGCGGCGTCGTGGGTCGAGACCTTGCGCGTCAGGTTGTTGTCGATCGCCCAGCACGCGCATGCGGCCGCGACGAGCAGCGCGCCGAGCGGCACGCCCGCCGCGCCCGGATGCCACGACAGCAGCACGCCGCCCGCGACGATCGCGACCATGCCGGCGAAGATCTGCGCATCGACGTTCTCGCGGAACACGACCCACGCGATCACCGCGGTGAACACGCCTTCGAGATTCAGCAGCAGCGCGCTCGTCGCGGCGGGCGTCGTCGCGAGGCCGAGCATCAGCAGCGCGGGGCCCGCGACGCCGCCTGCCGCGACCGCGCCCGCGAGCCACGGGAGCTCGGCGAGCGGCAGCCGCGACTGCCCGGCCTGCGATGCGCTTGCGCCGCGCGCGAGCCGGCGAATCAGCATGAACGCGGCGAGGCCGACGCCGCTGCCGAGATAGAAGAGGCCGGCGACCATGAACGGCGTGAGCGAGCCGAGCAGCGTCTTCGCGAGCGGCGTGGTGGCGCCGAACAGCGCGGCGGCGAGGAGGGCGGTGAAAGCCGCGTGCATGCGTGCGGACATGGGGGCGTCGCGTGGTGGGCGCGGGTCGACGTGGAAAAGTGACGCCACGATAGCGCAAACCGGGGGCGGCGGCCATCCGTTTTGTGGCGGGCGGCTTGGCGGATCGATTCGAAGGCGGATTGACGGATGGGGGGAGTCGGAGGGCTGGTGGACTGTGGGTCGGTGGATTGGCGAATCGGTGAGTCGGTAGATCGGTGGATCGGTGGATCGGTGGATCGGCGAATCAAAGGAGGCGGAGGCGGAGATGCGGATCGACGTGGCGGCGGCCGCTGCCGGATGCCTGCTGGGAAACGCTCGACCGCGCGCTCGATCGTCGAGGAGGGCTCGGGGGCAGACATGTTGCGACAGAAAAATACCACGCCGAATTCCGGGCGCATCGTCCGAATCCGTCGCGCCGCCCGGCGCCGCGCGCGCCGCTTCGCGCTCGTCAATCCGCCGAAGGAAACCCGGCGCGCCCCTGCGTCAGATCGAACAGCGTGTCGCGCGCCGCATCGACCGCGGTCGCGGGCAGCCGGATCACGAGCTTGACCGTCATCCCGTACGCGCTGTCGACGAGATCGCGCCCTTCGTGCTCGATCCAGCGGCGCACGCGCGCTTCGTCCGGATAGCCGACTTCGATCGCGAGCCGCGCATAGGCGATCCGCTCGACGCGTTCCGCATCGAGGAGCGTGGCGGCGATCGCGTCGGTGTACGCGCGCACGAGGCCGCCCGCGCCGAGCTTCACGCCGCCGAAGTAGCGGACGACCGCCCCGAGCACGCCGTCGAGATCGTGATGGCGCAGCACCTCGAGAATCGGCCGGCCGGCGGTGCCGGACGGCTCGCCGTCGTCCGACATCCCGGACTGGCCGCCCGCGAGCAGCGCCCAGCAGACGTGCGTTGCGCTCGGATGCTCGGCGCGCAGGCGTTGCAATTCGGCCATCGCCGCGTCGCGGTCTTCGACCGGGATTGCGTAAGCGATGAAGCGGCTCTTGCGGATTTCGAGTTCGCGCGTGTAGCGGGCGGCGAGCGTGTAGGTCATGGGCGGCATTGCGAAAAATGCATTGTATTCAACGGCGTAAAACGGTTCCCGGCCTCCGGTCGCGTCGGCCGGCCGGTGTGCCGACGGGAGCGGCTTGCCTGCTTGGCGCCCGCGTCGATCGCCGATGAAACAACAGGATTCTACGCGGCGCGTATCGGAGCAGGCATGTCGCCATGCGGGCGACGCCGAAATGCCATCGGCATGCGAAGGCGCCGGCGCTTTCGGCGGGGCGGTCGCGGCGGTATCCGCGCGTCTCCGATGCATCGATTGATTGGCCGACCAGTCGCACTCGTCGATCCGCCTGCCAGGACGGGTCGCAACGCAGGGTGCGCGCTCGGGTGCCGGCAGGTCGAACCGCGGCGTGCGGAAAGCGGGCGGCGCGCTGTCGATGTCGGGTCGTCACGGCGCCTGAATCCCATCCACGACGCTATCGCGACTTCTTCCGCATGTTCTTCTTCGCGCCGGCGCCTCCGCCGCGCGCCGTGTCGTCGCTCGCCGCGGCCTCGTCGCCGTTCATCTGATTCATCTGCTCGAGCCAAGACAACGCATCGACATAAGACAGGAACTGCCGCAGATATTCGGGGGACAGCTCGCGCATCAGCGACAGCGATCGATGCACGAGGCTGTTCGAATTGAGCGGGCCGGCGTTCTTCGGCACTTGTTCCAGCGATGCGAGCAGTTGGCTGTCCGTGCTGACCTTCGACCAGGTTTCCCGGAAGTAGTCGAGCATTTCCGGTTCCGCGCGAAGGGTGAGGCGGCCGCGGTTCGCCGTGCCGCCGGCGTCGGAGGACGGGCCGCCCGCGTTCGGCCGCGCCTGGCTGTCGATGTAGTGGAGCAGCGCGGCGAGCGGTCCGCGCGCCGGCTCGGCTGGAGCTGGCATCGACGTCGAAGCCGAAGCCGACATCGCGCCTTCGACCGCGTCGGCGGGCGATTCGGCGCGCCGGAGATCGTCGGCGTATGCGTCGATCAGCGCCGACAGCCGCGCGTCCAGAATCCGGCGCGCGTCGCCGGCGTGGCCGGCCGCCCGCCGCCGCAGCGCGTCGATGAAGCGGAAGCGCGCGGGATCCAGCCGATCGGCGCCGCGCTCGCGCCATGCGTCGAGCGTCGCCTGCGCGCGCGACGCGGCGTCATTCACGGTGCTCACCGTCGCCGGCCGTCGGCCGCGGGACCGGCGCGATTTCCACGCGCCGGTTCTTCGCGCGTCCTTCGTCATCCGAGTTCGGGCTCACCGGCTGCTCGGAGCCGAACGCGGCCGCAAACACCGACGACGCCGGCACGCCTTCGGCGATGAATGCGCGCGTCACCGTCAGCGCACGCTTCGCCGACAGCTCCCAGTTGTCCGCGAAGCGGTGGTTGCCCGCGCGCACTTGCTGGTCGTCCGCGAAGCCGCTCACCATCAGGATTTCGCGATTGGCCTTGAGATAAGCGGCGAGCGGCCCCGCCAGGCTCTTCAGCAGATCGCGGCCCGCGGGCTGCAACTCGTCGGAGTTCAGCGCGAACAGCACGCTGCCGCTGATGCCGATGCGCCCATTGACGAGCGTCACGCGTCCCGCCGCGAGCGGTCCCGCCAGCGCCTGCTCGAGCGTCTTGCGGCGCTGCGTTTCCATCTGCCGCTGCTTGACCTCGGCGTCGAGCCTCGACGAGAGTTCGAGCTGCACGCCGATCACGCCGACCAGGATCAGCACGAACGCGCCCAGCAGCACCGACATCAGGTCGCCGAATGCGGCCCAGATCGGCGCGGTCTGCTCGATGCCGCCGTCGATTTCGTCGCTCATGCTGCTTCGGCTCCGGCGGACGCACGCTGACCGGCGACGCGCTGCAGGTCTTCGATGATCTGCTTCTGCGACATCATGCTCAGGTCGATGACTTCGCGCGCCTGCGCGACGTAATAGGCGAGCTGCTCGTCGCTGCGGGCGAGCGACTTGTCGAGCGCGGCTTCGATGCGCTGCAGGTGCGCGACGAGCTTGTCGTTCGACTCGCCGAACGACTGGACGGCCGTGCCGAACGCTTCGCCGAGGCTCGCGACCTCGACGGCGCTGCCGGTGACTTGCGCGGCGACGGCGCCGAGCTTGCCGGTCTCGGCGTCGACCTTGTCGGTGAACTGCGTGCCGACGCGTTGCAGCAGATCCGCGGACGTCGCGACGAGCGCGTCGACGGCCGTGCGCTGCTTGGTCGACGCGTGGTCGACCGCATCGAGGAGCGTTTCGAGTGTCGCGAGCAGGCGGCTGCGCTCTTCGAGCATCGCGGTGTCGCGGACCATGCTGTCGGAGAGCTTCTGGCGCAGCTCGGCGACGACCTCGGCCGCGGCCTTGGGCGCTTCCGACGCGGCCTGCACGAGCCGGGAGATCTCGGCAATCGTGTCGCTCGCGTGCGCTTGCGTTTTGGCGGAGATGTCGCGTGCGGTCTGCGCGAGCGCGTCGCAGATTTCCTGTTGTCGATTCGCTGCGTGTGCGCTCGTTTGTTCCCACTCCGTGCCGAGCTTGGCGGCCATCGACGCGAGCGCGTCGGTCCAGGCGGTCAAGCGCTGCTCGTCGCGCGACGCGAGTTCCGTCTGCAAATCCGAATGAGACTGGCTCATCACACGCAGCAGCGAGGTGGAGTGCTGTTCGAAGGTTGCGGCTTGGGTCGAGATGTCTCGCGAGGTTTGCGCGAGCGCGTCGCAGATTTCCTGTTGGCGGCCGGCGGCGTGTGCGCTCGTCTGCTCCCATTCGTTGCCGAGCTTGGCGGCCATCGACGCGAGCGCGTCGGTCCAGGCGGTCAAGCGCTGTTGATCGCGCGACGCGAGTTCCGTCTGCAAATCCGAATGAGACTGGCTCATCACACGCAGCAGCGAGGCCGAGTGTTGTTCGAAGGTTGCGGCTTGGGTCGAGATGTCTCGCGAGGTTTGCGCGAGCGCGTCGCAGATTTCCTGTTGTCGATTCGCTGCGTGTACGCTCGCTTGTTCCCACTCCGTGCCGAGCTTGGTAGCCATCGACGCGAGCGCATCGGTCCAGGCGGTCAAGCGCTGCTCGTCGCGCGACGCGAGTTCCGTTTGCAAATCCGAATGAGACTGGCTCATCATACGCAGCAGCGAGGCTGAGTGCTGTTCGAAGGTTGCGGCTTGGGTCGAGATGTCTCGCGAGGTTTGCGCGAGTGCGTCGCAGATTTCCTGCTGGCGGCCGGAAGCATGTGCGCTTGTCTGCTCCCATTCGTTGCCGAGCTTGGTAGCCATCGACGCGAGCGCATCGGTCCAGGCGGCCAGCCGCTGCTCGTCGCGCGACGCGAGCCCCGTCTGCAAATCCGCATGCGACTGATCCACCGTGCGCAGCAGCGCCGCCGAATGCTGCTCGAAAGTCGCGGCGGCCGCCTCCAGCGCATGCCGATTGCGCTCGGCCAGCTTCTCGTTGGCGTGTTCCTGCCGCGACAGCGCGTCGTTCCACGCCGCCGACACGCTGCCCGCCGTCGCATCCAGACGCGCCGAGACGCCGTCCAGCAGGGCCGTCGAGCGCTGTTCGAACGATTCGACGAACCGATCCACCGAGCCGTGCAGGCGTTGCGCGAGCGCGTCGCTCGAGCGCTGATGCTCGGCCAGCGCCTTGCTCCAGACATCGGCGACGTTCGCGGCCGTCGCCTGGAAGCCGGCCGACAGGCCATCCAGTTGCCGCTGCACCGCATGCGAGACGGCGTCGTGCAGCGCGGCCGTCTCACGCGCGAGACCCGCCATCGTGGTTTCCATGACCGGTTGCAGCGCCGCGCCCGCGACGCGCGCGCTTTCGGCGACGCTGTCCTTCAACGACTGACCGACCGACGAAGCAAGCCGCGCGTACGTCTCCTCCGCCTTGCCGAGGAACGCTTGCTGGCCGGCGATCTGCCGATCGGTCGACGCGATGCCGTGCCGCTCGAGCGTCGTCATCATCGTCTGCAGCCGATCGACCAGCGTGGGTATCGCTTCGGCCTGCCGCTGCAGGAGCTTGAAGGTTTCCTCGCGCTGATGGGCGTGCGAGTGGATGCGCAGCGTCGTCGCGATCTTCGCGTCGAGCGCCTGCGCGGCGCGGAGCCGCTCGCGTCTGCAGAGCGCGGACAGGAGGCCCAGCATCGCGGACGTGGACACGCCCGCGATCGACGTGCCGAACGCAAATCCGAGCCCCTTGACCGGCGCCGCCAGCGATGCGCGGATCGCCTGCAGGTCCGTCGCGCTTTCCAGCGCCGCGCCCGTGCCCCTGAGCGTCATGACCATGCCGAGGAGGGTGCCCAGCATGCCGAGCAGCACGAGCAGGCCGACCAGATACGGCGTCAGCGCGGGCCCCGGCAGCGCGACGCGCCCGCCTTCGATGCGCAAGCGCACGGCGTTGCGCAGGCTCGGATCCAGTCGATCGAGCCAGGCGTCCAATCCGGACGGCGGTTCGGACAGGCCCGCGACCGCGCGCACGAGCGTGGAGGTCGCCTGCTGATAGCGACGCAGCTCGAATGCGCCGGCGAGATAGCAGGCGGCGATCACCATCGTGACGGCGAGCGCCAGCGGGTTCGTCACGGCATAGCCGGCGCCGATCCAGCAGACGGCCGCGAGACCGGCGAAAAAGACAGCGAGATTGACGTGATATCTGGACATGGGGTCCCGGTTAGCGGGCGCGAAGGGCGGCGAGCAGCCCTTCGACCGGTTGAAAACGAACTTCCAGCTCGGCGAGCAGCACGCTCTGCATATCCTTGCGGAACGCGTCGAGCCACGCGCTCGATGCGACTGTCGCGGCGGTTTCCTGGGCCTCTGCTTCAGTGTTGACGTCGGCGTTGGCGTCGGCGTCGGCCAGCCGCTGCAGCTCGGCCTGGCGCAAGCGCTCGAAGTACGCGCCGAGCAGCTTGGGCACGGATGCCAGCAGATTCCGCTCGCGCGCGGCCAGCGCGCGCTCCATCGTCGCGTCGAGCACCGCGAGCCGGGCGAGCGCGGGCGTCCGGGCGGCCATCATCTGCCGCAGACGGCCGCGCAAGTCGCCGATATCCATCTCCATCGCCTGCTGCATCGACAGGTAGTCGTGACGAAAGAGCGTGAAATCGACCGGCGCGTCCGAGGACGCATCCCGGGCGGCGGCCGGCGCGGCGCTGTCGCGTCCGGCGGAGAACGCGCCGGTGCGGGCGATCGCTTTGGCGAGCGACGCGCGCACGCGCACGCCGAGGCTGTCCGCGTCGTCGCCGACGGCGCGCGCGCCGGCCGCCACGGCGGGCGGACTCATGCTCAGCGCCGAGGACAGCGCGATCGCGTCGGTCCAGGCGAGCCATCGGCTCAGCCGGTCCGACAGCGATTGCCTGGATACCGGAACGTCGGCGTCCGCCAGGCGAGCAAGCAAGCGGATCAGCGTCGGGCCGCCGAGCGCTCTACGTTGCGGGACTTGCACCATGCCGCGAGTGTCAGTGTCAAAAAAAGGCAGCAGTTTACACGTTGGCGGGGGGAGGGCCGGCAGTTCTCGCGCGAGCAAGGGCGGATGCGGGCCGGATGGGGCGGGAAATCGGCCGAAGCAGCCATCGCCTCCGTCGGCGCAGCGTCGCGTCGCCGAGCGCTTGCCGGCGTGTCCGAAGAGGCCGCGGGCCTCGGCGACGCCGATCGTCGATGCGCACGATGCCGTCGATCATTGTCGATTCGACTCGCTGCGAAGCCGGCCCCGAATCGGCCCGTCGATTGTTCGGTCCATCACGCAACTCAATTCGCGTCGCGCCGCTTTATCGACCCGCGCGGGTCGACTACATTCCTTTCGTCGCCGGTCGAAAGCGTCGGGAAAAATCGCCGGTTCTCCGAAATGTACGAACTTTTGCCAAGGGAAAGATCATGAGCAAGCTTACGGGTAAGGTGGCTGTCGTCACGGGCGGATCCAAGGGTATCGGGGCCGCGATCGCCAAGGCGCTCGCGGCGGAGGGGGCTTCCGTCGTCGTCAACTATGCGAGCAGCAAGGCGGGCGCCGATGCCGTCGTGGCCGAGATCGCCGCGGCGAACGGCAAGGCGGTTGCGGTCGGGGGCGACGTGTCGAAAGCGGCCGACGCGCAACGCATCATCGACACAGCCGTCGAGACGTATGGCCGCCTCGACATTCTCGTCAACAATTCCGGCGTATACGAGTTCGCGCCGATCGAAGAGATCACCGAAGCACATTTCCGCAGACAGTTCGACACGAACGTGTTCGGCCTGCTGCTCACCACGCAGGCGGCCGTGAAGCACCTCGGCGAGGGCGCGAGCATCATCAACGTCAGTTCGGTCGTGACCCGCATCACGCCGCCGGCAAGCGCGGTGTACAGCGGGACGAAAGGCGCGGTGGACGCGATCACCGGCGTGCTCGCGCGCGAACTGGGGCCGCGGAAGATCCGCGTGAACGCCATCAATCCGGGCATGGTGGTCACCGAAGGCACGCACAGCGCGGGCATCATCGGGTCGGACCTCGAAGCGTCCGCGGTCGGCCAGACGCCGCTCGGCCGTTTGGGCCAACCGGACGACATCGCGTCGATCGCCGTCTTTCTTGCATCGGACGACGCGCGATGGCTGACGGGCGAGCACCTGGTTGCGAGCGGCGGCTTGCGGTGATCCGGGGGCGGGCTTGTCCCGTTGCGCCTGCGCCGTTTATCCGGCGAACCGGCGATTGAAACGATGAAGGCCCGCCCGGGGGCGACCCCGGGCGCCGGCTTCGTGCAAAGGCGGTCGGGTGCCGTTCCTCTCGACGCGATGCCCGGCCCTCGATCGGCTAAGATACGCTCCGCCAAACTCATTCCCGACCAGACGGAGCGTCATCAGTGATTCAGCCGACCCACGTATTCAAGGACAACCTCGCCCAACTGCCCGCCATCGACGGTGTCGAGCGCATCGATCTGGTCGACGGCCGCGGCGCCGTGGTGGCGAGCATCGAGAACATGCCGGGCAAGCAGGGATCGCTGGCGGTGTATCACTATCTGCGCCAGGCGTTCGGCACGCTCGACGCCAAGGCCGCCGAGCACGGTCTCGCGGTGTTCGCCGAGCACACCGCCGACGCGCGCAACCGTCCGGGCGCGCATCCGAACGTCGATCGCCTGCTCGCGATCGCGGCCGGCGGCGAAGCGCTGCGCGTCGACGTCGTCGCACGAGCCTGACGCGCTTTTTTCATACGATGCGGCGCGGCGCGGCGCGCCGTCGCCGCGCGTCGCCGCACCGATTCGTCGTCTGCCTGCCGACCGTGACTGGTCGTCAAAGCAAGGAGGCGTTCGTGGGTGCGCCGAAATGGCCGCGAGATGTCCGCGAGCCCAACGGCAATAATAAAACCGACTGATTGGCATTCGAAACTTGATTCTTTAAATCAACATCGAATTTCTCGATATTTCGAAAATGCCGGCTAATGGAGCGAATCGGGATTCGGAGCGTGTTCCGATCTCGCGCGGCTGAAAATACGCGATGCATCGAATCGTCAGCGTTGCGGATGCGTGCTTCGCCGCGGCCAGCGACCAGCCGGGCTTCGTCGCGACAGGAACCCGGATGCCGGACCGAAAATCGAAAGCCATTTGAATGAGCGCGCGCGATCCGATCCGCCGGGCAACGTTCATTCGAATCGGCTTGCAAAAGCATACGGCCGGATAAAATAAAAAATAACTTGATTGCCGGAATCAACGTTGACAGCCGAAGTTGGCCGACAATAATCTTGTTGCGATATCGACAAATCGAGAATATCCATGCCCGATCTCTCTTCTTTATCGCAATCCGAGCAATCCGAGCAATCCGAGCAATCCGAGCAATCCGGCCGCGCTCGCACCGCCACATATCTGCACGAAATCTGGCGGGCCGCGAACGGCGATCCCGACTATCTGCGCGCATTGCGCTTCAGCGGCGCGGGCGTCCTGCCATCGGTCTTTCCGGTCACCGATTTCGCGTCGGCCGCGATCGGCGCGGCGAGCGCCGCGATCGCCGAGCTCGTGCATCGCGCGACCGGCAAGCTGCCCGGCGTTCACGTGGATCGCCGCTATGCGTCGCTGTGGTTCGGCACGTCGCTGCGTCCGCGCGGCTGGCATGTGCCGCCGCCGTGGGATGTGATCGCGGGCGATTATCGCACCGCCGACGGCTGGATCAGGCTGCACACGAACGCGCCGCATCATCGCGACGCCGTGCTCGCGGTGCTCGGCGCGCCGCTCGACAAGGCGGCCGTCGCGCGTGCGGTCGAGCAGTGGCGCGGCGACGCGCTCGAGTCCGCCGTCGTCGCGCAGGGCGGTTGCGCGGCCGCGATGCACACGCAGGACGAATGGGCGCGTCATCCACAAGGGCTCGCGGTGCGCGCGGAGCCGCTGCTGATTCACGACGACGTCGCGGTCGAGGGCAAGCGCCCGGCGTGGTCGGCGCCCGCCGAACGGCCGCTGCACGGCGTGCGCGTGCTCGACCTGACGCGCATCCTCGCGGGCCCCGTCGCCACGCGCTTTCTTGCGGGCTTCGGCGCGCAGGTGCTGCGCATCGATCCGATCGGCTGGGACGAGCCGAACACGGTGCCGGAAGTCGTGCTCGGCAAGCGCTGCGCGCGTATCGACCTGAAGTCGGGCGAAGGGCGTGCGCTGCTGCGGCGCTTGATCGGCGAGGCCGACGTGATGGTCCACGGCTACCGGCCCGACGCGCTCGAGCGGCTCGGCTTCGACGCCGACGAGCGGCGCCGGATCAATCCGGGCCTCGTCGACGTGTCGCTCGATGCGTATGGCTGGAGCGGGCCGTGGCGCGGACGCCGAGGCTTCGACAGCCTCGTGCAGACGAGCGCCGGCATCGTGGAGACGGGCATGCGCGAAACGCGCGACGAGCGTCCCGTGCCGCTGCCCGTCCAGGCGCTCGATCACGGCGCCGGCTATTTCCTCGCGACCGCCGCGATTCGCGGCCTCGCGCGCCGGCTCGCGACGGGCGTCGGGGCGAGAACGCGCGCGTCGCTCGCGAGAACGGCGGTGCTGCTCGCGTCGGGCGGGCTGCAGGAGCAGGGCCGGCCGCCGATCGCGCCCGAAACGCCCGACGATCTGG
Source organism: Burkholderia oklahomensis C6786 (assembly GCF_000959365.1). Classification (NCBI taxonomy): domain Bacteria; kingdom Pseudomonadati; phylum Pseudomonadota; class Betaproteobacteria; order Burkholderiales; family Burkholderiaceae; genus Burkholderia; species Burkholderia oklahomensis. The sequence continues at coordinate 1,821,865 of NZ_CP009556.1, forward strand.
CCGAGTGGATCGAGGAGACGAGCTGGGGGCCGGCGCAGCGCGTGCGCGCGCCCGTGGCGGTCGACGGCGCCCCGGTGCGCTGGCCGCATCCGGCGAGCGCGCTCGGCTCGTCGCCTGCCGAGTGGTAGCGGGCGCGCGTCGGCGCATGCATCACGTTCACGCCGGAGCACGCATAAGAATCGGATAGTCGTAGCCAGCGGCGGCGGCACGGGAATCGGGTCGGCTGCCGCGCGTCGTTTCGCGCGGCAGCGCGCGCATGCGGTGATCGCCGGCCGTTGCGCAGACGTGCTCGCGCGCGCCGTCGAGCAGAAAGGCGATACGTCTCCGCACGCGCCCGCACCGTCGCCGGCTTAGTCCGAAACGGCGGAATTGTCTCCGTCGCGTCGGCCGCAGTCTCGCTAGATTCATCGTTCATATCGCCAATACCGCGGGACACACGACGAAAACGATTGGATTGATCGGCGGGGTGAGCTGGGAATCTCGAAGCGGCGCTGCGCGACGCGGGTGCAACGACGCGCCGGGCGGCGACAGGCCGCGCCGGTGTCCAATCATGTCGCGCCGCGTTTTCCTGCACGATGCGATCCGTCCTCCTCGGATGGGAACGGGGCCCGATCGGCCGAGCCGCTCAATGCAGCATCCCCAGCCGCTCCGCCATCGGATGCCGCTGCACATAGCACTGAAACGCCTCGATGAACACGTTCTCGGCCCCGTTCATCCGGCGCTCGCGGTTCCACATCAGAAAGATCTCGACGTCGAGCAGGCCTTCCTCCGGCGGCAGCCGCCAGAGCCGCTGCCGCGCGAGGTCGTCGCGCACGATGTGCTCGGGCAGGCAGCCGATTCCATAGCCCGCGAACACGAGGCGGCGGATTTCGTCGAGACTCGCCGACGTCGCGACGATGCGCCCGGTGAAGCCGCGCTGATCGCGAAACACGGTGAGCGGCGCGAGCGCGTCGCCGATCTGGTCGCTGGTGAACGAAACGAAATTCTCGGCGAGCAGATCTTCGATTTTCAACGCCTGCCGGCCGAACAGGCGGTGGTGACGTCCGCAAAACATTGCGTAGCGTTGTCGCAAAAAACTGCGTAATTCGATTTTATCGACCGGCGTCCGACATAATGCGAGTCCGCAAGTCGCGGTTTTTTGCAATAAAGAAGAAAGAATATCCGCCGAACGCATGACTTCGATATGCAGATCGATGCGCGGATAGGTGCGGCGGAATTCAGCGAGAAACTCGTCGTAGACGGGCGATTCGACGCGACTCACGCACAGCAGGCGCACCGATCCGGTCAGCTCGCCGCCGCGGTCGTCGAGCTCGTTGTCGAGCCGCGACATGTGGCCGTAGATGTCGGTTGCGATCCGGTACACCTCTTCGCCCGCGCGCGTCGGCAGGAACTGCGCGCCGCGCCGCTGGATCAGCGTGCGGCCGAGCGAATCCTCGAGCCGCTTGAGCGCCTGGCTCACCGCCGGCTGCGTCAGGTGCAGCCGCGCGGCCGCACGGCTGATGCTGCGCTCCTGCATGATCGCCAGATACGTCCGCAACAGATTCCAATCGAGGCGATCCATCAGCACGCGCGCGACATGGGTTCGAATATTCGACACTTATTTTTACTCCCGGGAAACGATTTTGCATCGTAAAACTAGATTAACGGGATTTATTCTTAAGATAATAACTTAGAATTTGACCGATTAATCCCGGTGCGCGATAAATCGCCCACTTGCCGAACCCGATTCGTTCGGCCGAGGCGGACATTTCAGCGAGGAGATCGCATTGGACCGGGGCATCCCACCGAACCTGCCGGCGCGCCAGCCGCGCCGCGCGGCCGGCGCCGCATTCGTCGGCACGATGATCGAGTGGTACGACTTCTACATTTATGCGAACGCGGCCGCGCTGGTATTCGGCGAGCTGTATTTCCCGTCGCACGATCCGTTCTCGAGCACGATGGCGTCGTTCGCGACGTTCGCGGTCGGCTTCTTCGCGCGGCCGTTCGGCGGACTGCTCTTCGGCCATCTCGGCGATCGGATCGGGCGCAAGAAGGCGCTGATGACGACGCTCGCGATGATGGGCGTCGCGACCGTCTGCGTCGGGCTGCTGCCGAGCTACGAGCGCGTCGGCATGCTCGCGCCCGCGCTGCTCGTGCTGCTGCGGATCGTGCAGGGCGTCGCGGTCGGCGGCGAGTGGGGCGGCGCGGTGCTGATGGCGGGCGAGCACGCGCCGCACGGGCGGCGCACGTTCTTCGCGTCGTTCGCGCAGCTCGGCAGCCCCGCGGGGCTCATCCTGTCGCTCGTCGCGTTTCGCGCGGTCACCTCGATGGAGCACGAAGCGTTCATGTCGTGGGGCTGGCGTCTGCCGTTTCTCGCCAGCATCGTGCTGCTCGCGGTCGGCGTGTTCGTTCGGATGAAGGTCGACGAGTCGCCCGAGTTCGTTCGCGAAAAGACGATGGCGCGCACCGTCGCGCGGCCGATCGCCGAGGTGCTGCGCTCGTCGCGCGCGATGGTGCTGTTCTGCCTCTGCGCAAACACGATCGGCATCGCCGGGCTGTATTTCACGAACACGTTCATGATCGCGTTCACGACGCAGCACGTCGGCGTGACGAAATCGCTGATCCTCGATTGCCTGTTCATCGTCGCGATCATCCAGTTCGTGACGCAGCCGATCGCCGCGTGGCTCGGCGGCAAGCTCGGCGACGCGCGCTTCCTCAAGCTCGCCGCGCTCTTCGCGATGGCGTCGCCGTATCCGATGTTCATGCTCGTGCAGACGGGTCGCCTCGTGCCGATGGTGACCGGCATCGCGCTCGCGACCGTGTTCCTCGCCGGCTTCTATTCGGTGATCGCGGGTTTCGTGAGCGGCGCGTTTCCGACGCGCGTGCGCTATTCGGCGATCTCGATCTCGTACCAGATGTGCGGCGCGATCGCGGGCGGCCTGACGCCGCTCGCCGGCACGTGGCTCGCGCATCGGTTCGTCGGGCAATGGTGGCCGCTTGCGGTGTTCTATACGTGCCTGGCGGCGTTGTCGCTGCTCGGCGTGATCGCGCTCGACGCGCGCAGGCATCAGCGGGCCGACGTCGCCGACGCCGTGCTCACGCGCTGATTCGCGAAGGAGGAAGACTTCAGTGTGGCAAATCGACGGTACGCGACTATGGGACAGTTTGATGGAACTCGCGCAAATCGGCGGCACCGCGCGGGGCGGCGTGCGCCGGCTCGCGCTGACCGACGCCGATCGGCGCGGCCGCGAGCGCTTCGCGCAGTGGTGCAGCGACGCCGGGATGACGGTGCGCGTCGATGCGATCGGCAATCTTTTCGCGCGGCGTGCCGGTGCGGATGACGCGCATCCGGCCGTGCTGATCGGCAGCCATCTCGACACGCAGCCCGAGGGCGGGCGCTTCGACGGCGCGTACGGCGTGCTCGCCGCGCTCGAGCTCGTGCGCACGCTGAACGACCGCGGGATCGTCACCGGCAAGCCGCTCGAGATCGTGTCATGGACCAACGAGGAGGGAGCGCGCTTCACGCCGGCGATGCTCGGCTCGGCGGTGTTTTCGGGCGCGATGTCGCTGGATGCGGCGCTCGCGGCGCGCGATGCCGACGGCGTCGCGCTCGCCGACGCGCTCGATGCGTGCGGATATCGCGATCCGCTGCGCGCGGCCTGGGCGCGCGGCCAGCATGCGTCGTGCGATCCGGAGCAGGTGCGCGCGATGCTGCGCGAGCGCGTCGACGCGTACTTCGAAGCGCACATCGAGCAGGGTCCGGTGCTCGAGCGGCGCGGCAAGACGATCGGCGTCGTGACGGGCGGGCAGGCGATCCGCTGGCTCGACGCGACCGTGACGGGCGTCGCCGCGCACGCGGGCACGACGCCGATGCCGTATCGGAAGGACGCGCTGTTCGCGAGCGCCGAGATCGCGCTCGCGCTCGAAGCGCTCGTCGCGCGCCACGCGCCGGATGCGCTCGCGACGATCGGGCAGAGCACGATCGAGAACGCGTCGCGCAACACGATCGCGGAGCGTGTCGTGTTCAGCGTCGATCTTCGTCATCCTGACGATGCGCGGCTCGACGCGATCGAGCGCGAGCTGCGCGACGCATGCGCGCAAACCGCCGCGCGCCGCGGCGTGACGGTCGACGTCGGCGCGCATTGGTCGAGCCCCGCGACGCCGTTCGATCCCGCGTGCGTCGCGCTCGTCGAGACGGCCGCGCAGCGCTGCGGCTATGCGCACGAGCGGATCGTGAGCGGCGCGGGGCATGACGCGATCCACCTCGCCCGCTGCGTGCCGACCGCGATGGTGTTCATCCCGTGCATCGACGGGCTGTCGCACAACGCGGCCGAGCGCGCGCTGCCCGAGCATGTCGCGGCGGGCGCGAACGTGCTGCTCGGCGCGGTGCTCGCGCGCGCCGGCGTGCACGAGCACCCGGCGCACGCCCACGCCGCAGAAACCTTGCCGCAGCCGTATTGACGGTCGATCGGAGAGCCGAGCTCGCATGCTGACTTATTTTCATCCGGACCAGTTGAAGCACAGTCCGCTCAGCTACCTGTCGCGGGGCAAGATGCGCACGCCGCACGAAGTGCCCGAACGGGCCGCGCGGCTCGTCGATGCGGCGAAGTCGCTCGGCTTCGACGTGCGCCCGCCCGCGGACTTCGGCGCGGCGCCGCTCGCGGCGGTGCACGGCGAGCGATATCTGCGCTTTCTCGCCGACGCGCATCGCGAGTGGCTGCGCATCCCGGAGGACTGGGGGCCCGAGGTGATCTCGAACATCTACGTGCGCGAGCCGAATCCGCTGCGCGGCGTGCTTGCGCAGGCGGCGCGCTATCTCGCGGACGGCAGCTGCCCGATCGGCGAGCACACGTATCGGGCCGCGTACTGGTCCGCGCAGGACGCGCTGGCCGGCGCGGCCGCGCTCGGCGACGGCGTGCGCGACGTGTACGCGCTCTGCCGTCCGCCCGGCCATCACGCGCGCCACGAGGCCGCGGGCGGCTTCTGCTATCTGAACAACGCGGCGATCGCCGCGCAGGCGCTGCGCGCCCGCTACGCGCGAGTGGCGATCCTCGATACCGACATGCATCACGGTCAGGGCATCCAGGAGCTGTTCTACGACCGCGACGACGTGCTGTACGTGTCGATTCACGGCGATCCGACGAACTTCTATCCGGCCGTCGTCGGCTACGAGGAGGAGCGCGGCGCCGGGCGGGGCGAGGGCTGCAACGTGAATCTGCCGATGCCGCACGGCTCGGACGAATCGGTGTTCTTCGCGCAGCTCGAGCGCGCGAAGGCGATCGTCGAGCGTTTCGCGCCCGACGTGCTCGTGTTCGCGCTCGGCTTCGACGTGTACCGGGACGATCCGCAGTCGAAGGTCGCGGTGACGACGGCGGGCTTCGGCCGGCTCGGCGCGCTCGTCGGCGCGTTGCGATTGCCGACGCTGATCGTGCAGGAGGGCGGCTATCACCTCGACACGCTCGCGCAGAACGCAGCGGCGTTTTTTCGGCGTTATCAGGCGGCGCGCTGATCGCGCCCGCCGGGACGCCCGGGCGGCGCAGCCGTCGCCCTGACGTCGGTTCGGTTTCGTTGGTTCGGCACTAGTGGCTGATGCTAGTGCGCCGCCCGCCATCTGGTGGTGGCCCTTGGATGCAGGCGGATTTTGCCGCGCGGTCGCTCGCGCGGCTTTTCTCTTTTTGCGCCGCGCTTGCGCGGGGCGCGTCGGCGAGATCGTTCGGTCATAGACGAATGAACGGCGAGTTGTGATGTGGCGAGCGCGTCGGGCGTCGATCATCGGCGTGTGTGCGTTGACACGTTACTGCTCGCATGACGCGACGTTGGCGCGAGCCGCTTTGACTCGATGCGCGACGTTGGCGCCGAGTTTGTCCGTTCACCGACGGATCGATTCGTGGCTGACGGTCACGCCGCACTCGAACAGCGACTCCCCGACGTCGCGAAGGCTGAGTTGAAAGCGGGAATGCCCGCGCACCGAGAGGTTGATGATCGGCGCCGGAAACCGGTGATCACGATACAGCGATTTCGTTTTCTTCATCACGTCATCTTAGCTGGCCAGCCCGCGAACGTGGCAATGCCTCCACGACAGATAGCCGCCGGTTCGAGACATGCTATCCAGCGCGAAAGCGCAAAGCGCGCACGCTAATTGATCGAGATCGGAACGATCAAGCCGGCGCGAGCTAGCGGGATCGTCGATGGTGCGGAGCGGACCGTACACAGCGGCGGCAGACGGTCTACTCCAGCAGCGACCACCACCAGCCGATCGAAGGAATATGCCTCGGCGGCGATATGGGGCAGTCCAGGGTATCGACGACCTCGATCTGAACGCTGTCGGATCTTACGTGCCGCACGTTCGTATTTCCGAGGAATTGGGGACTGCCGGGGGCGGTATAGCGGGGGCAGGTGCTGCCGAACACCAGATTGCCACTGATGATGTCTTCGAGTCCCTTGAAATACATGTCGAGCCGGGCGCCGACAGACCGTTGGCATTTTTTTTTCAACGCTAGATAGCAGAGTAGGCACTGGTTTCGCAGATCGAGCGCGTCCGACCGGGCCTTGTCAGGATCGCGATCGTCGCGCGACTGCGCGAGGACGTCGATGATGCTTGGATAGGCGGCGCCATCGTTTTTTTCCTTGTGGTGCGAGTAAATGTCATTATCTATGACGAGCACGAACAAGATGCATTGCGTCAACACCTGGATGACCGGGTTCGCCCGCTCGGCAGGCGTCATTGCGACGTCGTTGACGCATTCCGCCAATGCGTTGGCCATGTGCATGCCGACGTTTGCGGTCCTGATGGCACAGTAGACGTTGAGATCGGGCGCGTCCCCGATCTTCGTGAAGGCGGCCTCCCACGCGAGGCCTGACATGAAGTGACTGGTGGCACGCATCAGGCGGTCGATCTGTGCGGGGGATGTCCATGCGTTGATTCTGACTTTCACGTCGATGAGTGACTCGGCAATGCGATAGCCTCCGTCAAATCCGAAATCAGACGGACGAATGTAATTCGACGCTTCGCATAGGTATCCGATCGATTTTAAAAAGTGCGTGAGCCTAGGAAGATCGGCGCTCAACGGACCTTTCTCGACGAAATCGTCCAACAGGCAGTTCCATGCGGCGAAATCGGAGAAGTCCTGCATTTGATCGGGCTGGATGCCCGGATAGCAGCACTTCATGTAATGGGCGCCTACACCGGCCAGCGCGCGCGCGTGCCCGTCGCAGTCGACGAGACCTCGCTGAATCAGCCAGCCCGCCGTTCGATCGACGTAGTCGTCGACCGGTTGAAGCTCCTTCAACGGAAACGGACACAGTATTGACGGCGCGATTTGATTCATGGGCGGGGCCATAGGATTTCTCTTCCCGTTCGAAAGCGTGCGTCGTGGAGATGGGATAGGAAGTCGCGCCGGGAGCCGCGCTCGGCCGGCGAGGCACGGCGGGCTCCGAACGGTCCGTGACCTCGGATCAGGACAGGCGACGCACGACGCGCCCGATCATCTCTCTCAGAAAATCCGCTTTGGCATTGAACGGCGCGAGCGCCGCGAGCGCTTCGTCGGCCAGCCAGTGCGCCCACGCGCGTGACGCATCGAGTCCCAGCATGGTGACGTAAGTCGGTTTGTTGACCTGCGCATCCTTTCCCGCCGTCTTGCCGAGCGTGGAGAGATCGGAGGTCGAGTCGAGAATGTCGTCGACCACCTGGTAGGCGAGGCCGAGCAGATTGCCGTATTCGCCCATCGCGTTCCATGCCGCGCTCGACTCGGTGCGGCAGCCTGAGCCGCACAATACGCCCATTCTCACGGACGCCCGAATCAATGCGCCGGTCTTCATTCGGTGCATGCGCTCCAGTTCTTCGCGATTCAGATGCGTGCCGACGCTCGTCAAGTCGATGTACTGACCTCCCGTCAATCCCGACGATCCTATCGAGGACGCCAGTTCGTGCGCGAGCGCGACACGACCATCCGTCGGCAGCGGAATTTCGCTCAGTGTGAGAAATGCCTGTGAAATGAGGCCGTCGCAGGCCAGCAGTGCCGTCGCGACGTCGTACTTGGTGTGCAGCGACGGCTTGCCATGCCGCGTGTCGTCGTTGTCCATCGCAGGCAAGTCGTCCTGGATCAGCGAGAATACGTGGATCATCTCGATTGCGGCGGAAACTGGCGCAAGGACGTCGCGCGAAGCGTCGACCAGTTCGCCGGCTGCGTGGCAAAGCAACGGGCGTAGACGTTTCCCGCCGCCGAAGACGGCATATCGCATGGCCGCATGCAAATCGGAAGGCGGCGCATCGTCGGGCGGCAATAGACGATCGAGCGCCGTTTCCGTTTGCCGGATGGCCGCTTTGGTCCAACCGTCGATATCGAGTGAGCGTGCGCTCGGCGGCTCGACTGGGAAGTCGTCCGCTGTGGGGCCGTAATCGGCCGTCTTGGCGATGTCCGCGTTCATGACGTTCTCCCAGCAAGTGGACATGGAATGATTCCGCCGATGGAATGCGAAAGCGGTTGGCCGTGCACGCAGACCCGGCGTCGCCATAGCGCATGGACGGTGCCGTCACGTTGCGGCGCATGCGATCGCGCGGATTCGACGAAGCCTCGGCGTTGGCCGGGACCGGCTTATGTTCGTTCGCGACGTTCGGTGAAACGGATCACGCCGAGGCCGCGACGACGCGTGACCCGGCGAGCAACCTATGCGAAAAAAAAGGTGATGCGTCAACCCGGGCCTCGCTTCGCACTTGCATCGACATTGCCGACGCTGGGGGCGTCACAAGGGCGTGAAGGTGGGGCGCAATGAATTTCATGTCGATCCTCGTAGTTCGCACTGAAGAATGATGAGCGGACGATTTGCCAGGTGTGTGTCCAAGTTATTTGAGCGATACCAAGCCGGCCATCGGCGACGATCGCGCAGACGCGCTTCGATCGGCTGGCGCATGATCGCTTTCTGGCTGTCGGTGGTGACCACATCACGTATCGCGGGCGAACGCGTGCCTCCTGAAAATGCTCGGAGTAGGCAGGCTGTCGACGAGAACCCTGGCGAAAATGCCCGGGTGGAGTAGACGATTGGGCGATTTCGTCAAGTGAATGACTTCGAGCTGAGCCTGTCTGGCGAGACGACTCGACGCGGACGCGCGGGCCAGCCCGGCGCCGTACCAATGCATGATGCGAGTCGACAACGTCCGCTCGCCCGCGGTTTGGGGAAAGCGCATGTCCTCTGCCGTCGCCATGTCCCACGACGCGCGGACGATGGGAACGAATTGCGATTGAATCTCATGCGTCGAGCAGCGGCCGTCGAGCCATCGAGGAAGATGGCGCGTGAGGCAGTGCGCCTGCATCGCGCATAGCGTCATGCCCTGGCCGAAGAAGGGATTGATGCTGCACAGCGCGTCGCCGACGACGAGCAGCCCGTCCGGAAAACCGTCGAATTGGTCATAGCGACGCCACTGACTGCCGGGAACCTTGAACCCCGATACTTCGGACACCGGTTCAGCCTGACCGAGGCGATCGTATATGTCCGGAACGGGCAAGGTGCGCATGAATTCGACGAATTCGTCGGGATTCGGCTTTGGAAAGGCGTCGAACCATCCGCCGGCGGACACCATCCATCGATCGCCTTCGATGGGCAGCATCAGCCCGATGCGCTTCTGTTCCGGCGGCGTCGGCCAAATCACCACGGCCCGCCAGTCCTTGTGTGCGGGGCTGCGTCGATAGATTCTGGACGCGTATCCCAGATGCGTCTCGATCAGCATGCGCGGTGTTTCGTCGAGACCGGCGGCCGCGAGCCAGTTCGCCGTGCGCGATCCTCTGCCGCTCGCATCGATGACCAAGTTTCCGCACAGCGTGTCGACGCCGGCTGGCGTCGAGATCTTCACGCCTGCGACGGCAGGGCGACCGTTCGCGCTCGATACGAGCAGATCCGTGACGGCGGTTTCCGATCGAACGACGATCTTCGGATTCCGGCGTATCCGGCCGCGCAGGTAATTGTCGAGGAAGCGCCTGCTGAAGAACAGCGAATGCAGCTTGCTGGCGTAACATTGTTTCCAAAGACCGTATTGGAACCATTGGACGTCGTTGATGAGATCGGCGCCAACCGCGCCCGCTTGAACCAGATCATTCGTCAAACCGGGAAAGATCTCTTCCATCAGGCGCTGGCCTTCGAGCAGCAGAACGTGCGTGTGCTTTTCCTGTGGCACGCCCTGGCGATCGCTGGTCTTGTCGTCGAAGTCACCCTTTTCCACGATCGTCACCGTCGTGAAGTGGCGTGACAATATTTCGGCGGTCAGACAGCCCGCGATGCTGCCGCCGATCACTACCGCATGTTCGTGTTTGGATGCTGGCATGATGGAAGTCGATTGAATGAGTGGGCGGGTGCCGCATCGCGGAGCACGTAGAAACGCCGTCGACGAGCCGGTTTTGAACGGCGTGATGCGGCTCGAGCGGGCCTACGCGCTCCGGCGACTAGGCGCTAGCGGTGCAACGGAAGCCAGACCGGGATGCCTGGGCCCGGCGTGGTCGGGATGGGATCGCCGAGTATTTCGTCCGTTCTCGGGTCGAAGACGACGACTTGTCCGGAGCCCAGCATGCCGAAGCCGATCCAGGCGTTTCCGAGCAACGCGCCGCCGACCGGCGATTTCAGGAACGACAACGATGGCCCCATGTCGGAAATGTAGCCTCGCGTTCCGTCGTCGCTGAAGGCGACGCCTGTGGTCGAGCCGGCGGTCCTGATCCTCGCGATTATCGTGTCCGTGGCGACGTCGATAGCCAGGACTCCGGAGCCGCCGAGCAGCGTGACATAGAGTTTCTTGCCGTTCGGCGTGAGCGTCGACGTGAATGGCCACGGATCGGCCGAGCGTTGCGATGTTTCGTCGCCTGTCGGGATCGACTTGACGAGCTTCCAGTTCGGCAGATCGATCACGTCGATCGCGTTCACCGCGTCCACGTACAGCTTCTTGCCGTCGCGCGTGAAGGTGAACCAGGCAGGTAGCGTGCCGCTCGTTTCGATGGGCTTGCGTACGGCCTTGCCGGTTTGGGGATCGAAGGCGCCGAGCGAGCCGTTCGCGAAGCCGACGTATAAATTCCGGTCCGGCCCTTCGATTGCCGCCACCGGAACATCGTCGAACGTAAGACGCCGGACGACCTCGTCGCTACTGGTGTCGACGACTTCCACACTGTAAGTGCCTTGAGGCAGATAGATTTCCTTGCCGTCGATCGAGATGGAGGCGCCGAGCGGCACGCTCGTCAGCTTGATCGATTTGATTTTGCCGGTTTTTCTGTCGATGGCCGTGACCGTCGGTGGAATGAGACCGAAATTGTCGCTATAGATCTTGTTCCCATCCGGCGTCGCGATCAGCACCGTTGGCCGGCTGCCGAGCGGCAGAACCGGAATGTCGTTGATTGGAATACGCCGGCTGACTTTGGCCGTCCTGGTATCGATGACGGCGATTTGATTGAGATGCGCTTCCGGAAGATATAGCTCGCCTTCCGGGCCCGGCGAACTGGCGGCGCACGCGAAGGCGGACCAACCGATTACAAGCGGGATCAGCGCGTATCCGATATGGCCGCGGCGTGTACGCTTCCGGGCAGAGCCGCCGGCGGGCGGCTGCTTGCGCGCGAACGCGCAGAGGGAAAGGAAGAGGCCGTCAAGCCATGAAAATGAGATTCGCGTTGTTCCTTTCTTGTTTTTAAGCATCACTCGTAGCTTCATATTTCACCTGTCGTGTGAAATTCGTAGGACGACCGCGCCTTCTCCCGGGATTTGAGTCGCGGGAGTGTGATAAACGACGGGAAAGCTTAGTAATTGCCAATGCCATGGAAACGGTTGCAATTATTATACCGAAGTAAATGTCATCCGATCCAATGGCGGGAATTTTTTTATCTAGTGAGAAGCTGATAAATTCGAATATCTATATTCGACGTGAAGCGTCGGTATTTGGGTGATCCGGATTAAAATGCGGATTGCTCGAATGTTTATTTATTCGGGTTGGAGCGTTTTTGTGTTTATGTGAGCGCCGGAGGCGGATCAGTCGGTGATGGTGATCAGCCGTCTCGGCGAACGTGACAATGCAGGCGTGTGACATGAAGCGCGCGGTGCGCGGCGCGCGACGGCCATGCGCGCACCGGCGCGCACCCCGGCGAATGCCGAACCGGCCGACATCGGGATCGACGCCGCGCCGGTCCGATCGAACCGGCGCGGCGAGTCGATCCCGCATCATGCGTCGCCGCGCGCAGCTCGCCTTCGAGCAATCCGCTATTCAGGGCTTCGAACGATCACGAAGCCGCGCCGCGCGCGCCGCTCGTCCGGCTGGAAGCCGCCGCTTCCGTCGCGCCGTTGCGCGGCGTCACGCCGTCGGCCGCGCGGGCTTCCCACCAGTACTTGCCCGCCCGCAGCTTCGGATCCTGGATCGCCAGATACGTCGTACTCCACAATTGCGCGGCGTTCGCCTCGGTCACGTCGGTGCTGCGCGTGCCGAACGCTTCGGTCTGGTATTGCCCGTTCGCATACGACCACGACCACATCTCGGTCAAGCGCATGTCCTTCGCGTTTGCGATCACCTGCCAGATCTGCTGCCGCGCCTGCGTGAGCAGCGTGCGCACGTCGCCCGGCAAATCGGTGCGCGCGAGCTGCCGGTCGAGGCCCGCGACCCACATCGCCTGCTGCCACGACCAGATCACCGTGCCGTGATACGCGGAGTTCGTGAAGCGCGGCCACAGCGTCGGGTCCGCGTAGGCCGGATTCGCGATCAGCATGCCGACGTCGGTCACGAGCCCGACCGGGAACGGCCGCATCACGTCGGTGACGATGCGCGCGAGCAGGTCCGGCGGCGGATTGCCGAACAGCAACACGAAGCCGCCGTCCGAATGCATGATCGGGATCGGGTAGCCGCGCGCGTCGAGCGCGATCGCGTCGAACTGCAGCGCGGCGTTCGGCACCGTGCCGGCCGGCACGCCCGCCTGCGGCGCGTATGCGGCAAGCTTCGCGCGCGCGTCGTTCGGCGTGACGGCGACCTGGAAGTACGGCGGCGCGGCGCGCTCCCAGACGGCCGCCGCCGCGCCCGCGTTCGCGAGGACGGCGCGTTGATCGGCGCTCAGGTACGGATCCAGCAGACCGCGCGCGAGAAAGTTGCTCGTCGCGCGCAACGCGGCCGGCACGAGCGCGACGTTGACGTCGTACGGATAAACGCCGCCGCCGATGCCGTCGGTGCTGTCGCGCCAGTTGCCGACGATCTCGCCGGGACGCAGCCGGATCAGGTTCGCCGCGAGCGCCTGCTGCGCGAACGGCTGCGCGGTCTGGACGACGCGCACCAGATTGCTGACGAAGCGGCGGCCGTTCGCGACGCCGTCGCCGCCGGCCTGCGCGAGGTACGCGGCGGCGCGCGCCTGACCGCGCGGATCCTCGATCAGCCAGTCTTCCATGATCGGCGCGAGCAGGTAGTCGCCGTCGATCATCTTGTAGTCGTAGGTCGGCGTCGGATCGTTCGGGCGGCCGTGCTTGAGGTTGTCGATCAGCGCGAATTCGCCGATGCCTTCCTCGTGCGCGACCTTGCCGTCCGGCGACAGGCGGTCGAGCACCGAGCCGAGGCCGGCTTCGATCACGTCCGGCTGCAGCACGGGCATCAGCATGCGCACCGAGATCAGCGTGTCGCGGCCGAAGTAGGTGTCGTACTGCCAGGAGCCGGCGAGCAGCTTGTCGTGGAAGCTCAGGAATTCGAACACATCCTGGCTCAGCGGATCGGGGTTCACCGCCGACGTGAACAGATTCGCGCGCGTGATCGGCTGCAGCGGCGTCTCGCCGCTGAACGCTTCGACGCGCAGGCGCAGCGTCGGCGCGCCGGACGGCGATTGCAGCATGAGCCTGCCGGTGCCGTCGGCGGCCACCGCGCCGCCGTCGAGCACCGTGACGCGCAACGCGTAGCCCGGCGCGCCGTCGACGCGATTGCGCTGCCACGTCGCGACGTTGTCCGACACGGACGGCTGCGCGACGATGTCGGAAGGCACGGTCGCGCCGCCGTTGTAGTCGCGCAGGAAGCGCACGGAGCTCAGCAGCGCCTGCTTGATCGACAGGCTGCTCACGTCGGCCGACACGTCGACACCGATCCCGTACAGCGGCCGGCCCGCCGCGTCCTGCGTCGTGACGGGCGCGATCGGCGTGTCCTGGCTCCAGTTGACGGGCTGCGGCGTGTCGCCGAACCAGAGGCCCGTGCCGCTGTTGCCCGCCGGAAAGACGACGAGGAGGCGCGGCTTCGTCGACGAGCGCATCAGCAGATGCGCGGCGATCTTGTCCTGCCGATAGAACGCGTTGATCTGCCCGCCGCGATCGAGCCTGAACGCGAGCGCGGACGCGGGCGGATCGCCGCCGCCCGAAATGTCGTCGTGATCGGAACAGCTCGCGAGAAAGGCAATGAAAAATGCAAACAAATAGGTGAAGACCTTCCTCGTATCGAGACGCGTCTGCATATCTCCTCCATTTGCTCGTGGGCAAGTGAAATTGTGTCGATATGTCCGATGACGAGACGTCGCCGGACACGCGAAAGCACGGCTGAATGACGCTTGAAACGGGATGCCTTGTGCGAGACGGCCGGATTCGCTCTGTCGCGCGGGATGCGGAATGCGGGCGGACGCAGCAACGTGCGGTTGCCGTGCGCGCGTGGCGCGCGTAGCCGGAGCCGCTCGGGCCGGCGGAGCCGATGCTGCGGCCGCCGATCGCGAGCCGGGCGGGATGCGGATGGGGCGCGGCGCGTCGATGCGCGTCGAGCCGTCCGAGGGCGACGCGAGCCTATCGCGCCTCGGCGCAAACATTCGGACTTCGGCTACGTCGCGTGCCGCGCGCTCGCTTCCACACGTAGGCGTGGGACGTCAGCACGATTGCATGCTAAACCAATCGTCACATGATTGGGGCGGGAATGCGGATCGCCATGAGCGTTGCCGATACGAATTATCGTTAATGATTCTAAAAATAATTGAATTGATAATCCTGATTCAATAATCGATCGGGTCGTTCGCGCTCGATTCGCGAAAGGATGTTTCCGTGAGGATGGCGTACTGCTCTGATTGCCTTTGACGAGTATCGATATATCAATCGCCTGCTGCATTCTTGCGATGCGATTTGCCATCCGGCCGCTCGTCCGGCTATCCGTCGCGTACAGGCGTCAGGCGCCCGTCGTGACGAGCGAGATGGGCCAGGCGTTCGCTTATCCGGACCGTTCGATGCGACAGGGCGGCCAGGTCTTTTTTGGCCGGGCGGCCCCGTCGGCGCTTCATTTCTTCTCCGGCAGGAACCAGTTCATCACGAGCGCGCAGATGCCGCCCGTGGCGACGCCCGATTCCAGCACGTTCTTGAGCGCGTGCGGCAGGCTGGTCAGGATCTCCGGCACCTGGGACACGCCGAGGCCCAGCGCCAGGGAGACGGCGATGATCAGCAGCGCGCGGCGGTCCAGCCGGATGCCCGCGAGGATGTTGATGCCGGAAGCGGCCACCGCGCCGAACATCACCATCGCGGCGCCGCCCAGCACGGGCTCGGGCACGGCTTGCAGCACGCCCGCGACGGGAGGGAACAGGCCCAGCAGGACGAGCATGCCCGCGATCCAGATGCCCACATGGCGGCTGGCGATGCCGGTGAGCTGGATCACGCCGTTGTTCTGGGCGAAGACGGAGCTGGGGAAGGTGTTGAAGACGCCGGCCAGCAGCGAGTTGGCGCCGTTGACGAGCACGCCGCCCTTGATGCGCCGCATCCACAATGGACCTTCGACGGGCTGCTTCGAGATCTTGCTGGTGGCCGTGACGTCGCCGATGGCTTCGAGCGAGGTGACCAGGTAGATGATCAGCATGGGCACGAAGAGCGACCACGAGAAACCGATGCCGAAGTGCAGCGGCGCGGGGATCTGGAACAGCGCGGCTTCGCGCGCGCCGGTGAAGTCCAGACGGCCCATGGCGGCGGCCGCGAGATAGCCGATCGCCAGCGCGATGACGAGCGCGGTGCTGCGCACCCAGACGACGGGCACCCGGTTGAGCAGGATGATGGTGCCCAGGACGAGGCCGGAGAGGGTCAGGTTTTCGGCGCTGGCGAAGCTGCCCTTGGCCATCGCGCCGTAGCCGCCGCCCATGCTGACGAGGCCGACCTTGATGAGGGTGAGGCCGATCAGCAGGACCACGATGCCGGTGACCAGCGGGGTGATGAGGCGCTTGACGAAGGGCAGGATGCGGGAAACGCCCATCTCGACGAAGGAACCGGCGATGACGACGCCGAAGATCGCGGCCATCACGGTTTCGACCGGCGCGCCTTGCTTGACCATCAGGCTGCCGCCGGCGATGAGCGGGCCGACGAAGTTGAAGCTCGTGCCCTGGACGATGAGCAGGCCGGCGCCCAGCGGGCCGACGCGTCTGCACTGGACGAAGGTCGCGATGCCCGAGATCACCAGCGACATCGACACGATCAGCGTCGTATCGCGGCTGGGCACGCCCAGGGCCTGGCAGATCAGCAGGCCGGGCGTGACGATGGGCACCAGGATGGCCAGCAGATGTTGCAGGGCGGCGATGAAGGCGACCGCCGGGGCGGGCCGGTCGTCGGGGCCGTAGACGAGGTCTTGCGCGGATTCGGCGTCGTCGGCGCCGCGGGAAGCGGGTTGGGCGAGAGGGGCGGGTTGCATGGCGGAAGGGCCGGTCCAGGTGGAAAGTGCGGGATTTTAACGGGAAGGCTCCGCCTGCGCCCGGCAAGGCCGCCGGTTGGCCGTCCGCGCTCGCGCCGCGCGGGCGCCGAAGCAATGGAACGATTGGCTCGCATGTCACGAGCCAGAAATCACAGTCCGGTTATCACGGGACGACAGGATGGAATGTCCGAATCAGCAGAATGTTGTACAAAACGCACGCTCCCGTTGATCTGACATTACGCCTACGATTTTTTCGGTTAGATTTCCGCGCGACTGGCCTGTATCACGACGCGAACGATGAAGAGAGAGCCGTCGGCCGCGTCGATGTCGACGTTGACGAGCGGTTTCCGCGTGCGCGCAACGCATCCCGTCCGAGATCGCGCGTCGTCCGCGGATGCGACGATTGCCGCAGCGCGCCCGCGCAGCGAAAAACCTCGATCGGCGTCCTGACGTTGCTGCTTTGACGGCGACCTCCGGGGAAATCGCCGCGCCCGATCCGGCGCATCCGCCGTTCGACTAGACCCGCGTTCCGATTGCGCAGCCGGCGCCGCAGCGCGATGCGCGCACCGCAGCCGGCGACCCGCCGTGCGTCGGCGGGACGGCGCGCCCGATCGAGCATGACTCGTCGTCGGGCAACGCACCGTCCAAGCCGGGCAGCTTCAATGAGCGCCTTACCGCTTTGCAGTTCCAGGCCGGCACGTCGTGCCGGCCTGTCGTCGTACCGGCCGGGATAGAGAGATTCCGGCCCGATTCACTTCAACAAGAAAGAGGAAAAAAGGAATGCAATACGTTGTACGGGGTAAAGGCGCGAGCCTGACGAAGACGCTGGCCGCGATGCTGTTTGCTGCGATCGGCCTGAGCGCGTGCGGCGGCGGCGATGACGGCGGCGGCGCGTCGAGCAACGCGTCGGCGGGCGGCACCGCCGCCGTGCCCGCGCCCGCGCAGTCACGGGTCAAGATCGAAGGTCAGTCGCAGTCGGTGCTCGCCGCGAACGGTTATCTGCAGATCGTGTTTCCGCCCGTCGCATCGTCGAACTACGGCTCGCTCGTCGGCGATTCCGTCTACGGCCGGATCGAAGAGGCGTCGCTCAAGCAGGACGCGCCCGGCGTCTACACGAAGTTCTCCGAAATGGCCACGCTCGTCGCCGGCACCGTGACCGATCTCGCGGGCAACGGCCAGTTCGCGATCGGCCGCTGGACGAACGGCAACGACTCGCGCGGCAACACGTACAACGCGAACCAGGGCCGCCTGTGGGCGCTCGGCACGCCGGTCAGCGTGGCGCTCGCGGCGAACCAGTCGCTCACGTGCTCGCTCGCCGCCGCCACGCGTCCGTTCGCGGTCGACGGCAACACGGCGCCCGGCGCGCTGACGGGCGCGAGCGCGAAGGTCTATCCGAACCCCGCGATGCCGACGTCGGTCGTCTACGACCTGACGTTCCAGTATTCGATCGGCAGCGACACGCCGCGGAACGTGACGCTCGCCGCGCTGCCGGTCGGTCTGGGGATGAGCCGCGTCAACCAGTACCAGGTGATGAGCCAGTTCGGCGGCGCGGATGCCGCGAAGCCGTATCTGCTCGTTGCCTATACCGTGCAGGCGCCGACGGCCGGCGCGATCGCCGGGGTCGCGGCGCTGTCGTGCAGCTGATCGGCTGAGCCGTCGCGAGGGGCCCGGGCCCTTCGCGGCGCGCATCGAGGCGCGCGCGAGCGCATCGTCGACATGGCGATCGGCTCGCGCGCGCCGGGCAACGTCGCGTGATCGGCGATCGGCCGCGTGACAGAAGCCGCGCGTCAATCGTCGCGCCTCGCCCCCGCCAGCGCCGCCGCCTCGTCATAGATCGCCGTCTGCGCGACACCGCGCGCCACCGCCGCATCGTCGGCGTCCCCGCTCAACATCCCCCAGCGCCGATATTGCGACAGGAACCACATCCCATCGCTCGCGGCCGGCCGATTCACCGTTCCGTGCTCGTAGAACTTGATCGGCGCGGGCGGCTGCGCAAACGGCCCCGCGCCGTAGTCGCCGAGCAGCCGCGGCGCGATCTGCCCGACCGGCACGCCGATCGCGTCCGGCTCCGCCAGCCATGCGGCCGCCTTCATTCGGTGGTCCGCGTCGTCGAGCCATTCGCACGCATCGAGCAGCGTGCGCACCAGCAGGCGCGCCGTATTCGGATACAGCGCGACGAACTCGCGCCGGCACGCGAGCGCCTTTTCCGGATGGTCGGGCCAGACTTCGCTCGTCGCCGCGACCGTCCTGCCCGCGCCGCACGCCTCGGCGGCGGCGTTCCACGGCTCGCCGACGCACAGCCCGTCGAGCTCGCCCGCCGCGAGCGCGCCGACCATCTCCGGCGGCGGAATCACGACGCTGCGGATGTCGCGCAGCGGATCGACGCCGCGCGATGCGAGCCAGTGATACAGCCACATCGCGTGCGTGCCGGTCGGGAACGTCTGCGCGAACACGGGGCGCCGGCCGAGCGTCGCGAGCGCGGCCTTCAGGTCGCCCGACGCGCGGTAGGCGTCGGCGAGCCGGTTCGAGAACGTGATCGCCTGGCCGTTGCGGTTCAGCACCATCGGCACCGCCATGTCGGCGCGCGGCCCGCCGATGCCGAGCTGCACGCCGTAGACGAGCCCGTACAGCGCGTGCGCGGCGTCGAGCTCGCCCGACAGCAGCTTGTCGCGGATGCTCGCCCACGACGGCTGCCGGCACAGCTCGAGCGTCAAGCCGTAGCGTGCGCCGAGCCCGAGCCGCTGCGCGGCGACGAGCGGCGCGGCGTCGCTCAGCGCGACGAAGCCGATGCGCAGATGGCGGCGTTCCGGTGCGTCGAGAGTCGCTGTGTTCATGCGTGCTGTGTTCATGCGTATTGCACCTTCGATCAAGATTGCGTGTGCGCCGTGAGCAGCCGGCGGGCGGCCTCGACGATCCGGATGCCCTGATCCATCGCGCTGCGGCGCAGCGTCGCGTACGCGTCCTGTTCGGACAGCTTGCGGCGGTCCATCAGCATGCGCTTCGCGCGGTCGATCAGCTTGCGGTCGGCGAGCTCGCTCTCGACTTCGGCGAGCCGCTGGCGCAACTGCTCGTCGTGCGAGAAGCGCGCGAGCGCGACTTCGAGGATCGGCGCGAGCCGCTCGGCGGACAGCCCCTCGATCAGATACGCGCTCACGCCCGCGCCGACCGCCGCGCGGATCAACTGCTGGTCGGCGTCGTGGCTGAACATCAGCACGGGGCGCGGCGCGGTCGCGTTCATCACCGCGAGCTGCTCGAGCGTGTCGCGCGACGGCGATTCGGTGTCGATGATCACGACGTCCGGCCGCTGCTCCTCGACGGCCGCGGGCAGCCGCGCGGGCGTCGCGACCTCGTCGAGCATCTCGTAGCCGAGGCGCGCGAGCGTGTCGCGCAGCTCGCCGATCGGCTTGTCGGTGTCGGTGACGAGCAGCACGCGCAGCTTGGAGGGTTGGTCGGTCGATCCCATGTGTCAGACGGAAGAGGCGGGCGCGTCGCAGCGGCGCTCGCCCATGCCATTGTTTCTACCATACGCGCGCGGACGCGGCGCGCCGCGCCAGCCCGCGCCGATCAGGCCGCGTGCGAGATTCGGCGGCGCTCGGCCGCGTGCAAGGCGGCGTGCGCATCGTCCGGAAGCGCGCGCGCATTCGCATGCGGCGCCGCGAGCGCCTCGCCGATCGCGCGGCCGACGAAGATCACGGCCGGGCTGCCGAGCCCCGCTTCGGCGGCGCCGGATGCAAGGTGCCCGAGCGTGCCGGTCCAGCGCCGCTCGGCCGGCGTGCCCGCCCACTGGACGACGGCCGCGGGCGTCTTTTCGTCGAGCGTCGACAGCAGCCCCGCCGCGATCCGGTCGATGCGGCTCATTCCCATGTAGATCGCGAGCGTCGTGCCGGCCGCGGCGAGGCTCGCCCAGTCGGGCTCGCCGTGGTCCTGCAGGTGCGCGGTGACGAACGTCACGCCCTGGCAGTGATCGCGATGCGTGAGCGACACGCCGAGGCTCGCCGCGGCCGCGAAGCCCGACGAGATCCCGTTGACGATCTCGAGCCGCACGCCCGCCGCGCGCAACGCGGCGATCTCTTCGCCGGCGCGGCCGAACAGCAGCACGTCGCCGCCCTTGACGCGCACGACATGCGCGCCGCGCAGCGCGTAGCGGCACATCAGCCGCTCGATGAACGCCTGCGGCGTCGACCGGCAGCCGCCGCGCTTGCCGACGCGGATCACGCGCGCGTGCGGCGCGAGCGCGACGATGTCCGGATTGACGAGATCGTCGAGCAGCAGCACGTCGGCGGCCGCGAGCGCCTTCGCGGCCTTGAGCGTCAGCAGGTCCAGATCGCCGGGGCCGGCGCCGAGCAGCGTGACTTTGCCCATCGTGTTCATCTTCGTATCCCCATGCCGCCCGGGCGGCGCGTCCGAGGCGAATGCGCTTCGCCAAAAAAAGAACGGCGTCCTGCGCACCCGGCCGCCGAAGCGGCCGGATGCGTGGGACACCGTTGTCCAAGTGGACCGTCCGTCGGCGGACGATCCGGAGAAGTTTCGCGATGCTGCACCGGCGTCGTTGCCGATGACGCGTCACATCCAGCAATATCCGGGCCAACGGCGGCCGCGCACGCGCCGAACCGGCGCGAAGACGGCGCGACCGATGGCGCGCGCGTCGCAAGCGAGCGGGCGTCGCGCGCGACGCGCGGGCGATGGACCGGCGTCGGCGTGCGCGTGCCGCCTCGCCGGCGCGGGCAAAGCGCGTGCCGCGAGCCTTGGCGACGCGCGCTACGCGACGGGCACGGGCACGATCGCGCGGCCTTGCCGCCGACGCGCGCCGCGCGGCCAAAAGACCCGCCGCCGCACCCGGCCCCGCGCCGATCTGTCGCACGCGGACAGTGCTGCATCGCACCACATCTGTGCTTCGCTGCCTCACCGCGTATCGTCGGCGCGCGGCGCCAAATCCGTGCATGTCGGCGCAATGCCGCGCCGCGTCTCGTTTTCGGCTTTCTGGCACGGCACTTGCCTAGCGATCTTCGGCGAATCAACGACGATTCGCTTCGCAGCACCGAATACCGATCCGCCCGGCAACGGGCTTCCTGGGCAACGGCGTCCTACGCATCCGGTCACTCGACCGGGTTCGCAGGACGCCGTTTTCGTTTGGTGAGACAAGATGTCCGACAAAGCCACCCGCATCGACCTTCTCGACTGGCGCATCGCGCCGATGCGCGCGTTCCACCTGACGTGGATCGCGTTCTTCGTGTGTTTCTTCGCGTGGTTCGCGTGCGCGCCGCTGATGCCGCTCATCGCACGCGAATTCAGGCTGAGCGCCGATCAGGTCGCAAACGTCAACATCGCGGCTGTCGCGGCGACGATCGCCGTGCGGCTCGTCGTCGGCCCGCTGTGCGACCGCTTCGGCCCGCGCCGCGTCTATGCGGGCCTCCTCGCGCTCGGCGCGATGCCGGTGTTCGCGGTGTCGTTCTCGCACGACTACCTGACGTTCCTGCTGTGCCGCCTCGGCATCGGCGCGATCGGCGCGAGCTTCGTGATCACGCAGTACCACACGTCGGTGATGTTCGCGCCGAACGTCGTCGGCACCGCGAACGCGACGGCCGCCGGCTGGGGCAACGCGGGCGCGGGCGCCGCGCAGGCGATGATGCCGCTCCTGCTCGCCGCCGCGCTGATGCTCGGCTTCGGCGACGCGTCCGCATGGCGCGTCGCGCTCGCGGCGCCGGGCGTCGCGATGCTCGCGATGGCCGTCGTCTACTGGCGCTATACGCAGGACTGCCCGCAGGGCGATTTCGTCGCGCTGCGCGCGCGCGGCGTGACGATCGACAGCGGCAAGAAGGGCGGCTTCGCGAGCTTTTCCGCCGCGTTCGCGAACTACCGCGTGTGGATGCTGTTCGTCACCTATGGCGCGTGCTTCGGCGTCGAGGTGTTCATGCACAACATCGCCGCGCTCTATTACGTCAATCACTTCCAGCTGTCGCTGAAGGACGCGGGCCTCGCCGCCGGCATCTTCGGCCTTCTCGCGCTGTTCGCGCGCGCGCTGGGCGGCTGGCTGTCGGATCGCGTCGCCGCGCGTCGCGGGCTCGACGTGCGCGCGACGCTGCTGTTCGCGCTGATCGTCGGCGAGGGGCTCGGCCTCCTGTGGTTCGCGCATGCGGGCAGCGCCGCGATCGCCGTCGCCGCGATGGCCGCGTTCGGTCTCTTCACGCACATGGCGTGCGGCGCGACGTACGCGCTCGTGCCGTTCATCGATCGCCGCGCGCTCGGCGGCGTCGCGGGGATCGTCGGCGCGGGCGGCAACGTCGGCGCGGTCGCGGCCGGCTTCCTGATGAAGGGCGTCGGCGATATCCAACAAACGCTCACGCTGCTAGGCCTATTCGTCACCGTTTCCGCGTTCTGCGCGCTTGCGGTACGGTTCAGCGCCGAGCACCAGGCTCGCGAGGCGGCGCTGCGCGAGCGCGCGCTCGCCGCGAACGGCTTCACGAATTGACAGAGAACAGAGGGCATCCATCATGAAAATCGTCGTCATCGGTCACGGGATGGTCGGTCACAAGCTGCTCGAATGCATCGCGGCCGGCGCGCAGGACGCGCCCGCCGCGCCGCAGGTCGCGGTGATCTGCGAGGAGCCGCGTCCCGCGTACGACCGTGTCCATCTGTCCGAATTCTTCGCGGGCAAGTCGGCCGACGATCTGTCGCTCGTCGAGCCGGGCTTCTTCGAGCGCCATCCGAACTTCCGTCTGCTGCTCGACACGAAGGCGGTCGCGATCGATCGCGGCGCGCGCACGGTCACGCTGTCGACGGGCGAGACGCTCGCGTACGACAAGTTCGTGCTCGCGACCGGCTCGACGCCGTTCGTGCCGCCCGTGCCGGGCCGCGAGCGCGCCGATTGCTTCGTGTACCGAACGATCGAGGATCTCGAAGCGATGCGGGCGTGCGGCGCGCGCGCGAAATCGGGTGTCGTCGTCGGCGGGGGCCTCCTCGGTCTCGAATGCGCGAAGGCGCTGCGCGACATGGGGCTCGCGACGCACGTCGTCGAGTTCGCGCCGCGGCTGATGGCGGTGCAGATCGACGAAGGCGGCGGCCGGATGCTGCGCGGCAAGATCGAGGCGCTCGGCGTGCAGGTGCACGCGGGCAAGAACACGCTCGCGATCGTCGACGGCGAGACGGGCGCGCACCGGATGGAATTCGCCGACGGCACGCATCTCGACGCCGACATGATCGTGTTCTCCGCGGGCATCCGGCCGCGCGACGAGATCGCGCGGCGGTGCGGGCTCGAGATCGGCCCGCGCGGCGGCGTCGCGATCGACAGCAACTGCCGGACGAGCGACGCGGACATCTACGCGATCGGCGAATGCGCGGCGTGGAACGGCCAGACCTTCGGCCTCGTCGCGCCCGGCTACGACATGGCGCGCGTCGTCGCGCGGCTGCTCGCGGGCGGCGACGGCGCGTTCACCGGCGCGGACATGAGCACGAAGCTCAAGCTGATGGGCGTCGACGTCGCGAGCATCGGCGACGCGCACGGCAAGACGCCCGGCTGCCGCACGTACCAGTTCGCCGACGAGCGCAAAGCGGTCTACAAGAAGCTCGTCGTGTCCGAATGCGGCAAGGCGCTGCTCGGCGCGGTGATGGTCGGCGACGCGGCCGAATACGGCACGCTGCTGCAGATGATGCTGAACCGGATCGAGCTGCCGGACGCGCCGGAATTCCTGATCCTCCCGCAGGCGGACGGCAGCGCGAAGCCGGCGCTCGGCGTCGACGCGCTGCCGGACGCCGCGCAGATCTGTTCGTGCAACAACGTGACGAAGGCGCAGCTCCGCGAAGCGGTCGCGGGCGGCGCGGCGAGCATCGGCGCGCTGAAGCGCTGCACCGGCGCGGGCACGTCGTGCGGCGGCTGCGTGCCGCTCGTCACGCAGGTGATGAAGGCCGAGATGAAGAATCAGGGCCTCGACGTCGATAACCACCTGTGCGAGCACTTTCCGTATTCGCGGCAGGAGCTTTATCACCTGGTGCGCGTCGAGCGGATCAAGACGTTCGGCGCGCTGCTGAACAGGCATGGCCGCGGCCTCGGCTGCGACGTCTGCAAGCCGGCCGTCGCCGGCATCCTCGCGTCGTGCTGGAACGAATTCGTACTGAAGAAGGAGCACGCGGGCCTGCAGGATTCGAACGACTACTTCCTCGCGAACATCCAGCGCGACGGCACGTATTCGGTCGTGCCGCGGATGCCGGGCGGCGAGGTCACGCCGGAAGGGCTGATCGCGGTCGGCCAGGTCGCGAAGAAATACGGCCTCTACACGAAGATCACGGGCGGCCAGCGCGTCGACCTGTTCGGCGCGCGCGTCGAGCAGCTGCCGCTCATCTGGGAAGAGCTGATCGCGGCCGGCTTCGAATCGGGCCACGCGTACGGCAAGTCGGTGCGCACGGTGAAGTCGTGCGTCGGCTCGACGTGGTGCCGCTACGGCGTCGGCGATTCGGTCGGCCTCGCGATCGCGCTCGAGAACCGCTACAAGGGGCTGCGCGCGCCGCACAAGCTGAAGTTCGGCGTATCCGGCTGCACGCGCGAATGCGCGGAGGCGCAGGGCAAGGATATCGGCGTGATCGCGACCGAGAAGGGCTGGAACCTGTACGTGTGCGGCAACGGCGGGATGAAGCCGCGCCACGCGGAACTGCTCGCCGCCGACCTCGACCGCGACACGCTCGTTCGCTACATCGACCGCTTCCTGATGTTCTACGTCCGCACCGCCGACCGGCTGCAGCGCACGAGCGTGTGGCGCGACAACCTCGAAGGCGGGCTCGACTACCTGATCGACGTCGTCGTCCACGACAAGCTCGGGCTCGCGGCGGAGCTCGAGGCCGAGATGCGGCACGTCGTCGACACGTACGAATGCGAATGGAAGAAGGCCGTCACCGATCCGGCGACGCGCCGCCGCTTCCGCCATTTCGTCAACAGCGACGCGTCCGATTCGACGATCGCGTTCGTCGAGGCGCGCGGCCAGATCCGCCCGGCGACGCCGGACGAACGCGGCGCGCGCGCGGCCGACGCGAGCCGCCTGCGCGAGGCCGAAGCGGAAATCGCAACCGAAACGGCTTGAACGTCCTGTTATCGCCAGTCACAGCAAGGAGATCGCCATGAGCAGCCATCGAGACGCTTCCGCGTGGACGCCCGTCTGCGCGCTCGACGACATCGTGCCGAACACGGGCGTGTGCGCGCTCGTCAACGGCGAGCAGGTCGCCGTGTTCCACGTCGACGACGGCCGCGGCCGCGGCCGCGCGTTCGCGATCGGCAACGTCGATCCGAATTCGCAGGCCGCCGTGCTGTCGCGCGGGCTGATCGGCAGCCTCGGCGAGCGGATCGTCGTCGCGTCGCCGCTCTACAAGCATCACTTCGACCTGCGCACGGGCGAGTGTCTCGAAGCGCCGGACAAGTCGGTGAACGCATATCCGTCGCGCATCGAGGACGGCTACGTGTGGGTCGCCGCGTGACGCGCGCGGACTGACGGCGAGGCGATCGGGATGGCGAGCGCGAGCGTGAAGACGGTGTGCCCGTACTGCGGCGTCGGCTGCGGGATGGTGCTGCACGTCGAGGACGGCGAGGTGGTCAAGGTGTCCGGCGACACCGAGCATCCGGCCAACTTCGGCCGGCTGTGCACGAAGGGCTCGTCCGCGCACGTCGCGCTGCGCAACGCGGGCCGCCTGGAAAGCGCGTTCGTGCGCGACGCGCGCGACCGCGATCCGGCGCCCGTGCCGATCGCCGACGCGATCGCCGAGACCGCGCGCCGGCTGCGCGCGGCGCTCGACGCGCACGGCCCCGACGCGCTCGCGTTCTACGTGTCGGGCCAGATGTCGCTCGAAGCGCAGTATCTCGTCAACAAGCTCGCGAAAGGCTACGTGCGCACGCCGCACATCGAGTCGAACTCGCGGCTCTGCATGGCGAGCGCGGGAAGCGGCTACAAGCTGTCGCTCGGCGCGGACGGCCCGCCCGGCTCGTATCAGGATTTCGATCGCGCGGATCTGTTCTTCGTGATCGGTTCGAACATGGCCGACTGTCATCCGATCCTGTTCCTGCGAATGATGGACCGCGTGAAGGCGGGCGCGAAGCTGATCGTCGTCGATCCGCGCCGCACCGCGACCGCGGACAAGGCGGATCTGTTCCTGCGGATCAGGCCGGGCGCCGACCTCGCGCTGATGAACGGCCTGCTCTATCTGCTGCACGCGAACGGCAAGACCGACGCGGACTTCATCGCCGCGCACACCGAAGGCTGGGACGCGATGCCCGGCTTTCTCGACGCATACACGCCGGAGAAGGTCGCCGCGATCACCGGCATCGCCGAAGCCGACATCCGGCTCGCCGCGCAATGGATCGGCGACGCGCGCGAATGGACGAGCTGCTGGACGATGGGGCTCAACCAGAGCACGCACGGCACGTGGAACACGAATGCGATCTGCAACCTGCATCTCGCGACGGGCAGGATCTGCCGGCCGGGCAGCGGCCCGTTCTCGCTGACGGGGCAGCCGAACGCGATGGGCGGCCGCGAGATGGGCTACATGGGGCCGGGGCTGCCCGGCCAGCGCTCGGCGCTCGACGACGAGGACCGCCGCTTCGTCGAGGACGCGTGGAGCCTGCCGGCCGGCACGCTCGGCAAGGACGCGGGCGGCGGCACCGTCGACCTGTTCGCGAAGATGGCCGCGGGCGACGTCAAGGCGTGCTGGATCATCTGCACGAATCCGGCGGCGACCGTCGCGAATCGCAAGAACGTGATCGCGGGCTTGCAGGCGGCGGACGTCGTGATCGTGCAGGACGCGTTCCTCGACACCGAGACCAACCGCTACGCGGACATCCTGCTGCCGGGCGCGCTGTGGGCGGAAGCCGAAGGCGTGATGATCAACTCGGAGCGCAACCTGACGCTGATGCGGCAGGCGGTCGAGCCGCCCGGCGACGCTTGGCCGGATTGGCGGATCGTCGCGGCGGTCGCGCGCGAGATGGGCTACGGCGACGCGTTCGACTATCGTTCGGCCTCCGACGTGTTCGACGAGATCAGGCGCTTCGCGAATCCGAAGACGGGCTACGACCTGCGCGGCGCGAGCCACGCGGCGCTGCGCGATACGCCGCTGCAATGGCCTTGCCCGCCGGACGGCTGGCAGGACCGCCATCCGATCCGCTATCTGAACGACGGCGCGAGCCAGGCGCACGGGACGCTGCCCGACGGTCGCGCGCCGGCGCTCGCGTTCCCGACGCCGACCGGCAGGGCGCGCTTCTTCGCGCGTCCGCACGTCGCGCCGGCCGAGACGCCGACGCCCGAATTCCCGATCGTGCTGAACACGGGCCGCCTGCAGCATCAATGGCACACGATGACGAAGACGGGCAAGGTCGCGATGCTGAACAAGCTGAATCCGCGCCCGTTCGTCGAGATCCATCCGGACGACGCGGCCGCGCTGTCGATCGCGGCGAAGGACGCGGTCGAGATCCGCTCGGCGCGCGGCCGCGCGGTGCTGCCCGCCGTCGTCACCGATCGCGTGCAGCCGGGCGCGTGCTTCGCGCCGATGCACTGGAACGACGTGTACGGCGACGACCTGTGCGTGAACGCGGTCACGAACGACGCGGTCGATCCGGTGTCGCTGCAACCCGAACTCAAATTCTGCGCGGTCGCGCTCGCGCACGTCGACGCGCGCGACGACGCGGGCGTCGCGGCGGGCGATGACGACCGCGCGCCGCTCGCCGAATCGCGCAATGCGCAAGCCAGCGTGGTGTCCGTGGCGTCGCTCGAAGCCGCCGACGCCGCGCCCGAGGAATTGAACATGTCCGATATCGACACCTTCGCCGCGCTGCTGGGCGTTCCGGCCGCGGCGAGCGCGCCGCAGCTCACCGACGCGGAGCGCGTCTACGTCGCGGGCTTCGTCAGCGGGCTGCGCGCCGCCGAAGGCCGGCGGGCGGGCGGCGTGCCGGTGCTGCCGGCGAGCGCGCCGCTGGCCGGCGATGCGCGTCTCTGGGTCGACGGGCTGCTCGCCGGGCTGTTCAGCCGCGTGTCGGGCGGGACTTCGGCATCGGCTCATGCGCTCACGGCCACGGCGACGTCCGCGCCGCCCGCGGCGGCCGACGCGTCGCCCGCGCCGAGCGGCGTGCGGATCGTGCGCACGCGGCCGAAGGTCGTGCTGCTGTGGGCGTCGCAGACGGGCAACGTCGAATCGCTGACCGAGCGCTACGCGACGCAGCTGATGGATTCGGGCTTCGAGATCCGCGTCGCGTGCATGGCCGACTATCCGGCCGCCGCGCTCGCGAAAGCGCAGTACGCGCTGCTGATGACGAGCACGTTCGGCGACGGCGACGCGCCCGACAACGGCCACGAGTTCTGGACGGCGCTCGGCGCGGCAAACGCGGCGCGCGTCGACGGCGTGCGCTACGCGGTGCTCGCGTTCGGCGACCGCAACTACGACCAGTTCTGCGGCCACGGCCGCCGGCTCGACGCGCGGCTCGCGGAGCTCGGCGCGGCGCGCCTCGTCGAGCGCGTCGACTGCGACGCCGAATATCAGCCGGCCGCCGACGCGTGGCTCGACCGCGTGATCGCGCGGATCAAGGAAGAGGACGCGGCGCTGCACGCGGTGCCGGCGGACGGGATGATTCCGTCCGGCGCGATCCCGACGAAGACGCGCCCGGCCGCGTCGCGGCTCGTCGCGAACCTGCGGCTCAACGAGCCGGGCGCGGCGAAGGATACGCGCTACGTGTCGCTGTCGACGGACGGCGCGGCGATCGAGTACGAAACGGGCGACGCGCTCGGCGTGTGGCCGACGAACTGCCCGGAACTCGTCGACGAGCTGCTGACGCTCGCGTGCCTGAAGGCGGACACGCCGGTGACGGTCGCGGGCGTCGGCGAGCTGCGCGTCGCCGACGCGCTCGCCAAGCACCTCGACATCACGCGGCCGCATCCGGACGCGCTCGCGTTCATCGCATCGCGCAGCCGCGCGGGCGGCGCGCTGAAGCGCCTGCTCGGCGACGATCGCAAGGCGGACCTGAAAAACTGGCTGTGGGGGCAGCAGCTCGCCGACGTGCTGCACGAGTTTCCGGTCGAGCTGTCGGCGGCCGAGCTCGTCGGGATGCTCAAGCGCCTGCAGCCGCGGCTCTATTCGATCGCGTCGAGCCCGAACGCGCACCGCGGCGAGATTCATCTGACCGTGTCGGCGGTCCGTTACAACAACGGGCGGCGGCAGCGCAAGGGCGTCGCGTCGACGTTCCTCGCGGATCGCGCGGCCGACGCGGGCGTGCCGGTGTTCGTGCAGAAGTCCGCGCATTTCCGGCCGCCCGCGAGCGGCGACACGCCGATCGTGATGGTCGGGCCGGGCACGGGCATCGCGCCGTTTCGCGGCTTTCTGCACGAACGCCGCGCGCGCGGCGCGAAGGGGCGCAACTGGCTGTTCTTCGGCGAGCAGCATGCGGACACGGATTTCTATTACCGCGACGAGCTCATGCGGATGCAGGCGGACGGTTTCCTGACGCAGCTCGATCTCGCGTTCTCGCGCGACCAGACGGAGAAGATCTACGTGCAGGACCGGATGCTCGAGCAGGGCGCGGCGCTGTGGGCGTGGCTCGCGGAGGGCGCGCATTTCTACGTGTGCGGCGACGCGGCGCGCATGGCGAAGGACGTCGACGCGGCGTTGAAGACGATCGTCGCGCGGCATGGGGGGATGACGGACGAGCAGGCGGCGGACTACGTCGCACGGCTCGCAAAGGACAAGCGTTATGCGCGAGACGTTTATTGAAGCGGAGGCGGCGCTCGACTCGCGGGACACCGCCTATCGCGGACCGAAGCAGATGTACGGGCGGTGGCGGCAGATGCGGTCGCGCAGGCGCGGCCGGCGCGTCCCGTGGGCGGCGCGCGGCAGGCCGTCGGCCGGAACGGGCCGTTGCGCGGGCAAGACGCCGGCCGACGCCGCCTCCTGAGTCGAGCGCCCGTTCGCGGGCGCGATGGCGCTTCGATCGCGCTTCGATGGCGCTTCGATGGCGCTTCGATGGCGCTTCGATGGCGCTTCGATCGCATTTCGATCGCGCGCCGGCGCGCGCGAGGCCGGATCGCGGCAGGCGGCGCGCGTGCCGGCGATCGCCTCGGCAAGCCCCTTTTTCCGCTCAGGCGTGCGGTGCGTCGGATGCCGGCACGGTCGCGCTCGCATTCGCGCTCGTGCTCGTGCTCGCGCTCGCGCTCGCCGATGCGCCCATCGCCCGGGCGCTCGCGTCCTTGCTGCGATCGTCGCCCACGGTCGCCACGAAGCCGTTGCCCGGCGCGTGCGCGGCTTCGTACAACTCGCCGTCGACGACCGCGACGTCGCCGGGCGCCGCCGCTTCGTAGACGGGCACGTGCCGCATCGCGCCGCGCATGTAGTCGAGCCAGATCGGCAGCGCGGTATGCGACCCCCATTCGCCCGCGCCGAGCGTGCGCGACGTGTCGAATCCCATCCACGCGACGGCGACGAGCGAATGCTGATAGCCGGCGAGCCAGCCGTCGCGATAGCCGTTCGTCGATCCCGTCTTCGCCGCGATGTCGGGGCGGCGCAGCGCGCCGAGCGCGGACGCGGTGCCGTGCTGCGCGACGGACTCGAGCAGGCTCGTCATGATGTAGCTGTTCGCGGCGGGAATCACGCGCGGCGCGCCGTCGTCCGCCGTCGGCGGGTGCGCGTCGAACACGGTGCGGCCGCGTCCGTCGACGATCCTCGCGACGAGGTACGGCTGCACGCGATAGCCGCCGTTTGCGAAGACCGCGTAAGCCGCGGCCATCTGCAGCGGCGTGACCGAGCCCGCGCCGAGCGCCATCGGCAGGTTGGCGACGAGCTTGTCGGCGCTGAAGCCGAAGCGGTCGATCGCGTACGTCCTCGCGTAGTCGGGGCCGATCGCGTCGAGTATCCGGACCGCGGCCAGGTTCTTCGACTTCGTCAGCGCTTCACGCAGCGAGATCGGACCGAGCAGCGGACCGACCTCCTTCGGCCGCCATGGAGGCGCGTCGCCGCTCGCGGCCGCTTCGAACGGCGCATCGTCGACCGTCGTCGCCGGCGCGAAGCCTTTTTCGAGCGCGGCGGAGTAGACGAACGGCTTGAATGACGAGCCGGGCTGGCGCCACGCCTGCGTCACGTGGTTGAACGGATTGCGCGCTTCGTCGACGCCGCCGACGAGCGCGCGGATCGCGCCGCTCTCCGGATCCACCGAGACGAGCGCGGCCTCGACCGAAGGCAGCTCGTCGATCATCGGCCGATCGTCTGCGTCCGTGCCGATTCGCACGACCGCGCCGGGCCGCAGTCCGGCCGCCGCCAGCGAGCGCGACGGCGTGCGCGAGCGGGCGAAATCGAGCGCCGGCCCGCCGAGCGTCACCGTGCGGCCGTCGAGCGTGACGACGGTCACGTCGCGCGCGCCGGCCGACACGACGACGGCGGCCGTCAGGCCCGGGACGGCCGGCCGGTCCAGCAGCGCGCGCATCAGGGCGCGGCGGCGCGCGGGCGCGTCGAGTGCGGCGGACGGCATCGGCAGCACGGCTTCCGGCCCTTCATAGCGATGCCGGCGATCGTAGGCGGCGACGCCCCGGCGCACGGCCGCGTACGCGCCGTTCTGATCGGCCGCGCGCACGGTCGTCCATACCCGGAAGCCGCGTTCGTATGCGGCTTCGCCGTATTGCGCGACCATCGTCTGCCGCACCATTTCGCCGACATAGTCGGCGCGGACCGCGCCGGCGCTCGCCACGGGCCGCGTGTACGGCGGCTCCGCGAGCGCCGCGCGATATTGCGCGTCGTCGATGTAGCCGAGCTCGTACATCCGCCGCAGCACGTAGTGCTGGCGCGTGCGCGCGCGCTCGGGATTCCCGACCGGATTGAAGGTCGACGGCGCTTTTGGCAATCCGGCGAGCATGGCGGCCTGCGCGATCGACAGGTCGGCGAGATCCTTGCCGAAATAAGTCCGCGCCGCCGCGCCGAAGCCGTACGAGCGCTCGCCGAGGTAGATCTGGTTCATGTAGAGCTGCAGGATCTGCGGCTTCGACAGCTGCGATTCGATGCGCATCGCGAGCAGGATCTCGTAGATTTTCCGCAGATAGGTCTTGTCGCGGGACAGGAAGAAGTTGCGGGCGAGCTGCATCGTGATCGTGCTCGCGCCCTGTCGCTTGCTGTCGTGGACAAAGTCCGCGAGCGCCGCGCGGACGAGACCGACGACGTCGATGCCGTGGTGCTCGTAGAAGCGGGCGTCTTCCGCGGCGAGCACCGCGTGCTTCGCGACGTCCGGGATCTCGTCGAACGTCAGCGGCACCCGGCGTTCGACGCCGTACTGCGCGATCAGCACGTCGTCCGCCGTGTAGACCCTGAGCGGCACCGTCGGCTGAAAATCCGTCAGCGCGGCGATCGTCGGCAATTGCGGGTACATCACGATCGCGGCATAGGCGGCGAGCAGCGCGGCCGATGCGATCGCCGCGGACACGATCCCGCTTCCGCGCAGCAGACGGCGGATCGTGCCGGTCCGCGCGCGCGTCGCGGCGCTCGGCTCGCGTCGGCGATCGCCGTCGGGAGCGTCGCACCCGGCTTCGCTCGGGGTTTCGGATGCCGCGCGCGATGCGCGGCGGAAGAAGCGATGCTTGAGTTTCAACATGTCGGGATTCCGAACGGATGGCTCGCGCGCCGGACGGATTGCGGCGACTCGACCGGCGCGCGATGAGGGCGGGCGAGGCGGCCGGGGCATGCGTCACGCATGCCGCGCCGGCGCTCGATCGGGCGGCACGCCGAGCAGATGCAGCGCGTTCTCCGTGATCTCGGCCCACGCGGGGCCGGCCGCGGGGCCGCCGTAGTACGAGCCGCGCGACGGCTCGTCGATCATCACGGCGACGATCAGGCGGGGATCGCTCATCGGCGCCATGCCGACGAACAGCGCGCGATACTTGCCGCGCGCATAGCGCTTGCCCGACAGCTTGCGGGCGGTGCCCGTCTTCGCGCCGATCCGGTAGTCGGGCAGGCGGGCGACGCGCGCGGTGCCTTCGGCGCCGTCCGTCTCGAGCATCGCGCGGATCTGCCGCGCGACCGCTGCCGGCACGACGCGCACGCGATCCGGCGGCGCGCTCGCGTGCGTCAGCGACAGCGGTATCCGGCGGCCGTCGCCGGCAAACGCGGTGTAGATATCGGCGAGCTGCGCGAGCGACATCGACAGCCCGTAGCCGTACGACATCGTCAATCGCTCGATCGGCTTCCAGCTGCGCGCCGGCCTCAGCATGCCGCGCGCGATCGCCGGCATCCCGGCGAGCGGGCGCTCGCCGATGCCCGCGCGCTCGAACGTCTGCCACATGTCCTGCGCGCGCAGCCGCTCGGCGATCTTCGCCATGCCGACGTTGCTCGATTTCGCGATGATCTGCGTGACGGTGAGTTCGCCGAAATTGCCGGTATCGTGAATCGTCGCGCCGTCGATTCGCAGCACGCCGGGCGACGTGTCGAAGCGCGTGTCCGGCGTGACGACGCCTTCGCTCAGCGCGAGCGCGACGGTCACCGGCTTGAGCGTCGACGCCGGCTCGAAGACGTCGGTCAGCGCGCGATCGCGAAAGCGGTCGTCGTACGCGGCGGGCTGCCCGTTCGGATCGAAGGACGGCAGATTGACGAGCGCGAGGATCTCGCCCGTTTTCGCATCGACGACGATCGCGCAGCCGGCGGCCGCGGCGGTGCGCGCGATGGTCTCTTCGACGGCGAGCCGCGCGAGATACTGGAGCCGGCGGTCGATCGACAGCCGGATGTCCGCGCCGGGCCTGCCCGCCGATTCGACATCGCCGACGTCGACGGGACGGCCCATCCGGTCGACGATCATGTCGCGCTTCGCGCCGACGCCCGACAGCGCGGCGTCGTCGGCGAGCTCGACGCCTTCGAGCCCGTGTCCGTTTGCGCCGACGAAGCCGACGAGCTGCGCGAAGTCGCTGCCGCCCGGGTAATAGCGCCGCGCCGCGCGGCCGAGATGCACGCCGGGCACGGCGAGCTGCTCGATGCGCGCGGCCAGGTCCGCTTCGATCCATCGCTTCACGTACACGAACTGGCGGCTGCTGATCGCCTTGGCGGCAAGCGCGTCGCCCGGCAGCCGAAGCAGCGACGCGAGCGCATGCATTTGCGCGCGCGTCGCGCGGCGGAACGCTTCGGGCTCGATCCACACGTCGGCGACGGGCTCGTCGATCGCGAGCACGCCGCCGTTGCGGTCGAGGATGCGCCCGCGCGCCGGCGAGGCTTCAAACGTGTGCTCGAAGCGTTTGACGCCTTGCCGGATGTAGAAATCGCTATGCACGACCTGGACCCAGAGTGCGCGCACGGCGAGCGCGGCGAAGCCGGCGCACAGGAGTCCGAGGACGCAGCGCGAGCGCCATCGGGGCAGGGCGCGCGGGCCGCGGTGAAGCGATGCAGTGGATCTGGGCATGATCGGATCGATGTCGGGTCGTCCTCGTGGTGACGAAAGCGTGGTGGAGGGCAGCCGGGGCGCAGCCTGCGCGGCCGGAAAGCCGGCGTTGTCGGAGCGTCGTCCTGGCCGGTGGCCGGCGCGCTCGTCGCCGGCGGACGGGCGCGCACGAAAACGGGACGCGACGAAGCGCGCCGTCACGCGCGGCGCGACGCCGGGCAAGAGATGAAGGAAAGGGGAATCGGCCGGGCGGCGCGCGCCGCTTCGGCGCGCTATCGATGCCGGCGTGCGCCGTATTGCGCGCCGCCTTCGCAGCGCAAACGCGTGTGGCGCGGGGTTCGGCTACGCGAACGTCAGAGCATGCGCGCCGATTCCGCCGAGCGGCGCTCGCCCGCCTGCGGATCGGCTCGGCGCGCGACGTTCGCGGCCGGATGCTCGCCGCCGAGCGACGCGAAGCCCCAGTCGAGGAGTCGCCTCGCGTCGGCGAGCCGCTGCTTTTCCGTCGGCTCGCCGAGCAGCACGGCGATCACGCGATGCTTCGCGTGCGAGCCGGCGACGCCGCGCTTCGCGGTGACGACCATGCACCAGCCGGCCGCATTCGTATGGCCCGTCTTCATGCCGTCGACGGTCGGATCGGCGCGCAGCAGGCGATTCTTGTTCGTCTTCGCGAATTTTCCGTACTCGAAATGCTGCTGCGACGAGAACGTGTAGAACTCCGGAAAATCCTGGTTCAGATGCCGGGCGAGAATCGACAGGTCGTGCGCGGTCGAATAATGATCGGGCGTGGTGATCCCGGACGGCGACACGAAGTGCGAATCGCGCATGCCGAGCCGCTGCGCCGCGTCGTTCATCCGCTTCGCGAAGCCGGCGGGGCTGCCGCCGATCCGCTTCGCGAGCACGAGCGCCGCATCGTTGGCGGACGCGACGATCAAGCCGCGCACGAGGTCGCGCACCTGAACGCGCTGGCCCGGCGCCAGGTACATCCGCGCTTCGTCGTTGCCGACGGAAGCGATGTCGTCGGCGGCGATCTCGACCTTCTCGTCCCAGCGCAGCGTCCCTTGCTTCAGCGCATCGAGCGCGAGGTACGCGGTCATCAGCTTGGTCAGCGACGCCGGCTCGCGGCGCGCGCTCACATTGTGCTCGGCGAGCGTCTTGCCGGAGTCGGCATCGACGACGAGCCACGAGACCGCCTGAATCTGCGGCGCGGGGCTTGCCTGAGCGCCGTTCGCCGCGATGGACGTCGCGACGACCAGCATGGCGCCCAGGATGCGGCGAGGCATGGCCGACAGACGCGCTTCGGGTTTGTGCGTGATGGTGATCGATTGTTGCTCGCTCGTCATTGTGTGAATCGGAAGATCGGGATGATGGAGATGGTTTCGGATAGCGGGTTGCCGGTTGCGGGCGGGGGCGGAATTGACGCGGTCGAATCGATGTCGACGGCGCTTTGAGAATCGAGATCCATTATATTTCGATCGTCTTTGAGGCAGTCGAATGAAATGTGTTTTATTGTGAATATATGAATGAATATGTAAGAATGAATGCGATTTT
Source organism: Burkholderia oklahomensis C6786 (assembly GCF_000959365.1). NCBI lineage: Bacteria > Pseudomonadati > Pseudomonadota > Betaproteobacteria > Burkholderiales > Burkholderiaceae > Burkholderia > Burkholderia oklahomensis. The sequence goes on from NZ_CP009556.1 coordinate 1,858,365, forward strand.
GATTTCGATCAAAGGCGTAATGTTTGAAAGGATTTTCGGCCGATGCCGGCATGAATGGAGATCGGATGTCGAGTGTCGAGCGGTCGAATGGCAGTCGAGCGCGGTGCGTGAGCCGCGGCATGCGCGAACGAGAAGCGGGCGAGGGCGCGATGACGAATCGACGGGGTCGAAATGAAATGAAGGTCGAATTTGGGGAATAGATGTATTCAGATGTGTGGTGAAAATATATGGATTGGTTTAAATGGCGGTGAAATATGAATGCCGATATATATCAATCAAGATGAAAGATGTTTATTTTATTTTTTGTCAAAATGGAGCCGGCCGGCATGAGCGCTTATGGCGCGTTTGAAGACAGCCGTGCGAGCTTGCATTGCAGAAGAGGCAGGAAAGCGACGAGGCGGCGTCGTTCGAACGTCGGTCTATTCGGCCGCTCGTGAAAGGACGGCCGGCCGAGCCGCCGGGCTGACAGGCGCGTAGCGGGGTTGTCCGGCAGGCGATGCGGCGGCGGAGATGAGCGAAGGCGTTCGCGCGCCCAGCCCAGCCCGGCGGCCGGCCCGATGCCCGGCCGCCGGGCCGGATTTGCGTCGCTAAGCGACGAACTCGCCCTTCAACGCCCGATACAGCCGCCGATACCGCTCGAGCCGCGCGCCGAGCAGATCCGCCGACGCGGGATCGGGCCGATACGTCTGCGCGATCGCCGGCGCGACGCACACGTCGTCGATCGCATCGTGCGTCGCCGCGAGCCGCGCGAGCCGCGCCGCGCCGAGCGCCGCACCCACCGCGCCGCTCGCGTGCCGATGCATCGGGAGTCCCGTTGCATTCGCGCAGAGCCGCGCCCAGAACGCGCTCTTCGAGCCGCCGCCGATGAACGACGCGTCGTCGAGCGTCGTGCCGGCGTGGCGCAGCGCCGCATAGCCGTCCGCCATCGCGAACGCGACGCCTTCCATCACCGCATACGCGAGATCGCCCGCGCGATGCTCGCTCGCGAGCCCGAAGAACACCCCGCGCGCGTTCGCGTCGTTGTGCGGCGTGCGCTCGCCGCACAGGTACGGCAGGAAGAGCGGCGCGCGCGCCGCGTCCGCGCGCTCGGCGAGCGCGGGCAGCGTGTCGACGGCGACGTCGTGGATCTTCGCGAACCAGTCGAGGCTCGCCGCCGCCGACAGGATCACGCTCATCTGATGCCAGCGCGCGGGCAAGCAATGGCAGAACGCGTGCACGCCGTCGCCGGGATTCGGCGCGAAGCGGTCGTTGCCGGCGAACAGCACGCCCGACGTGCCGAGCGACAGGAAGCCGCTGCCCGCGTTCGCAATGCCCATGCCGATCGCGCTCGCCGCGTTGTCGCCCGCGCCGCCCGCGATCACGACGGGGCCGGCCACGCCCCAGTCGCGCCGCAGCGTGTCGCGCAATCGCCCGGCGGCCGCGCTGCCTTCGACGAGGCGCGGCATCTGCTCGCGCGACAGCTCGGTCGCGGCGAGCATCCGCTCGGACCAGTCGCGCCGGCCGACGTCGAGCCACAGCGTGCCGGACGCGTCCGACAGGTCGGACACGAATTCGCCGGACAGCCGCCACGCGACGTAGTCCTTCGGCAGCAGCACCTTGTGCGCGGCGCGGAACACCGCGGGCTCGTATTTCGCGAGCCACAGCAGCTTCGGCGCGGTGAAGCCCGGCATCGCCATGTTGCCGGTGATCGCGCGCGATTCGGGGACGAGCGCCTCGAGCTCGACGCATTCGGCCGCGGCGCGCGTGTCGTTCCACAGGATCGCGGGGCGCAGCACCTGCCCCGTGCGATCGAGCAGCGTCGCGCCGTGCATCTGGCCGGACAGGCCGATCCCGCGCAACGCGGCGAAGCCGCGCGGATGCGCGGCGCGCACGGCGGCGATCGCATCGAGCGTCGCGTGCCACCACGCCTGCGGGCTTTGTTCGGACCAGTGCGGATGCGGGCGGTCGACGGCGAGCGGCGCGCTGCCGGCGGCGAGCGGCGCGGAATCGGCGTCGGTGAGGATCGCCTTGACTTCGGACGTGCCGAGATCGATGCCGAGAAAGGTCACGGGTGGAGGCTCCGGTGCGAGTGGGAGACGGCGCGCGCGGCGGGCGGCGGCGCGGCGGGCGCGGCCGGGAGATCGTGCGGTTCGTTCAGCCGGTGCAGCGCGCGGAATCGGGACGGCGGCATGCCTTTCATCGCGAGGAACTGCCGGTTGAAATTCGACAGGTTGTTGAAGCCGACGCGATAGCAGATGTCGGTGACGCTCAACGCGGAGAGCATCAGCAGCTCGCACGCCTCGTTGATCCGCAGCCGGTTCAGGTACTGGACGAACGTCGAGCCGGTATGGCGGCGGAAGAAGCGCGTGAACGTACTGATGCTCATGCCGGCGAACGCGGCGACGTCGGTCTCGCGCAGCGCGCCCGGCAGGTTCTGCCGCAGGTACGCGAGCACCTGGTTGATCGTCGACGACATATAGTGCTGCGCGTCGATCCGGTAGCCGGGGCCGGCGAGCGTGCGGCGCTCGGCGCACGACGCCAGCCGGTCGAACAGCGCCATCAGCACCTCGATGCGCCGGCAGCCGTGCGCGCTCGCCAGCTCGATCATCAGCGGCGCGGCCGCGGCGCCGACGTCGTCGGGAAACTGCACGCCGCGCGACGCGTCGTCGATCAGGTCGAGCACCGGCTGCAGCTCGGCGAACGCGGCGACCATCTTCTCGACCGCGTCGCGCGAGAACTGCAGCACGACGTCGCGCGACGGCACGCGCTCGCCGGGGCCAAGCTCGCTGATCCAGTTGTGCGGCAGGTTCGGCCCCGTGACGACGAGATTGCCGGGCGCGAAATCGCCGATGTAGTCGCCGATGAAGCACTTGCCGTGCGACGCCTGGATCAGATGGATTTCGTACTCCGGATGGAAATGCCACTTCGCGACCGTGTGCGGATAGTCGTGCACCCACGCGCGGAACGACTCGTCGCGGCGGGTGGGGACGATCTCCAGGTCTGGGTTCATGTCTCGCTCCTGCTGGCGCGGCCCGGCGGCCCTCGTTTAAGAGTGCGACATCGACAGGTCGCGCGGCGCGTCCGGCGATTGCCGCGTCGCGGCCTCGGGCCGCGCGGCGTCCGCCGGCGCGCCGGCGTCGGGCAGCATCACGTTGCGCTCGGTGGACGCGTCGAACAGATGCAGGTCGCGCTCGTCGAACGTGAACGTTACCACGGCGCCGAGCGCGGGGGCGGCTGACGCCGGCACGAGCGCCGCGAACGGCGCGCCGTTCCAGTCGAACGTGACGAGCGCCTCCGCGCCGAGCAGCTCGACGAGTTCGACGCGGCCTTCGAGCGCGAGCGAGCCCGGCATGCCCGGCGAGCCCGCGCGCTCCGCGGACGCGATGCGTAGGTAGTTCGGCCGGATCGCGAGCCTCACGCGCCGGCCGTCGGCAAGGCCGGCGAAGCGGCGTTCCGCGAGCGGCCAGCGCACGCCGCCCGTCGCGAGCGTGACGCCGCCGCCAGCGCGCTCGATCGCGCCGTCCGCGAAGTTCATCGCCGGCGTGCCGACGAAGCCCGCCGCGAACACCGTGTGCGGGCAGCCGTACAGCTCGGCCGGCGTGCCGAGCTGCTCGATGCGCCCGCCGCGCATCAGCACGACGCGGTCCGCGAGCGTCATCGCTTCGAGCTGGTCGTGCGTCACGTACAGCGTCGTCGTCTTGAGGCGCTGATGGAGCCGCTTGATGTCGCCGCGCAATTGCGCGCGCAGCTTCGCGTCGAGGTTCGACAGCGGCTCGTCGAACAGGAAGACGTCGGGCGTCTTGATCATCGCGCGCGCGATCGCCGCGCGCTGCTGCTGGCCGCCCGACATCGCGCGCGGCTTGCGGTCGAGGAGCGCGTCGAGGCTCAGCACGCGCGCGACGTCGCGCACGCGCCGGTCGATCTCGGCGGCGGGCACCTTCAGGCGCCGCAGCCCGAACGCGATGTTGTCGTACACCGTCATGTGCGGGTACAGCGCGTAGTTCTGGAACACCATCGCGACGTTGCGCGCGCGCGCGGGCAGATCGTTGACGACGGCCCGGCCGATCGCGAGCTCGCCGCCCGTGATCGCCTCGAGGCCCGCGATCATCCGCAGCATCGTCGATTTGCCGCAGCCCGACGGGCCGAGCAGCACGATGAACTCGCCGTCGCCGATCTCGAGATCGAGCGGATGCAGGACGGGCGGGCCGCCGTCGTAGCGCTTCGTCAAACCTCTGCAGACGATCTGTGCCATGGCTCAATCCATTTCGATCTGAATCTTCACGTCGTGCGGATGCCCGCTCGCCGCTTCCTCGAATGCGCGCAGGCTGTCCGAGAACGGGAACGTGCGCGAAATGAACGGCTTCACGTCGATCGCGCCGGACGCGATCAGCGCGAGCGCGCGCGGGAAGACGTTCGCATAGCGAAACACCGACTCGATCCGCGCTTCCTTCGCCTGCAACGCGACGACGTCGAGCGGCACCGGATCGAGCGGCATCCCGATCAGCACGAGGCAGCCGTTCGGGCACAGCAGGTCGATGACGCCCGCATAGGCCTTCGCGTTGCCGCTCGCTTCGAACACGACGTCCGCGCCCCAGCCGTCGGTCGCGTGCATGACCGCGTCGGCGAGCGGCTGCGTGCTCACGTCGACCGTCGTCACCGCGCGGTTCGACGCGAACAGCGACAGCTTCTCCTTGACGACGTCGGCGAGGAACACGCGCGCGGCGCCGCCCGCGAGCGCGGCGAGCGCCGTCATCGCGCCGATCGTCCCCGCGCCGATCACGACCGCGATGTCGCCCGGCTTCATCGCCGCCTTCTTCGCGGCCTGCAGCCCGATCGACAGCGGCTCGACGATCGCGCCTTCGGCGAACGACACGTTCTCCGGCAGCCGGTACGTGAACGGCGCCGGATGCACGACGTAGGGCGTGAGGCAGCCGTGCACGGGCGGCGTCGCCCAGAAGCGCACCGACGGATCGAGGTTGTAGAGGCCGTGCAGCGTCGCCTTCGAATCGAGGCGCGGAACGCCGGGCTCCATGCAGACGCGATCGCCGACGCGCAGGCTCGTGACGTCGCGCCCGATCTCGACGACCGTGCCCGACGCTTCGTGGCCGAGCACCATCGGCGCGTCGACCCTGAACGGGCCGATGCCGCCGTGCGTGTAGTAGTGGACGTCGCTGCCGCAGACGCCGACGGTATGGACCCGGATCTTGACGTCGGCCGGGCCGACGTCGAGCGGCAGGTCGATGTCGCGCAGCGCGAGCTCGCGCGCCTGTTCGAGTACGAGGGCTTTCAACGGATTCTCCTTATTTGCCTTTGAGCATCGAGTTCAGCAGCCGGCTCAGCATGCCGACGAAGACGAGGGGCGGCAGCGCGAGCAGCACGGTGGATGCGTTGATCACGCCCCACGGCACTTCCTGGCCGAGCGACGTGAACGCGGACGCGACGACGGGCAGCGTCGCGCTCCTCGACGACGTGAGCGCGAGCGCAATCATCAGCTCGTTCCAGACGAGCACGAAGCTGAACACGATGCCGCCCAGGAGCGTGCTCGCGCAGACGGGCAGCGCGACGCGCCAGAACACCGCGTATGGGCCGTAGCCGTCGAGCTCGGCCGCTTCCTCGATCTCGCGCGGCAGCCGGCGGAACACCGGGATCGACAGCCACGTGATCGTCGACAGCGTGACGATCAGGTACGTGACGATCATCGACAGCTTCGTGTCGTAGAGCCCGAGGTCGACCCAGATCGCGATCAGCGGAATCGCGACCGCGACGGGCGGCAGGAAGCGCAGCGACAGCAGGAAGAACTGGATGTCGCGCTTGCCGCGCACCGGATAGCGCGCGATCGCATATGCGGCCGGCACGCCGAACAGCGCGCCGAGCGCGACGGCCGCGCCGACGATCGCGAGGCTGTTGCCGAGGCCGATCAGCACCTCGGGGCTCGACAGCACCTGCCGGTAGTTGTCGAGCGTCGGCGTGAAGATAAAGCGCGGCGTCGGCGTGACGATGTCGAGCAGGTGCTTCAGCGAATTGAGAAACGCCCAGAACAGCGGAAACACGGCGATGAGCGCGATCGCGCCGCCGATCGCGACGGTGCCGCCGCGCGCAATCAGTCGTCCCATTTGTTGACCCGCTTCCAGATGAACGTGAACACGAGCGTCGTGGCGACCATCATCAGCACCGCCATGCTCGACGCGTACGAGACCTTGCCCGACAGCCCGATCCCTTGCGCGTACGCGTACATGTCGAGCGTTTCGGTCGCGATGCCGGGGCCGCCTTTCGTCATCACGTAGATGAGGTCGAACGAGCGCAGCGATTCGACCATCTTGATGAACACGAGGCTCATGATCGGCGCCTTCAGCATCGGCAGCGCGATGTACGCGTGGACCTGCCACGTCGACGCGTAGTCGAGCCGCGCCGCTTCGAGCGGCTCGGGCGGCAGCGTCTCCAGGAGCTTCAGGACCACGACCGAGAAGAAGAGGCCCCATTGCCAGACGTCGACGAGCGCGACCGCGAAGAGCGCGAGATGCGGATCGGCGAGGAGCGCGGCGTTCGATACGCCGAGCGCGCCGAGCAGCCAGCTCGAGATGCCCGTGAGCGGCGCGTACATGAACTTCCAGATGAACGCGGCCGACACGCGCGGCAGCAGCACCGGCATGATCAGGATCAGCACCGCGAGGTTGCGCGAGCGGCCGTGCACGCGCTCGAACAGGAAGACCGCGAGCACGATGCCGACGGCGACCGCGCCCGCGACCGTGACGGCTTCCCACAGCGCCGACACTTCGATCGCGTTCAGGAAGCGCCGGTCGGACGCGAGCCGCGCGAAGTTGCGCAGTCCGACGTAATCGCTGTCGGTGTAGCGCAGCACGCGGTTCTTCAGCGCGAGGTTGACGGCCGCGATCGTCGGCACGAGGCCGAGCACCGCCATCAGTGCGAGCGGCGGGCCGAGGAAGAGCCAGGGCAGGCTCGTCTTGCCACGATTGAACATGAAGGACTCCGGCGAAGAGGGCGATGTGGGGCGGCGCGGCGGCGGCGTTGCTGCGCCGCCGCGCGGCCGTCACTTGCGCGGCCCGTGCTCCATCGCGTCCTTCGCGTACTGGGCCGCGTCGTCTAGCGCGCCCTGCACGTCGGTCTGCGTGCCCGTGAAGACCTCCTCGAGCGCGATGCCGAGGTTGTCGCCGATGTCGGGCCATTGCGGCGTCGCCCAGATCGTCGCCTTCGTCACCGGGTTCGTGTCGTTCAGGCCGGACAGGATCTGCGGCTTCACGTGCTGCCTGAAGTAGTCGCTGCCGATCGTGCTCGTGCGGTTGTAGTCGCTGAACACGCCGTTGCGCAGCCGCGCCTGCTCCTGGTCCTTGCTCGTCGCCCACGCGATGAAGCGGCCCGCCGCCTGCCGCGTGCAGTCGTCCTTCGCGCCGACCGACGAGATCGCGAGCCCATGCCCGTACGCGGCCGACGGCAGCGGCGCGGGCGGCCGCACGTAGCCGACCTTGCCCGCGACGCTCGATTTGCTCGGGTCCTCCATCCAGTCGGCGAACGGCGTCGATTCGATCATGAACGCGACCTTGCCCGAGCGGAACGCTTCGAGCGCGTTGCTCCAGTCGTAGGTCGCGGCGCCGGGCGGCGCGTACTTGAAGAGATCGCGGTAGCGCTGCGTCGCCTGCACGGCGGCGGGCGAATTGAACGCCGGCTGCCCGCGCTTGTCGGTCCACGCGCCGCCTTGCGCGAGCATGAACGGCGCCCAGCGCCACACGTTCATTCCCGAGCCGCGCTGGCCGCGCGCGACCCAGCCGTACACTTTGGGCGGCGCGTTCAGCTTCTTGATCGCGGCGACCAGCTCGTCGACCGTTTTCGGCACAGGGATGTGCGCGGCGTCGAGGAGATCGCGGCGGTAGAACAGGAAATCGCCGCCGCCGATGAGCGGCGCGAAGTACGCGACGCCCTTGTAGTTCGCGACCGCGCGGCGGCCGGGCAGGAAGTCGTCGTAGTCGTATTCCTTCGGGTAGTACTTGAGGAGCGGTGCGATCCAGCCGGCCGACGCGAATTCGGCGACGTTCGCCTCGTCGACGTAGTAGATCTGATACGAGCCCGCGCCCGTCGACGCGTCGAGCCGCGATTTCGCGCGGCGGTCGTTCTCGCCGAAGTAGCTGATCTCGATCTTCGTGCCGCTCTTCTTCTCGTAATCGGGCAGCGACTTCTCCATCACCGTCAGACCGAGGCTCTTCTGCGCGAGCACCCTGAGCGTTGGCACCTTGCAGACCTGCGCCGCCACGGCGGCCGGCAGGCAGGCGGCGATCAGCGCGCCCGCGGCCAGAAATCGCATCTTGTTCACCAGTGTCTCCTTGATCGTGCTTGTCGTCCGTCGTGCAGGCAGGGCCGACGGCAGGAGGAACTGTAGTGATTCGCGGCGCCTGTTCACTACGTCAAAAGAAACCGACTGCCGATACTTTTTGCTCACGGTTGGCGCTGCGGTGCACAATTTGTGTCAGTCCGTGGGGCGGGGGGGCTGGGGCGCGGAGCATGGGCGGCGGGCGCTGTCGCGTCGCGTCACCGCGGGCGAGGCTCGGGCGTCGACAACAGCAATCCGCCGAGCTTCGCGAGCAGCGCGCCTGCGGTGAGGCGGGACGACGCCCGAGACGTGGTCGGCGCACGAAACGCCGTTTGCGCGGCTGCGTGCGGCGCGCCGCCGTCGAGTCGCGCGTCGCCCGGCGGCAAGCATGCGCCCCGGTAGCACGCGAGCACCTGGCGCACGTATGCCTGCGTTTCCCGATAGGGCGGAATCTGGTCGCGATGCTTGCGGACAGCACCTTCGCCGGCGTTGTACGCGGCGAGCGCGAGCGTCAGGTCGTCGTCGAATTCGCCGAGCAGCCATTTCAGATAGGTCGCGCCGGCGCGCAGATTCGCGTGCGGATCGCGCAGGTCGCGAAAGCCGAAGCGCGCGCCGGTCGCCGGAATCACCTGCATCAGACCGGTCGCGCCCTTCGGCGACACCGCGTTCGCGTCGTAGCCGGACTCGACGCGGATCATCGCGTGCAACAACTTTGCGTCGAGGTCGAACTCGCGGGCGACCGAGGCGACGAGCGTGTCGTAGCGCGTCGATCGCGGCGTGGCGGATGTGTCGGGCGATGCGGCGGCGCGTGTCGCGGCAGGGGCGACGTTCGCGGGCGATGGTGGGTTGGAGGAAGCCAATGCCGAAGCCGAAGCCGAAGCCGATGGCGGCGTCGAAGTTCCCGCCGTTGCATCCGCCTCCGCATCCGCCGTCTCGTCGTCGGACGCAGCCGCGCGCACGGACGTGTGCGCGTCCGCGTCGTCCCGCCCGGCAGGCGGTGCCGTTGCCGTCACGGACGACGGCGCGAATGCCGCGAGCGCCGTCGATCCGGCATCCGCTCGATCCCTTCCGGCCGCCGCCGATTCGTCGACATAAGGCGTCCAGACGAGCGGCGCGGGCGGCTCCTGCGCGTTCGCGCCGCGCGTCGCCGTCAGGCCGGCGATTGCGAACACCGCCGCCCACGCCGCGCGCGATGCGGCCCGCCGCGGCGAACGAAACTCAACGGCCGTTGCCATCGCGTGAAGGATGTGCGTGGTCATCTCGCGAACGGTCATCGTGGTCCTGGTCGCGCTGACCGTCTCGCACGTCGTCTTCGTCGTAGCGCAACTGCATCGCGACGCGCAGGAGGTGCGCGACGGGCTCGAACAGATCGGGCGGAATGCGCTGCCCGACGTCGAGCCGGTTCGCGAGCGCATGCGCGAGCGGCACGTTCTCGACGACGGGCACGCGCTCGCGCTCGGCGAGCGCGACGATGTGCAGCGCCAGCTTGTCGCGGCCGATCTCGATCACCTCGGGCAACGGCGTCTCGCCGCGCCGGTAATAGAGGCACACCGCGACGTGCGTCGGGTTGCGCACGACGACCGTCGATTTCGCGACGTTCGCGGCAAGGCTGCCGCTTTGCACTTCGCGATGGATTTCGCGGCGCTTGTGCTTGATCTCCGGGTTGCCTTCCGAATTCTTGAATTCCTGCTTGATGTCTTCGAGCGACATCATCAGCTGCTTCGTCGTGTTGTAGCGCTGGAACGCGAAGTCGGCGATGCCGAACACGACGTAGAAGCCGACGAGCGCGGCCCACATCCAGTACAGCAATTGCGTGCTGACCGCGAGCCCGCATTCGACGCTGCAAAGCGGCAGGAACTGCAGCGACGGCGCGTACTGGCGGATCAGATAGAAGAAGATCGCGGACAGCACGCCGACCTTGAAGAGCGACTTCGCGAACTCGAACAGGCTCTTCAGCGAGAACATCTGCTTCAGGTTCGCGAGCGGATTGATCTTGTCGAGCGACGGCTTGAGCGCTTCGACGGCGAGCAGCGGCCCGATCTGCGCGATCGCGGCGGCGACCGTCATCGCGATCACGAGCACCGCCATGCCGAGCGTGAAGCGGATCAGCACGGCGCCGAGTGCGCTCGTCCAGCGCGCGGTCGCCGCGGCGAAATCGTCGTTGACGACGGCAATCGACACGTCGACGAGCGCTTCGAACGCCTGCAACAGATGCGCGCCCTCGAACAGGAAATAGCCGAGCAGCACCGCGAGCTGGACGCCGCTCGTGATCTCGACGCTCTTCGCGACCTGACCTTTCTTGCGTGCGTCCGCGAGTTTCTTCGCGGTCGGCTTTTCGGTCTTCTCGCTCATCGCAGCATGCCGGCGAGCCGCGCGATGCGCTCGGGCAGCCGCGCGATTTCGGCAAGCGGCAGCCGGAACGCGAAGCGTGCGCACATGACGAGCAGCAGCAGCGCGAACGCGCTCTTGATCGGCATCGACAGGAAGAACACGTTCAGCTGCTGCGCGGAGCGGTTGACGAGACCGAGCGCCATGTCGACGAGCAGGATCGCCGCGAGCGCCGGCATCGCGAAGCGCAGGCACAGCTCGTACATCAGATGCCACTGCTGCGTGAGGAGCGCGAGCGCGTCGGGACCGAAGCGCAGCGGCGCGCCGGGCGGCAGCGTCACATACGACGCGTAGATCGTTTCGATCAGCGTGTTGAAGCCGCCCGACACGAGAAAGAGCAGCGTGAACACTTGCGAGAACACCATCCCGAACGGCGATGACTGCGCGCCGAGCAGCGGATTGAGCACGCTCGCCATCGACGCGCCGCGCGCCGTGTCGATCAGGAATCCTGCCATGTCGAGCGCCCAGAACGGGATCGCCGCGCAAAAGCCGATCAGCGCGCCGACGCACAGCTCGCCGAGCGCGAGCCACAGGTAGTGCGGCGCGCCGCCGGCCGCGGGCGAGAACGCGGGCCATGCGTCGTGAACCGGCAGCACCGGCAGCGCGATCATCAGCACGAGCGCGTTGCGCACGAGCGAGCCGCCGAGCGTGCCCGGCGTGAAGACCGGCACGATCATCAGCGCGCCGAACGGGCGCAGCATCGCAATCGCGACGATCGGCAGCCAATGGACGAGCGTTTGCATTCCGATGTCTCTACGCTCTCATCCGGCCGATCTGGTCGAAGCTCTGCAGCGTGTAGTTGACGAGCACGTCGCCCATCCAGTGATAGGTCGCGGCGAGCGTGACGGCGACCGCGAGCAGCTTGATCAGGAACTGGATCGTCTGGTCCTGGACCTGCGTGAGCGCCTGCACGAGACTCACCAGGATGCCGACGACCGACGCGACGACGACGACGGGCAGCGACAGCAGCAGCACGAGCCACATCATCTGCGCGGCGAGCTGGGTGATGACGGCTTCGCTCATCGCGGCAGCGCGCGCGGCGTCATGAGAACGACAGCAGAAGCTGGCCGATCAGCTTCTCCCAGCCGTGGATCAGCACGAAGACGAGCAGCTTGAGCGGCAGCGCGATCGTCATCGGCGACACCATCATCATTCCCATCGCGAGCAGCACGTTCGACACGATCAGGTCGATCGCGATGAACGGCAGGAACAGCAGCAGGCCGATCTTGAATGCTTCGATCAACTGACTGACGGTGAACGCGGGCAGCAGCACGATCAGCGAGTCGTCGGGAATCCGGTTGCGGTACGGCTCGGGCCAGGTCCGGTGGCCGACGTCCGCGAAGAAGCGCACCTGGTCCGGCGCGGTGTTGCGCTCGAGAAACGCGCGATACGGCGCGAGGATCGTCTTTTCGACTTGCTGCGTGAAGTCCTTGTCGTCGATCCTGACCGGATGCGCGGCAAGGTTGTCCTGGATCGCGAGCCCGACGGGCGCCATGACGAACATCGTCAGCACGAGCGCGAGCCCGTGCAGCGCGATGTTCGGCGGGATCTGCTGCGTGCCGAGCGCGTTGCGCAGCAGCGCGAACACCACCGACAGCTTGAGGAACGACGTGCCCAGCACCACGAGAAGCGGCAGGATCGACAGCGCGAACAGCACGGCGATCAACTGGAGGGGCTGGTCGAAAAGGTTCATCCACGATTCCGGAAAAGCCGATACGCTGCGCATTATCGGCACGCGGCGCGCACCGACCCATCCGGCCGACACCTGAAGTCACGCCGGCAGCAGATGCTCGATGCGCACCGCGAGGCGTCCGCCGACGTCGAGCAGCGTGCCGCGCGCGAACGGCTTGCCGGCGACTTGCAGCGTGACGAAGCCGTCGGGCTGCGCGGGGCCGTCGAGCACGTCGCCCGCGCGCAGGCTCGCGAGCCGCGCGAGCGGCACGTCGATCGTCGCGACCTGCGCGACGACGCGCACGTGCGCGTCGAGCCGCAGCGGCCGTGCATCGGGCGAGTCGGGGGCATCGGGGGCATCGGGCGCATCGGGCGCATCGGGCGCATCGGGCGCATCGGGCGTGTCGAGCGCGACAGAGGAGGCGACGTCGACATCGACGTCGAGCCAGTCATCGAACGTATCCATCGTCGTTCCAATCGTGTAAGGGCGGCTCCGGCAGCCGAGAACGGTCGCGAGCGGGCGATCGGCGAACAGCACGAGCTCGCCGTCGGCGGCCGCGTACGCGTGTTGCAGCAGCAGCGCGTCGCCGGGCCGCACGCGCGCGAGCGTCGCCGTATCGACGCTGCTCCAGCCGGCGGCGAGCGCGAGCCTGACGGCGGGCGCCGCGGCGCGACTGTCGGGCGGCGAACCGGCTAGCGAATCGCGCGGCGAATCCGGCTGCAAGGGATCGAGCCGGTCCGCGAGGCGTTCGAGCCACGCAAGCGGCGCGTCGACGACGCGCATGTCGAGCGACGCATGCTCGCGCTCGATGCCGAGCGACCATGCGGGCTTGGCCGGGCACGCGCCGCATTCGATCGCATCGGCGTGCAGCCACGCGATGCCGAACGATGCGAGGTCCGGCTCGATGCACGCGCACGTCCACGCGGCGAGCGCGCCGCGCAGCTCGACGGGCACCGCGTCCCAATCCGGCACGCTCAGCACGGGCTCGATCCAGCGGCACCAGCGCGCGGCGTCGACCCACAGGCGCACGGGGCCGTCGCCCGTGCGCGCCGACAGGATCAGCCCGTCGCCGCCCGCGCGGCGAAAGCGCAGCGTGAGCGCGCCGGTATCCAGCGCGAGCCGCCGGCCGGCGCCGACCGCGCGCAGCAGCGCGCCCGTCGCGCGATCAATCCGTATCGGCCGCATCGGACCACTCCAGCGTGACGGGTTGCGCGAACTGCGCGGCGAGCGCCGCTTCGAGCGGGCCGCGCATTCGTCGCGCGCGCGCGCGGCGGCCGGCGTCGGCCAACGCCGAATCGAGCGCGACGACGAGGGCGCCGCCCGCGAAGCGCGCGTGCAGCGTGAGCCCGGCGAGCGGACCGTTGGCGATGCGCAGCGTCAGCACGTCGGACGGCGACGGTCGCGGTCCGGCGGGCGCTTTGCCGGGCGGCGCGCTTGCATCGGCCGGCCGCGCGCGCCGGGTTCGCGCGCGCGGGTCGTCGGCCGCGTCGCTTTCCGATGCGTCGCCTGCGGGTGCGCGGTGCGGCGGCGCATCGCCCGGCTGCGCGTCGAGCCAGGCGGAAAACGCATCGGCCGCGCTTTCCGCGTCGCCGCCGGCCGGCACGAGCGACTCGTGCGATCCGCACGATGCGCGGAGCCGCGCGCCGGTCGTCATCGTTTTCACAGCGGACATCGTTTCATTCCAGCAACGCGTTCAATTTTTCCTGATCGACGAGCGCGCGGCGCAACTGATCGAGCTGGCCGTCGCGTTCGAGCCGCAGCGCCTGCCACTGCGCGTCGACTGCCTCGATCCGGTCGGCGAGCGTCTGGTCGCGCTGATGAAAGCCCGCGAGCTCGCGCTTGAGCGCCTGCAGCGACGCGTAATCGTGCACCGCATCGGTGTCCGCGCGCTCGCGCCAGTCGAGCCACAGCGCGCGGCGCGCTTCGAGCAGGCTCGCCTTGCTCGAGAGGAGCGTCGCCTCCTGTTGCTCGAGCATCGCGAGCACGCTGCGTATGCTGCGCTCTCGACGCTTCTTGATCGTCACGAGCGTGGTCAGCGTTGACCGTCCACCGTTGTCCATAACTGATCGATCGTCTGTTCAAAAGTGTTCTTCTCCGTCACCGGCTGGCACAGGAAGCGGCGGATCGCGTCGCGGCGCGCGAGCGCGTCGTCGGCTTCCGGATCGCGTCCGGGCTGATATTCGCCGACCCGCACGAGCAGCTCGATGTCGCGATAGACGGCGTCGAGCCGCCGAAGCCGCGCGGCGAGCGCCAGGTGGCGCGCATCGACGATCTGGGCCATCACGCGGCTCACGCTCGCGCCGACGTCGATCGCCGGATAGTGGTTCGCCTGCGCGAGCTTGCGCGACAGCACGATGTGGCCGTCGAGGATCGACCGGACTTCGTCGGCGACGGGCTCGTTCATGTCGTCGCCTTCGACGAGCACCGTGTAGAGCCCCGTGATGCTGCCCGTTGCCGCCGGCCCCGCGCGCTCGAGGAGGCGCGGCAGCCGCGCGAAGAAGCTCGGCGGATAGCTGCCGGCCGCGGGCTTTTCGCCGGCCGCGAGGCCGATCTCGCGCGCCGCGCGCGCGAAGCGCGTCAGCGAATCCATCATCAGCAGCACGTCGCCGCCCTGGTCGCGGAAGTGCTCGGCGATCGCGGTCGCCGTGTACGCCGCCTTCAGCCGCTCGAGCGCGGGGCGATCGGACGTCGACACGACGACGACCGCCCGTGCGCGCGCCTGCGGCGTCAGCGTGCGTTCGAGAAACTCGCGCACCTCGCGGCCGCGCTCGCCGATCAGCGCGAGCACGGTGACGTCGGCGAGGCTGCCGTCGCAGATCATCCCGAGCAGCGTGCTCTTGCCGCCGCCCGCCGCCGCGAAGATGCCGATCCGCTGGCCGCGCCCGCACGTGAGCACGCCGTCGATCGCGCGCACGCCGAGCGGCAGCGGCGTGTCGATGACGGTGCGCGCGAGCGGATCGGGCGCCGCGCGATCGAGGTCGATGCGCGTCGCATCGTCGGGAATCGCGGGGCCGTCGTCGAGCGGCCGGCCGACGCCGTCGACGACGCGCCCGAGCAGAAAATCGCCGACCGCGATCCGGTGCGGCCGCCCGAGCGCGCGCACCGCGCTGCCCGCCGCGATGCCGCGCGGCTCGGCGAACGGCGACAGCAGCGCCGCGTCGCCGTCGACCGCGACGACTTCGGCGTCGATGCCGCTCGGCTCGAGCCGGCACAGATCGCCGAAGCCGACGCCCGGCAGCGTCGCGCGCACGAGCGTCGGCCCGATTTCGACGACGCGGCCGAAGCGGACGCCGGCATCGGGCGCGACGCCGCGCGGCGCGAGCCGTGCATCGACGAGCGCGGCGACGCGCGCACGATCAAGCGGCCGCATCGGCGAGCTCCCCGATCAGGTCGGCGGTGCCGATCACGCGCAGCTCCGCCTCGTCGCCGATTTCCTGAAACGACAGCACGGGCAGCTCGCCGAACTCGCGCTCGACCATCTTGCGAACGAAGCGGCGCACGTCGATCGCGGTGACGAGCACGGTGCGCCGCAGGTCGGCGTCGGCGAGCGCGCTCTTCAGGCGCGCGACGATCGCGTGCGTGTGCTCGGGCGCGAGCGATGAATACGAGCCCGCGGCCGTCTGCCGGATCGATTCGCGGACCATCGACTCGATCCGGTCGCCGATCATCCAGCAGTTGATCCACGGCTGTCCGGCGCGATGGCGCGTCGCGATGTGCCGCCGCAGCGCGACGCGCACGTATTCGGCGAGCATCACGGGATCCTTCTCGCGCGGCGCCCACTCGACGAGCGCCTCGAAGATGCCGCGCAGATCGCGCACCGACACGCGTTCGTCGACGAGCCGCTGCAGCACGTCCGCGATCCGGCCGATCGGCATCTGCCGCTGCACTTCCTTCACGAGCTCCGCATAGCGCGATTCCATCGCGTCCATCAGGAAGCGGGTCTCCTGCACGCCGATGAACTGCGCGGCGTGCCGGTCGATGACGAGCGACACGCAGTGCGCGACGCGCGCCTCGTCGCGATGGACGGTCACGCCGAGCGCGGCGAGCGCGTCCGCGTGCGCGGGGTCGATCCATTGAAGCTGCAGCTGCGCGAACGGCAGCGGCTCGACGCGCACGCGCTGCGCGACGCTCGCGCCGCGCGCGTCGGCGAGCCATTCGTTCGCCGGCATCGCGAGCGTGACGACGGGCTCCTGATAGAGCAGGATCTGCACGGCGTCGGCGGCGAGCCCCGCGTCCGCCTGCAAGTGGATCTCGGGCAGCGGCAGGCCGAGCTGCTCGAACTTGTGCGCGCGCAGCGCGTCGAGCGCTTCGGCGAGCTTCGACGGCCGCACGGCCGATTCGCCGTGGCGGATCATCAGCGGGATCGCGCCCGGCGTCATCGCGAAGCCCGCCTGGCCGCCCGCGTGGCCCGCGAGCGCGCCCGCCGGCGCGGCCCCGCCGTGCGCCGCGGCGCCGATGCCCGGCGCGGCCGCGCCGCGCTTCGCGCGCCGGCGCAGATGCCACGCGCAGCCGAACACGAACGCGGCGAGCGCGACGAAGTAGACGACCGGAAAGCCGGGCAGCAGCGCGAACACGAGCAGCACCGCCGCGGCGAGCCAGAGCGCCTGCGGCTGCTTGCCGATCTGCTCGGTGAGATCGGCGGCGAGCGGCTGGCGCGTGTCGCCCGGCACGCGCGTGACGATGATGCCCGCGGTGATCGAGATCAGCAGCGCGGGAATCTGGCCGATGAGACCGTCGCCGATCGACAGGATCGCGTACGTCGACATCGCCTCGCTCGCGCTCATCCCGTGCATGAACACGCCGACCGCGGTGCCGCCCAGGATGTTGACGAGGATGATGATGATGCCGGCGATCGCGTCGCCCTTGACGAACTTCATCGCGCCGTCCATCGCGCCGTAGAGCTGGCTCTCCTTCTGCACGAGGCCGCGCAGCCGGCGCGCTTCGTTCGCGTCGATGGTGCCGGCGCGCATGTCGCCGTCGATGCTCATCTGCTTGCCGGGCATGGCGTCGAGCGAGAAACGCGCGCTCACCTCGGCGACGCGTTCGGAGCCCTTCGTGATGACGATGAACTGGACGATCGTGATGATCACGAACACGATCAGGCCGACGCCGAGATTGCCGCCGACCGCGAAGCTGCCGAACGTGTAGACGATCTCGCCCGCGTCCGCCTGCAGCAGGATGAGCCGCGTCGTGCTGATCGTCAGCGCGAGCCGGTACAGCGTCGTGATCAGCAGCAGCGAAGGGAACACCGAGAACTCGAGCGGATCGCGGATGTACAGCGACATCATCAGCAGGATGATCGACACCATCAGGTTGAACGCGATCATCAGGTCGACGAGGCTCGTCGGCAGCGGCACGATCATCATGAACACCGCGACGAGCAGCATCACCGCGAGCACGATGTCCTGACGGCCCGCGGCGCGCGCGAGCCACGGCGCGAGCCGTTTCATGCGGCGTCTCCGGCATGCGCGTCGAGGAGGCGCCGCATCGTCCGGTGGCCCGCGAGCCAGTCGTCGACGCTCGTGTCGCGCGGGAACGCGCAGCTCACGACGAGCTGGCTGCCCGCCGCGAACGCGCGCAGCACGAGGCCCTGCATGCGCAGCGGGTCGCAGCGCGCGATGACGCGCATCAGCGCGTCGCGGCGGCGCGCGGCGTCGACCGCGCTCGCGAGCGACAGCGTGAGCCGCCCGTCGGCGACTTCGACGAAAAGACGCGTGCCCGCGTGAGCGAATTCCATTCGCTCGCCGATGCGGGCACAAGGCAAATCGAGGAAGCGTAGCAACTGTTCGAGTCGGCGTTCCGTTTGCAAATCCATGCGGTTCCTTCGTACGCCGAAGATGCGTCGTGACGAGTCGTGAGACAAGGTCGGCACATCTTCCCGAATCGAACCGGCGCGGGGCATACGGTAAAGACCTGAATTGGCCGGCGCGCGAAAAGGCAAAATGCGATAATTGCGGCGCGGATGTTGCGGGGTACACATCAATAATGAGCGCATTGTGGGAAAAGTCGCTGACCGCGCGGATCATGGTGATCCTGAGCTGCGCGATGACGGCCTTCTGGCTGTTGTCCGAGTCGATCGGCTTTTATTTTCGATACATCGAGGCGCAACGAGAGCTGCGCAGCGAGCTGACGTGGCAGCTCGAATCGATCGCGCAGGAGGAAAGCCGCCGCTACGAGTACGCGGAGCGCCAGGCGCGGATGCTGATGTCGTGGTGGAGCGTGCTCGACGAGCGGATCATCCTGCGCCCGAAGGCGCAGGCATCGGTGCAGCACGCGATCTTCGTGCCGTTCAAGGATGCGAAGGGCAATCGCGAGCTCGTCGAGCGCGCGCGCGAAATCGTCGAGATCTACGGACACGCGGATCCGCGCAACCGGATGGACACGTTCCTGCTGCTGCCGACGGAAGGCATCGTGCTGTTCGAGCCGGAAACGATGTCGAGGGACGACATGCAGCGCAAGATCGCCGCGTTGTCGACGCTGCGCACGCTGCCGAAGCTGCCCGTCGTCCATTGGGGCGCGGCGATCAAGGATTCGAACGGCATGATTCGCGCGGCGGCCGCCGTCGTCGATCCGAACACGGGCATCGTCGCCGGCCAGAATTTGAGAGTCGGCGATTTTCCGGCGATCGCGAAGGACATGGGCCTCGAGGCGCCGCCGCGCTTCGCGCTGCAATCGCAGACGGGCGATGTGTTCTGGATGGGCGCGGACGTGTCCGCGAAGCCGCCGCCCGCGTTCGTGCTCCCGCCCAAATGCGACCGCACGCACTGGATTCGCCGCGGCGACTATTACGTGATCTGCACGCCGCTATCCGGCCCGAACTGGCAGGTCGCGGCGATCTACCCGGTCAGCGCGGTCACCGACAAGGCGATGTCGCTGCTGCCGCTGACGACGCGCTGGACCTTCGTCGTGCAGCTCCTGCTGATCGCGTTCGTCTACGTCACGCTGCAGCGGCAGCTCGGCCAGCCGCTGCAGCACTTCGTCGACATCATCGACGCGCAGCGCGAAGGCGATCTCGGCCGCCGTCTGCCGACCGGGCGCCGCGACGAGCTGGGCCGGATCGCGAGCGCGTACAACTCGCTGCTCAGCACGGTCAACGCGTATTACAAGACGCTCGAGAGCAAGGTGCGCGAGCGCACGCGCGAGCTCGCGGAGGCGAAGCGGATCGCCGAATCGGCGAGCCACCGCAAGAGCGAGCACATCGCGAGCATCAGCCACGAGCTGCGCACGCCGCTCAACGGGATCGTCGGCGCGCTCGCGCTGTTGAACCGCAGCGCGCTGCAGGCGGAGCAGCGGGATCTCGTGCGCGTCGCGCAGCAGTCGTCGTCCTATCTGCTCGGCATCGTCAACAACGTGCTCGATTTTTCGCGCATCGAAGCCGGCCAGCTCGAACTCGCGAGCGAAGAGAGCGATCTGCTCGCGCTGCTCGACCAGGCGATGCTGACGATCCACATCCGCGCGCAGGAGAAGAGCCTCAGTCTGCGGACCTTCGTCGCGGCGGACGTGCCGCGGCGCGTGTGGCTCGACGGGCTGCGCGTGCGGCAGATCCTGATCAATCTGCTCGGCAACGCGGTGAAGTTCACCGAGCACGGGCACATCCACCTGACCGTCGAGCGCCGCGCCGACATGCTCGCATTCGTCGTCGAGGATACCGGCAAGGGCATTCCGGACGACTATCAACTGGACATCTTCAAGCCGTTCGTGCAGGTGCGCGCGCACGACAGCGGCAACGGGCTCGGCCTGCCGATCGCGTCGCGGCTCGCGAACCTGATGAACGGCGAGATCCTGCTCGACAGCCGGCTCGGCAAGGGCACGCGCTTCACCGTGCTGCTGCCGCTGCAGGCGGACGAGAGGGCGCCCGCGCCGCTCGCCGGCACGCTCGTCGCGCCGGCCGCGCTGCACATGCAGATGCGCGTGTGGGGCCTGCAGGTCGAAACGGGCGACAACGCGCTGTTTCCGATGCCCGAATCGGGCTATCTGCCGGGCAAGCTCTGGGACAAGGTCGTGCTCGCGCTGCGCGGCGAGGCCGTGCAGGAGGAGGTCGCGCCGAAGGCGATCTGCCCGTGGTCGCTGAAGATCCTCGTCGTCGACGACGTCGCGGTGAATCGCGACATCGTCGGCAAGATGCTGCGCGAGCTCGGGCATCGGACGCGCGCGGCCGCGTCGGGCCAGCTCGCGCTGAAGCTCGGACGCTCGCACGTATTCGACCTCGTGCTGATGGACGTGCGCATGCCCGAGCTCGACGGGATGGCGACCGCGAAGCGCTGGCGGCACGTTGCCGAAGGCGTGCTCGATCCGGACACGCCGATCGTCGCGCTGACGGCGAACGCATCGCCCGCCGAGCATGAGCGCGCGAAGGCGGCGGGGATGAACGGCTATCTGACAAAGCCGGTTTCGCTCGAACAGCTCGCCGACATGATCAACCAGGTCGCGTCGACGCAGCTCGCACGCGGCGTCGAGCTCACGCCGAATGCGAAGTCGTGCTCGCCGCTCTTCGACCTGAACGACGCGGCGATGCGCGAGAAGCTGCATCAGGCGCTCGTCGATCTGCACCGGCAGATCGACGCCGCGTGGCACGCGAGGGACGCCGCGTCGATGCTGAACGTGCTGCACGCGCTGAAGGGCTGCGCGGGACAGGGCGGGCTCGATCTCGTGCGCGAGGCGGCCGAGCAGCAGGAGCGTCAGGTGCGCTCGGGCGGCTGGATGAGCGGTCACGACGTGCGAGACCTGGCGGAGCTGATCTCGATTCAGTTTGCGTGACCGGCGCGGGCGGGCCGCGCGGCGTCAGTGCAGCCCGAGGCGATGCGCCCAGTTGGCGAGTTCCGCCGCATTGTGCGCGTCGAGCTTGCGCATCAGGTTCAGTCGATGGGTCTCCACGGTCTTGATCGTGATCGTGAGCTTTTCCGCGATGTCGCGATTGCGGCAGCCTTCCGAAATCAGCTTGAGCACCTGGCGTTCGCGCGGCGTGAGCGCGACCGCGCCGTCGGGCACGGCCTTCGTCGTGACCTGATCGACATTGAGCGCCGGGTCGATCACCGTATGGCCGCGCCACACTTTCCAGATCGCGTCGAGCAGCGTCTGCTTCGAGCTGTTCTTCAGCAGGTAGCCGTTCGCGCCGGCCGCGAGCGCCGCGCTCGCGCGATGCTCGGTGGTCTCGGCGGTGACGACGAGAATGCCGAGGTCCGGCCAGCGCCGCCGCAACTGATGGATCACGTCGAGGCCGTTCATGCCGGGCAGGCCGAGATCGAGCAGCACGATGTCGGGATCGAGCCGCTGGCAGGCCGCATACACTTCGAGGCCGTTGCTGACCTCGTCGACGACGGACAGCGGCGGCGACGCGTCCAGCAGGTTCTTGAGGCCCAACCGCAGCAGGGGATGGTCCTCCACGACCAGGATGCGTATCTCGGCGGGAGCGGCGGTGTGCGTGAGAGCCATGGGACGGGTGTCAGACGAAGATGAAAAATTACTCAAGGCGTCCGAAGTTCAGGTGATGACCGGATCGATTCTATCAAGGTCTATCTTGAAAATGTCATGCCATGAAGCACGGATACTTGACTGACCTTCCCGCGTGCATCCGGCACGTCGGATCGGTTTCGATCGGCGGCGCGCAGCGCGGCCGCTGGTCGCTGACGATGGACGAACTGAGCGGCTGGTGCGGCGGCGGCGCGTACGGGATGTGCGTCGCGTTCGCGGTCGACGGCGCGCCGCACGACGCCGCGTGGCTCGCGCATGCGGCGCTGTGGCTCGCGTCGCTGCGCGGCCAGCCCGACGACGCGCTGTGGCTCGACGACGGCACGCTGTATTTCGTGCGCCGCTACGACAGCGACGTCGGCGCGGCCGCCTTGCGCGCGGGGATCGAGCAGCAGGGCGCCGTCGCGCGCTGGCTGAGCGCGCACCACGAAGCCGCGCGCGGCATGCGTCACGCGGGACCGGGCGAATGAAGCGCTCGCTTCACGGCGCGCGCGCGCTTGCCGCCGCGACGCTCGCCGCGAGCGCGTCCGCGTGGGCCGCGCCGATGCCGACGCACGGCGCGGCGCCGTTCTTTCTCGCGACGCGCGGCGCGAAGCTCGCCGACGTGCTGCGCGATCTCGGCGCGAACTACCGGGTGCCCGTCATCGTCAGCGAGCAGGTGGACGGCGCGTTCATCGGCACGCTCGACGGCGGCCCGCCCGACGCCGCGCTCGATCGTCTCGCGCGCCTCTACCAGCTCGCGTGGTATTACGACGGGCAGACGCTCTACGTGTATCGCGCGCGGGAGGTGTCGACCCGGCTGATCGCGCTCGACTATCTGCCGTCCGCGACGCTGATCGAGCAGCTGCGCGCGGCGAGGCTGCTCGATCCGCAGCAATGCCGCGTGCAGGCGATTCCGCAGTCGAACGCGATCGAAGCGTACGGCGTGCCCGTCTGCCTCGAGCGCATCGCGCAATTCGCGAAGCGCCTCGATCAGCAGGCGATCAATCGCGAGCAGAACCAGGAATCGGTGCGCTTCTTTCCGCTCAAGTACGCGACGGCCACCGATACGTCGTACAGCTATCGATCGCAGCAGGTGATCGTGCCGGGAGTCGTGTCGGTGCTGCGCGAGCTGGCGCAGGGCCGCGCGCTGCCGCTCAAGGACAGCCGGGGGCAGCAGCCAGCGAGCGACCGGCTGCTGCCGATGTTCGCCGCCGACGCGCGGCAGAACGCGGTGATCGTCCGCGACAAGCGCGCGAACATGAACCTCTACGGCGATCTGATCGCGCAGCTCGATCGCAAGCCGAAGCTCGTCGAGATCTCGGTCGCGATCATCGACATCAATGCGGAGGATCTCGGCGCGCTCGGCGTCGACTGGTCGGCGTCCGCGCGGATCGGCGGCGGCTCGGTCAGCTTCAACAGCGGCGGCCAGCCCGACGCGGGCAGCTTCTCGACGGTGATCGCGAACACCGGCAGCTTCATGGTGCAGCTCTCCGCGCTGCAGCAGAACTCGAAGGCGCGCATCCTGTCGCGCCCGTCGATCGTCACGCTCGACAACATGCAGGCGGTGCTCGATCGCAACATCACGTTCTATACGAAAGTGAGCGCCGAGCGCGTCGCGAAGCTCGAATCGATTTCGACGGGCTCGCTGCTGCGCGTGACGCCGCGCATCATCGGCGACGCGGGCCGGCAGGAGGTCATGCTGACGCTCGTCGTGCAGGACGGCCGCCAGACGAGCCCGCTCAGCCAGCAGGAGCCGCTGCCGCAGACGCTCAGCTCCGAAATCGCGACGCATTCGCTGCTGAAGGAAGGCGAGGCGCTGCTGCTCGGCGGCTTCGTGCAGGACGAGCTGAGCGAAGGCGAGCGCAAGATTCCGCTGCTCGGCGACATCCCGTTTCTCGGGCGCCTGTTCAAGACGACGCGCCAGAGCCAGCGGCATACGGTCCGGCTGTTCCTGATCAAGGCGGATCCCTGGCAGCAGACATGACGATCCGATGCACAAGCTCAAATGGCTGAACGGACCGCTCGCCGGGCTCGAGTTCGATTTGCCCGCGGGCGCGACGCAAATCGGCGGCGACGACGCGGACGTCGCGCTGCCGCTCGAAGGCGATGCGCGCGCGGTGCTGACGAGCGGCGAAGACGGCGTGCGCGTGTCGGCCGACGCGGGCGTGTGGGTCGACGGCGGGCCGTGGGACGCGGGCGATGCATTGCCGTTCGATCGCGCGATCGACGTCGCGGGCGTCGCGTTCGTGCTCGGCGGCAGCGGCGATGCGCTGCCCGCGCGGCCGGTGCCCGAGCGGCGGCGCGCGGCGCGGCGCTCGACGCGCGAGATCGCGTGCTGGAGCGGCGCGGCGCTTTCGATCGCCGCGATCGTCGCCGGGCTTGCGTTGCTGCTGTGGCGGCCGCCTCAGCCCGCGCGCTTCGATGTCGACGCGTGGCTCGCGCAGCAGCTTCGAGCGCCGGCGCTGCGCGGGCTGCACGCGCAGCGCGCGGCGGACGGCTCGGTCGTCGTGAGCGGACTGTGCGCGTCGTCGCAGGATGTCGGGCGGCTGCGGGCGCGGCTGGGCGAGCATGGCGTCGCGATGCGCGACGAGAGCTTCTGCGCGGACGCGCTGCGCGAGAACGTGCGCAACGTGCTCGCGCTGAACGGCTATCGGGATGTCGACATACGCAGCGACGCGACGCTCGACAGCGTCGAGATCCGCGGGCCGATCGTCGCCGATGCGGCGTGGCAGCGCGTCGTCGCGCAGCTTCAGATGCTGCGCGGCCTGCGCGCGTGGCGCGTGGTCAACGACCGCGCGCTGTGGTTCGACCGGCTGTGCGGCACGTTGACGGGCCGCGTGCCGCTCGACGGCCTGAACATCGTGATGTCGGGCAAGACGCTGATCGTCAGCGGCGCGGCCGATCCGGCGCACGCGCCGGCGCTGGCGGATGCGATCGCCGAATTCAACCGATCGAGCCGCGACGGCTTCGTCGCGACGTGGCAGGACGTGCCGTCGCTGCAGACGGCGAGCGCGTACCTGCCCGCGCCCGTCGTGACGGTCGGCGGCCATGCGGGCGCGATCTACGTCGTGCTCGCGAACGGCATGCGTCTGCAACTGGGCGGCGTGCTGCCGAACGGCTATGCGATCGTGCGCCTGACGCGCCGCGCGATGAGCCTGCGCAAGGATCAGCGCCTCGTGTCGGTGCCGCTCGACGTGTGATCATCCCGCTAGGAAACTTCGATGGTACGACTGACTTCTCTCGAAGAGACGCTCTTCGCCGACGACACGGGCGAAGCGCGCGACCGATTGATCGCGACGCTCGCGAGCGCGGCCGCGCCGCATGAAAATCATCCGGATGCCGTCCGGTTCGCGGCGAGCGCGGCGCGCGACGTGATCGACACGCTGTGGGCGCGGTATCACGGCATGCCGCCCGAAACGGCGAGTCCGGCGCGACGGCGCTGAGCGGCGACGGCAAGCGTCGGCGCTCGAAAACCGACAGCACGCGCCGGAATGCGGAAGAGGCGTCGAGCGACGTTGAACACAATCGAAGCACCGGGATCGGCGTGGACGTCGGATGGCCGATCGCGGCGACGGATTCATGAAGATCGATCGAAGGAGTTCAACGATGATAGGCAAGTTGTCGACGCATCCCGGCGTGACGGGAGCGATGCATCAGGAATTGCATGGCGCGACGGATACGACGCGGCCGTCCGTGACCGGGCGCGCGGCCGACCCCGGTCTCGCCACGCTCGTCGAGCGCGTGCGCGGCGAGACCGGGGTCGTGCCCGCGCATCTGATCGAGCTGCAGCGCGTCGCGCGCGAGCACGATTGTTTGATCGGCATTCGGCCGGTGGACCGGTCCGCGACGGATCTGATCGAAAGCGGCCACCCGACGAAGGATTTTCATATCAAGGGCAAGAGCGCGAACTGGGGTCCGCAGGCCGCGTTCATCTGCGTCGATCAGCGGTTCAGCAAGCTCGAGGACAAGCCGGAACGCATCGGGAAGTTCGACCGGCAGGTACAGTCCTGCATCGCCGAAGGCCACGCGAAGCGTGTGCCGCTGATGCTGTCGAAAGCGCGCTTCGACAAGTTGCTGGACGAGGGCTTGATCGACGAGGTCAAGCGCGACGGCAACGGCATGTCGATGACGTTCGAAGCGAAAGCGCCGAGCGGAGCGGTCTACGCGTTCGAGGCGACCCATGTGCACGTTGCCGGCGAAGACACGTACGCGATCGCGCATCGAGGCGAGCCGATCGAGGTGCTCGCGCCGCCGAGGGACGGCGCGAAGCCGTTGACCGCCGATTACGACCTGTTCCTGATCGGTCCGCGCTTCGACGATCTCGGTCCGCAGGACAATCTGCCGGTGCCGGACGTGTCGCACGACGTGTTCAAGGCGCGGCTCGACGGCTACAAGAACGGTGTGCCCGACGCGTTGCGAAGCCCGTACGAGCAGCCGGCCGAGTTCTATCGGAAAGCGGATGCGGAGATCGGCAACGTGTCGTCCCGCATGCGCGACATGATTCCGGCGATCAATGCGGCGCTCGTCGGCGACGGCGAGGCCGTCGTTCACCACAGTCCCGACTCGGCCAGCGCGGTCGCCGATCCCGGCGCGAACTATCCGGCGACGTTCGCGCTGCCGCAGAAGATCGGCCGCTTCGACGAGATCTGCATCATCCACGACAAGCGCGAGCTCGCGGAATTGATCGGCAGCGCGAAGCAGGCGGGCTACCACGTGCCGCTCAATCCGCTGTGGGAAAAAGAAGTGACGAGCGTGCGGCGCGAGTCGTTCTTGGTCGCGCGCGAGCAGTTGTCCGCGAATCTGTGGTGACGTGCGCCGGCCGCGCTACAGCCCGGCGTCGGCCAGCGCTTCGAGATGCTCGGCGAACGCGCCGAGGATCGCGTCGCGCTGGTCGGCGTCGTCGAAGCAATCGGCGGGCAGCAGCTTGACGAGTTCCAGCATCGCCTTCGCATAGCGGTAGCGGAGCGCATCGTCGCGGATCGCGGCGTCGGTGCGCTCCGCGAGCCAGCCGGCGCTGATCCAGCTCTGCTCGACGCATTCGACGAGCGATTGCAGCAGCGCGTCGGCATCCACGTCGCGCGTGTCCAGCATGCGCGCCGCGCGCGCGCAATGATCTTCGACGCCGAGAAATTGCAGGATGCGTTTCAGGTCGGTGATGACGGCCGCGAGGTGCGCGTCCATCGCCGGCCCCTGCGCGGACAGCTCGAACGCGAGCGCGCGGATCAGCGTCTTCAGCTTGCGCCTGCGATCGCGCAGGCGGCGGAATGCGTCGAACCACTCGGTGAGGCGCTTTTGCCGATCGGCCGCACGCTGATATAGCCGCCGCAGCTCGGCGAGCCCCGCGCGGCCGGCCTGGCCGAATTCGAGCCGCGCGAACAGCTGCAGCGCCCATTCGTCGCCGTCGAGGATCGCGGCGAGCGCGTCTTCGGCGCGCTTGCGCCGCATGCCGGACAGCTTGCCTTCCTCGAGCATCGCGCCGAGCAGCAGCGCGATTTCGCCCGCGTTGAAGCCGGCGTCGCGCATCGCGTCGGCCGGGTCGTCGAGTTCGTCGACGCCCGGAATCCGCTGACGCAGCTCGGCGAGCTCGGCCGCCGACACCGCGCCGATCTGCTTGATCAGCTGCTGCAGCATCGAGCGCGTGCGCGGCCGCTCCGCGCGGCCGTCCGCCGCGCCGCGGCGCGGCCCCCGAAAACGCGCGCCGACCGCGAAGCCGATGTCCTCCAGCGTCTCGGCGAACGACTCGCCCGACACGCCCGCCGCTTCGAGCGGCGCGCCGCCGAAATCGATCGGCGCGTCGGCGAGTTCGCGTTGCGCGAGCTCGTGCGCGGACTGCGGCGGGACGACCTGCTGGACCGCTTGCGCGGATGCGGTTCCTGCGCCGGCCGACGTCGCCGCGGCGTTCACCTGCGCGGCAGCCGGATCAATACGGTTGAGCATCGGGGCGAGCCTCGTCGGTGGAGCCGGCCAGGCGCGCGAGCAGCAGGCGCAGATGCCGGTCGAGATCGAAACGGACGATCGCGTCCGGCGTTTCGAGTCGGGCGTCGTGGTCGGGCAGTGCGGCGTCGGCGTCGATCCGCACGCGCGGATCGTGCCGCAACGCGTCGCGCACGCGCGGCAGGTTCGCCGGCGACACGGACACGCGGAACGCGCGCGCGCGCACGTCGGTGCGAAGATGGGCGAGCACGCGCTGCGTCAGCCGTTCGACGGGCTCCTGTGTATCGAGGTACGGTTCGATCACGCTTGCGACGAGCGCGCGCACGCGCGCGTCGATTCGCTCGGCGATGTGCGCCTCGGCCGCTTGCGCGTCGATCAGCCAGCGGACGGTGTCGTCGACAAGCGCCGCGCGCCGGCGTTCGAGCTCGGCTTCGGCGCGCGCGAGGCCCTGCCGGTATGCGTCTTCGCGCACGCTCTCGGCCGCCCGCCGTGCGGCTTCGAGTTCGCGGCGCGCATCGTCGACGAGCGATCGCGCTTCGCTGCGCGCGGCCTCGACGACGGCCGCCGCGTCGCAGTAGCGCGCGAGCGCGTCGGCCGTCAGATGCACGCCGAGCGGCGCGGGACCGGGCAGCGAGACGATCGGGGGAACGAGTCCGTTCATAGGAAGCGGGCGAGTTTCAGGAGCTTGTCGGGGGCCGCGCCGGCGGGCGGTGGGCGGCGCGCATCGAATGCGTTTCGCGCGGCCGGTAGCGCGCGCGCGTTCGCGATGTTCGAAGCGTCCGGCTCGATTGTTGGATCGGGGGCTTGCTGCGCGCTCGACGTATCCGACGTATCCGACGCAAACGGCATGATCGACATGTCGGGCGCAGTCGTCGCATCTATCGCATCCCGCGCCTTCCGCGCAACGCGCACGTCGAACGCATCGCCCACCGGCGGCAGCCGCGACGCGAGCAGCGTCGCGACGACGCACGACGCCGCATCGCGCCGCCACCACCGCGCGCCGGCGGCCGTCGCGGCATCGACGATGCGCTCGGGCGCCGCGACGCGCGCGGCCGACCGCCATCCGCGATGCAGCGCGAGCAACTGCGCGCAGCCGCGCTCGCCGATGCGCGCGGCGAGCCGCTCCCGGTATTGCCTGACGAGCAGATGATCCGCGCAATCGAGCGCGATCACGCCGAGCGCGACGATCAGCGCGCCGATCCGCGGCTCGACGGACAGCAGCGCGCGTTGCCGCTCGTCGAGCCGCGCGGGCAGCGCGGCGCGCGGATAGCCGCGCCGCGCGACGATCAACTGGTCGATCGCGGCGCGGCACGCCGGATGGCGCCGATAGCTGTCGCGCCATGCGGCGAGCCCGAGGTGCGGCCACCAGCCGTCGTGCATCGCGGCGCCGGGCTGCCAGCCGAGCCGATGCAGGCGCTGCAGCTCGGGGGTGAGCGGAGCCGCGCTCATCACGCGCGCGGCTCGCCCGACGAACGGCTGCGCGAAGCGACGACGGCGAGCGCGAGGCTCGCGACGATGCCGAGCGCGCCGAGCGCGATGCCGAGCGCGAGCCGGTGCGCGCGCAGCCACGCGAGCAGGCCCGGGGCCGCCGCCGGCTCGTCTTCGGCGGGCATGTCGTAGCGATAATCGGCGGGCTGCAGCACGACGCTCACGTGGTCCGGGCTCAAGCCCGGCGTGCCGGTGACGACGAGGCTGCGGATCTCGGTTTCGCGCGCCCCGAAGTTGCGCTCGGGACTGTACTTGACGAACACCGACGCGGACGGCTGCGGCGGATCGCGGCGATTCTGGGGCTCGGCTTCGGCGATCGACACCTGTGCATCGACGACGCCATCCATCGCGCGCAGCATTTTCTCGAGCTGCTGCTCCTTGAGGAACGTGATCTTCGCCTGCTCCTGCGCGGGCGACGTGACGAGCTGGCCGGGCGGAAACAGATCCTCGAGCGCGGCGAGCTTGCGACGCGGCAAGCCGTTTTGCCGCATCAGCTCGACCGCGTTGACGAACTGGTCGGACTCGACGCGAATCGTCACGTTGCCGTCCTTCAGCGGCTTCTTGTCGACGGCGATGTCGCGCAGCATCAGCAGCGCGATCATCTGGTTCGCCTCGGCTTCGGGCAGGTTCGTGTAGAGGTCCGACTTGCAGGCCGCGAGCGACAGCGCCAGCGCGGCCGCGCACGCAACGCGTGAAGCGCGCGCGGTCATTGCATGTTCACCAGCTTGTTGACCCCTTGAGACACAGCCCCCGCCGCCTTCGCGGTCAGATCGACTTCGAGGATCGCGCGCAGCATCGCCGACTGGTTCGCGAGCATGTCGAGCGGCTGCATCAGCGTTTCCCCGCGGTCGCGCGCGGCGCTCAATGCGCGATCGACGTCGAGCGAGCGGTGCTGGAAGCCGCTCGCCGCGCGCGCCTCGGGCGTGCTCGCGTCCTGGCCGAACAGCGTGCGCGTGAACGCATCAATCTGTGCCGGGTCGATCGGCGTCGCGTCCGTTTGCGGCGTCGCTTGCAGCATCTGTAGCGCGCGTTGCGCGGCGGTGATGTCCATGAAGGCTCCTTGCGAATTCGGATGGGAACGGGGAGGGCGCGCCCGCTGCGACCGGCGTGGATGCGTGCGCGGATACGCATGCGGACGTGGGCGCGAGCAGCCCGCGCAGCAGCGCGGCCTCCGGCCCCGGCATCGACGCGAGCAGGCGCGCGGCGGGGCCGTCGCGGCCGAGCCCGATCAGCATCGTCGCTTCGACGAGCCGCCGGTCGGCGGGATCCGCGACGAGCGCCGGCAGCGCGTCGTAGATGGCCCACGCGTGCCGCGCGAGCCCGTGGTTGACGGCCGCGAGCCCGCACTCGACGAGCAGGCGGCGCACGTCCCGAGCGAGCGCCTTCATATCTTCTGGATGATGCCGGACAGCATGTCCTTGACGGCCTTGAGCACCGCGCTCTGATAGCCGACGAACACCGAGTACTGCTGGATCGCGAACTGCGCCTGCAGCATGCTCGCCGGATCGTTGAGATCGGACGCGGACATTTTCGATTCGACGTCGTGGCCGACCTTGTCGACGAGACGCGACAACTGCTGATTGACGGCTTCGATGTCCATCGGCGCAGCCTCCGTCAAGCCGCCGCGGCCGTCGGCCGCTTCATGCGCAGCCGGTACTGCGTCGGATTGCAGCAGTAGCGCCGGCGGAAGCTGTCGGTGAAATGCGCGTGATTCGAGAAACCGCATTCGTGCGCGATGTCGAGAATGCGCATCGACGTCGACGCGAGCAGATGCTGCGCATGCGCGAGACGGCGCTCGACGAGCCAGCGCTTCGCGGGCACGCCGTATTTCTCGACGAACAGCAGATTGAACTTGCGCGGCGGCAGCCCGAACTCCTCGGCGAAGCGCGCGACGCTCCACGGATTGAGCGCGTGCGCGTCGACGAAGTCGACGAACTCGGTGTCGCCCGCCATCGCCGCGTGCAGCAGGCGCGAGAAGTACGCGCGGTCCGAGCCGAGGCAATACACGTACAGAAAGCTGAGGAGCGCCGGGCGCGACACGGGCGCGAGCAGCTCCAGCATGCCGATCACCTCGGGCGACGTCGCGACGACGCGCAGCGGCTCGCCGCGAAACGGCGTCGGCTGCGGCGGCTCGATCAGCGCGTTGATTTCCGCATACAGCGTGCGGAAGTCCGCTGCGTAGAAATCGGCGGACTGGATGTCGGTGCCGGCGCCGGCGTCGCACAACGCGGCGTCGTCACGGGTGACGGCGATACAGTCGCCCGGCACCGTGTGGATCAGTCCGCGCGTCCTCACCTGGCCGCTCAGGCGGCCGAACATGAAACGTACAACTTGCATCAAGCCCCCATGGCTGTTGTTGCTGCTTGGTCGGAATCATCGGCTATTTGGCTGAAAAATCGTCTCAGGTCATCACCTGAAACCGTCGGTCGGCGAGGCCGCGTGCCGCATCCGGCGCATCGCCGGTTCGTTGTCGAAAAAACGGAATGCGCGGCCGGATTCCGAAAAAGCCTGCGGCAGCGCGTCGCTACGATGGATGCAACGGATCGAGATCGACGGCAAGCGCGTGTGCGACTACATCTGGTCGCTGCCCGAAGTGATCCGCTGACGTGTCATGCGATGCGCGTCGCGCGGCCGGCCGCGTGGGCCGCCGCGAAAGCGAATGCGGCGGCCGCGCGAGCGCCATTCCGAAATCGAAAGCCGCCGAGGTTTTCAGTAAAGCGAAAGCACACGGCGAAATTACGATGAAACCGTCAAGAACGAGGTGAGCGATGCAAGGACTCGAGCAACTGAAGGATGCGATGACCGATCTGCGCCGGCGCAAGGAAGCGATGCGCGAGCAGATGCAGGCGTTCGGCGCATTGCAGGACGAAATCGCGGCGCTGCGCGCACGGGCCGCGCACGATCCGGACGCGCGACGCAAGCTGCAGCGTCTCGACGATCTAATGCGGCACGGCGGGCAGGGTTTGGCCGACAGGATGAAT
This sequence comes from Burkholderia oklahomensis C6786, assembly GCF_000959365.1. Lineage (NCBI taxonomy): Bacteria > Pseudomonadati > Pseudomonadota > Betaproteobacteria > Burkholderiales > Burkholderiaceae > Burkholderia > Burkholderia oklahomensis. The sequence goes on from NZ_CP009556.1 coordinate 1,890,577, forward strand.
GAGCAGGCGGGCAAGGCCGAACGCTGCCTGAAGGCGCTCGGCGACGAGATCGCGCAGCTCGCGGGCGGCGCCGCGCCGGAAGCCGCGGCTTCGCGAGAGAGCCGGGCAGTGAAGCAGTTCAATCGCGCATTTGTCTGATCCCGCAACGAAGCGAAGCAATACGAAGCAATACGAAGCGAACCATAGCAGGACGTAGCGAAACGAAACGGAGAAATCGAGCCATGACGACCATTCAACCGACGACCCATAACGTGACGTACAACGCCGACCCGGTCGGCGGCAGCGAGAACCGCAACGTCAGCAATCCGCATCCGATCGGCGACAGCATCGCGATGATGCTCGTGATCATGGATCTGCTGAGCCGCCAGACGACCGCGAAGCTCGACGACATGCAGAAGAAGTCGAACATCTCGCGCGACGCGCAGGACATGGCGAACAAGGTCGAGGCCGCGCTCGCGAAGCTGATCAAGCCGGAAGACAAGGCCGAGCTGCCCGCCGACGTGCTCAAGTACATGAAGGACAACAACATTCTCGTGAACGGCAAGACGATCGACGACTTCATGAAGGACAAGGGCGGCAAGCTCGACAAGGCGGATCTGATGTCGGTGAAGTCGTCGCTGGAATCGGTGTCGGGGCGCGCGTCGGATTTCATTCAGCAGAGCCAGCTGAAGATGCAGCAGTTGATGCAGAACTACAACACGGCGGTGCAGATGATCAACAGCCTGCAGAGCATGCTGGCCGAATCGACGAAGGGCATCGCGTCGGCGATCCGCTGACGCGCCGCGCGGCCGGCGCGGCTTCGATCGCGCCGGTCGCCGCACGGGAGACCATCCGATGGCCGCACTCAATCAAACGATGCCGGACGACGATCACGCGGTGCTGCAGCGCTTCTTCGCGTCGGGCGGGTCGATCCGCATGCTCGCCGACGTCGAGCGGCGCGACCTCGACACGCTGTACTCGTACGCGACGCAGCTCTTCGACGCGGGCGAGCTGCACGCGGCGCGCAACTTCTTTCTGATGCTCGCGCGCGTCGATCACTGGCGCTTCGATTACTGGTTCGCGCTCGGCCTTTGCCATCAGCGGCTCGCCCAGCATGACGAAGCGATCTTCTGCTTCAGCCGCGCCGGGATGATCGGCGTCGACGATCCGCGCGCGTCGTATCACGCGGGCATCAGCTACCGGCTCGTCGGCAATCTCGACTACGCGGCGAAGGCGTTTCGCGCGGCGCTGAACTGGTGCGGCGAGCGCGACGCATACCGCGACATCAAGGCAGACGCGATGCGGCAGCTCGCGCAATGTGAACGGGAGAAATGAAATGGCGGTTGCGATCAACGGTCATGGAACGCAGGGGAATGCGCTCGCGCCGATCAAGCCCGACCGGCAGGCCGACGGCGCCGAACGCGCGCGCGCGGCGGCGGGCTTGCTGCGCGGCGCGTCGATCGTCGTCGACGACGCGCGCGCACGGCTTTCCGCCGACGCGCGCGCGCCGCTCGCCGCGCAGGCGCTCGTGTCGATGAAGGAGGCGGCGGGCGCGCTCGGCCGCGTGCTCGAGAAGTTCGACCGCGCGTCCGGCGACAAAGGCGCGGCGCCGCCGATCGGCCCGCGCGCGTTCGAGAACGTGTCGATGGAGACGATGCTGCTCGCGACGACGCTGCTGTCGACGAAGGCGCTCGGCAACACCGCGGCGCTGAAGAGCAAGGCGCTCGAGATCCTGTCCGCGAAGCAGGACGAGGTCCGGCAGCAAGAGATCAAGGATTATCGCGAGCAGATCGACAAGGCGGTCGAGCAGCAGCAGAAGGCGAAGAAGGCCGGCATCTTCGGCGTGATCTTCGACTGGATCGTCGCGGCCGTCGAGGTCGTGTCCGGCGTCGCGAAGATGATCGGCGGCGCGCTGTCCGGCAACGCGATGATGGTCGCGGGCGGCGCGATGGATCTGATGGCGGGCTTCGCGGGCGTCGTGAAGGCGACGATGAACACGCTCGCGCTGATCGACGAGAAGAACGCGGACAAGTACCGGCAGGTCGCCGACGTCGCCGCGAAGGTGCAACTGACGTTCGAGATCGCGGGCGCGGTCGTCGACGTGACGAGCGCCGCGCGCAACATGCTGCTCACGAAGGCGATTCCGAAGGCGACGGCCGCCGTGCTCGAAAAGGGCGCGGGCGAGGCGCTCGAGCAGGCGATCAAGTCGGGCAGCAAGCAGGCGGTCGAGAAGACCGCGCAGGCGGTCGGCAAGGAAGTCGCCTCGCAGGTGTCCGAACAGATTCTGCAGGGGCTCGGCAAGACCGCGCTCGAAGCGTCGAAGCAGGCGGGCAAGGAAGCGCTGCAGAAGACGGTCCAGCAGCTCGGCGTGAACCGGATGCTCGAGAGCTTCTCGCGCGAGGCGATCGAGAAGATGGTGACGAAGGCGGTGCAGAAGGTCGCGAACGAGGCGATCGACCGTGGCGTCGAGCTGACCGCGCAGGAACTGACGAAGGCGATCGCGAAACAGGTCAAGCGCGACGTGATGGCGGCCGCGCTGAAGGCGTCGCTGTCGCCGCTCTTGAACACGACGCGCGCGACGGTCGGCGCCGCGAGCCAGACGATGTCGGGCGTGCTCGGCGTCGAGCGCGCGAAGCTGCAGAAGGAGATCGACCAGCTGATTCTCGACCAGCAGTGGCTGCAAATGTGCTTCGAATTCTACAAGCAGCAGAAGGAAGCGCAGACGAAGGACGCGAAGGCGCTCGTCGAGAAGGCGGGGCAGGCGGTCGAGGACGGCAGTCAGGCGCTCAGGCAGAGCGCCGCGGTGCAGGCGCAGATCGCCGCATCGATGGTTTGAACGCACGGCGGATAGGCGCCGTCTGAAATTCGAGGAGAACGCGTGATGAGTACTGTGACGCAAGCCGGCAGCGCGCCGGTCCGCACCGATACGCTGGGCATCGACACGGCCGGCATGTTCGGCGCGGGCGATGGACCGATGGCGACGATCGATCAATTGAAGGCGAAGCTGCAGAAGATCTTCAGCGAGATGCGCGATCTGGAGCGCGCGTTCAACGAGGCGATGCAGCGGATCGCGTACGACCGGCAGGTCGGCGTGCTCGAGACGAAGGAGCAGGCGATCATGCAGAACTTCGATGCGGCGATGGCGTCGGCGGTCGCGCAGATCGTCGGCGGCGCGGTGAGCGCGATCGGCGCGGCGTCGGGCAGCCAGCTCGGCGCGTCGGCCACCGACGGGCTGTCGAAGGCCGGGCAGGGGATCGCGGGCGTCGCGAACGCGTCGCTCACGCGCGACGCGCAGCAGACGCAGTTGCAGGGCGATTTCGAGGGCCAGTCCGCCGAGCGCCTGCAAAAGGCGCTCGCGTCGACGATCGAGCGCGCGCTCGATGCGTCGCGGCAGATGCGCGACGCGCTGCGCGATCTCGTGACGCTGCAAGGGCAGATCGCCGCCGCGGTGCGGTATTGACGAGGGGCGCGCGATGCAGGCCGAAGCCCTCGACGCGGCGACCCGCTATCTGCAAGCGCAAGGCATGCAGCCGGAGCCCGCGTATTTCGGCGAGAGCCGCTACCGGATCGGCTGGCGCGTGCGGATCAACGATCTCGATCTCGTCTACCGGCTCGTCGACGACAGCCTCGTCGTCTGCGACCTCGCCGCGTGCGGCGGCGGGGGCGGTGCGAGCGACGCGGTCGCGACGTTCATTCACCTCGTGCACCGGATGGAGCGCGCCGGCATTCCGCTGCGCGAGGTGCGCGGGACGTTCTTCGAGACGGCGTCGAACGCGCAGTTGAACCGGTTGCGGCGGCGGCTCGCGACGGTGCTCGAAGCGCAGGGCGCGTACTGGCGCGATATCGACGGCGATCCGTGGCTGATCTATCCGGTCGGCGCGCAGGCGGCGGAAATCGTGCGGCAATAGCGGGGCGGCGGGCGTCGCCGCTCGCCGGGCCGCGGGCCGCGGGCCGCTGGCGCGATGTCCAATCACCCGATAGTCCGATCACCCGATAGTCCGATCACCCGATAGTCCGATCGCCCGATAGTCCGATCGCCCGATCGCCCGATCGCCCGATCGCCCGATCGCCCGATCGCCCGATCGCCCGCGACGGTACGCCGCACGGCGACCGCATCCGTCCGTCTGTCATATTTCCGCCGCCGCGCCGACTGTAGTCGTGCCGGCCCCGTCCGCGGGCGTCCGGCACATCGATTCGACTACGGAGGACGGAAGCAATGAAGAAAGAAGGGATCTGGATCGGCTCGCACGTGATCGCGTTCGTGTTGGGTTTCGCGCTCGGCGTGTATGCGCTGCCGATCCTGACGGCCGACGCGGGGGCGAGCGAAACCGAGCTGCGCCCGATCACCGGCCGCGCGCTCTACACGGGGCGCTTCGAGCGCGGCCTGACGGGCGGCGATCCGCTGCACTGGACGGACGGCAAGCTATCCGTCACGCGCACGGCGCTCGCATTCGAAGGGCGCGTCGCGCCGGGGCCCGACTACAAGATCTACCTGACGCCGGAGTTCGTCGCGTCGAAGCCGGCGTTTCTCGCGGCGAAGTCGCGCGCGCTGCGGGTCGGCGAGCTGAAGACATTCGGCGACTTCGTCGTGCCGCTCGCGGAGGGCGTCGATGTCGGCGATTACACGACCGTCGTCATCTGGTGCGAGCGGTTTTCGCAGTTCATCGGGGCGGCGAAGTATCGGTGACGCGCGTCGATCGTGTGTCGTTGCGTTGCGTTGCGCGCGTGCGGCCGACGAAGGGCGCCGGTCGGCCGGTCGTTCATCGATCCGGCATGCTGGAAGCGGCTTGGGCTGTCGGGCGTATCGGCGCCCGGTCGGCGGATCGCATGGAAGCCGCCGCCGGCGGCCGTTCTCGAACGAAAGTCGCAAACCGCGCCGACGAGGAGGCGGCGTGACTGGCGCGCAGACGGCAAGCGCTCGACGAACGCTGGCAGGCTTTGTCCGCCGCACGCGACGACGTGGCGAGCGCGGCCCGCCGGCGCCGAGACGCCGGCTCGGCGAAACGATCAGCGCTGCAGCACGAGAATCCGCGACAGCAACTCGTCCCGATCGATATAGCAGCCCTGGAAATGCCGGGCCCCGCTCGCCGGATCGAAGGCGTCCCGGGCGTGCAGAACGCGGCGATTGTCGAAACACCACATCTGCCCGGCCTCCAGCCGGCGGCGAAAGCGGAAGCGTTCGTCGCGCGTCATTTCGATGAAGCGGCGATAGGCGCGATAGTAGCGCTGCATCAGCCGCGATTCGATGTCGAACGGCCCGCGCAGGAAGTTCGCGATGCGGATCTCGGCCACCTCGCCGGCGGGATCGAGCGCGATCACCGGCGCGAGACAGCGGTAATCGCTATGACGATCCTTGTTTCGGAACTCCACCGGCACGTCGCACAATAGCCGGTACGCATCCGGTTCTTCGCCGCGCAACGCTTCGGCTATCGCAAAGCCGTCGACGAAGGTGCTGTCGCCGCCGCGGGCGTCGTTGATCAGGCAGTGCAGGAACTGCAGGCCGGGCTGCAACTCGCGCGTCGGCAAGTCGGTGTGAAGGGGAAGGTTGAAGGCGGTATAGGCGTTGCTGTCGGCGTCCGTCTTGGATTGCACGTCGAACAGCATGCCGAAATTCGTTTCGCGAATGAACGAAACCCGCCGGGCGATGCGGATCAGCGTGCCGGGATCGCAAGGCAAGCCGCGAACCTGGGTCAAGCCTGTGTCGCGCACGGCCGACAGCCAGGCAAGCAGCGCCTGTGGGTCTTCCATGACCGCCCGGTAATCGAAGGCCGGCAGCGCCAGGTCCGCCGACCAGCGCCGTCGGCGAGGCCGTGACGCATGCCGCTCGGCTCGCGACGCATCGTCGTACGCATGCGCGCGTAGCCAGCCCGGATCGAAGCGGCTGACGTGCCCGTCTTGCCATTGCACGGCAAGTGCCCCCTGCGCATCGATTTCGGCCGTCGCCGCTTCGAGGTCTTCAGGCATGTCGGCGATTTCGAACACCTGCTCGCGGGTCACGCTGTAAACGCACGCGGGGCAAGGGCAATTGTCCCGCAGCCACAGGTTGTGAAAGGGGCTGACGCGACCGTCCGCCCAGTCGACCTCGACGAGGCCCGGCGCGCGGCGAGCCGCAATCAGCGCGCTGATCAAGGGGTAGGTTCGATAGTCGGCGATGGCGTTCATGAGCGATTCCTTCGTGGCGGCACGCGGCTTCCCGACCGCGTTGCATCAGACTTCATCTTGCCCGCGGCGCCCGTTGTGCTACAAATGATGTTTCGATCCGAATCCATTACATGAAGTTATGAATAAGCTCGGCAAATCGCTGCCGCCGCTGGCCAGCCTGCTGCCCTTTGAAGCGGCCGCGCGCCTCGGGAGCTTTTCCCGCGCGGCCGACGAGCTCCATCTCACGCAGGCCGCCGTGAGCCGGCAGATTCGCGCATTGGAGGAGAATCTCGGCGTGAGCCTGTTCCAGCGCCGCAATCGTGCGGTGTTCCTGACCGAAGCAGGGCGGGAGTTCAGCTTTACTTTGAGTCATGCATTGCGTAGCGTCGCGGTCGGCGCGGACCGCTTGCGCGGCGCGGCCGGCGAGAACGAGGTGGTGCTGCTGTGTCAGCTTTGCGAGGCTTTCCACTGGCTGATGCCTCGGCTGTCGAATTTCCATCAGCGTTATCCGGACATCGAACTGAAGCTGGCGACCACGACCCGGCCGCTGACCGAATTCGACGGCTATTTCGACATCGCCATACAGAGCAGCAATCGGGATCACGGACTGCACCCGCTGCTATTGACGGCCTCGGACGACGTCTTTCCGGTGTGCAGTCCGCGCTACCTGAAAGGCCGCGCAGCGCATATCGAGCTGGATCGGCTGGAGCGTCATACCTTGCTCCATCACCACGCCACACCGCCTTACCAGCTGGAATGGGACACGTGGCTCGCGGCGTTGGGCCACGGTCTGCCGCCGAAGGCGCGAAGCCTGTCGTTCGACAGCTACTCGCTCATGCTTCAGGCCGCGGTGGAGGGGCACGGACTCGCGATGGGCTGGCGACGCACGTCGGAGCGGATGCTCGACAGCGGCGCGCTCGTCGCGCCGTTCGACGAGGCGGTTCACTTGCCCGATGCCCTGTCGATCTACCGCCGGCACGGGCAGGCGGAAAGAAGCGAGGTCGAATGCCTCGTGGCGTGGCTGCGGGCGGAGCTGGCCTGATCGGGCGGGGGCGCGGGCGCGTGGCGGGCGAGGGCGTCGGTCGGCGCGGCGCGCACAGGTCTGGCGCCTGGTGGTTTGGGGCCGCCAGGCCGGTCGCCGCACGGCGTGCGCCAGAGACCGGTTCCAGGCACGGACCCCGGCATGCCGCAAGCGACGCAAGGTCGGCCCATGCCACGTCGAAAAATGTTCGCGCTTCACGAAGCAAGCAATGCCGATGATCGCGATCGGCATGACGAGCCGAGCGTAGTTTCATTCTTCCCGCGTTGTCGGCTGGTCTGCGGGATTCCCGCGAGGCACGCCTGGCGCGGCAATGGCCGTGCCGACAACGATCGAAGTTCCGCTTTGCCGGTCCGCCGAAAAATGGCCCGGCAAGCCGGGCAGGTTTCGACGAACGTTCGTTCTGCCGCTATCCCGCTATCCCGCTATCCCGCTATCCCGCTATCCCGCTATCCCGTCGCCGCGCGAGCGTCGGCGTTCTGCCGCCTCGTCGGCGGATAGGGCCGCTTGCGGGTTGTTCTTTCAGATCGGGAGGCCGCTTTGATCGACGGCGAGGGATGCACATCGGGCGTCGCCGCGGCGTGGGGAGCCGGTCGCTTTGGGCCGAAAAAGCTTGACGAGGCGGCAAACGTCGCGTAGCGTGTCGCATTGAAGTTTTCAAGAAGCTCGATTGCCCATCAGTCACCGCTGCCCGCGGTATTCGTTGTCCTCTCCCTCCTTGAATCTTTTTTCCCGCGCCCCTATCGGGGAGCAACCGTTCAAATTAAACCGTTTTTTTAAAGGGATCTTCATGGATACCGGTACCGTCAAGTGGTTCAACGACAGCAAGGGTTTTGGTTTCATTACGCCTGACAAGGGTGGCGACGACCTGTTCGCGCACTTTTCCGAGATTCGCGGCGATGGTTTCAAGACGCTCGCCGAAAATCAAAAAGTCAGCTACGAAACGAAGCGTGGCCCGAAGGGCCTGCAAGCGTCGAACATCACGCCGCTTTAATTCGCGTTAGCATCAACGGTCCCGTTCGCGGGACCGGCATGCTGCAGCGATCCCGCGCGCAGCACCTGCCTCCGTTGCGGTCGCCGTCCGTTCACGACGGCGACCGTTTCGCTTCCAGACGTCCAGCACCCTCATGCGCGAAGTCCGTCCGCCAGGAAAGAGGCGGAGACGGCGCGGCCGCAGCAACGCACTGCCAGACGATTCATTTATCGCGATCTCGCGAGCGATGCACAAGGAGGACACCATGGCCAAAAGCCAGTTGCGAAGCAACAAGGAACCGAAGAAGCCCAAGCAGGCCAAGGCCAAGCCGATTCCTGGCGCAGTCTTGAACTGGGTGGCACCCAAGACTCCGCTCGTCAAATCTCGCGAAAAGAAGTAATTCCCCGAGACGCAATCGCGAGCCGAGCCAGCCGCGCGGCCCGCAAACGATGCGCACGTCACGTTGCCGCTCGTTCGTATGAACGTCGCGTTCGACTACGGGGCGTAAAGCCGAAGCCCCGCAAGGGAGCGGACATCGACATACCGTTGCGGCTGCGGTCAATCATTTTGTTTGGAGAAATGGATTTGGCAAAGGAAGAACTGCTGGAACTGGACGGGGTCGTGGACGAGGTGCTGCCGGACAGCAAGTACCGCGTCACGTTGGAAAACGGTGCAGTCGTCGGTGCATATGCATCGGGCCGCATGCGCAAGAATCACATTCGCATTCTCGCGGGCGACCGCGTCACGCTGGAACTGTCGGTCTACGATCTGACGAAGGGGCGCATCAACTTCCGGCACAAGGACGAACGCGCGCCGGCGCGATCGCCTCGAAACGGATTCAACCGCCGCTGATCGCCGCGCTCCGCCGGATCCGGCCGAACGATCGGATTCGATAGCGGGCGATCATCGTCGCGACGCACGCGGATCACGAATGACCGCCCCGGCCGACGCTTCGCCGGCCGACTCGAAAAAGAAAAGACTGGCCGCCGCGCGTTGGACGCCGTCGTCGACGGTGGTGCCGGGGCGAACGATGGAAGCGGGCGTTCCGCATGGTCGAAACTCGAGCGGCATAGCAGGCGGCTTGAGTTTCGCGCCGGAGCCTTGTTGGATGGAGCGCAGACACTGCTGCATCATCGGTGTGTAATCGGCAAGTGCGCCTCGAAAGATTGCTGGAGCATTCTTCGGCCGTCCGCACTTCACCCACGGTAACGACGCGCATCCGCAAGCACGCTGAGCGCAGGCGGCTGCTGTCGTCACTTCGGGTAATACAGGTGATGCCCGTCGAACGTCTGACGCCTGTCGGCCAGCACCTGACGAGCCAGCCCGCAGCGACAGCGATGCGGGGCCTTCGGAGATACGCGAGCCCGAAGCCCGCCAGCGTCGCGTGCAGCACCGGCGTGACGCCGTTGAAGACGAGCCGGCCGTCGACCCTGATGCGATACGCGTTGGGGCATTTCCTGCATGTCCGCGTTCGACGGCGATTCCGCCGTCGAACGCGGATCATCATATGGAGCGGCAACGACGGCCGAAATGGCGCGTCTATCTTCCGCTCGACTCCTTCGCCGACGCTCGGCCATCTCGAAGCAGTCAGCGCATCGCCACCGGAAATTGCCGATAACGAGCGGCTCAATAAGCCATGTGAATGAGCGGAAACGGCCTGCCGGCCGAATCGGTCGGCGAGCGCCCGACGTCCTTGAATCCGTACCGTCGATAGAACCCGTGCGCCTGCGGGTTCTGCTCGTTGACGTCGACGGTCAGGTTGGCATGCCGCGCCCTGACGTGATCGAGGAGGCGGGTGCCGACGCCCTGGCCGAACAGCTCCGGCTCCACGAACAACATCTCGACTTGCGCGCCGTCTACGCCGACGAAACCGGCAATGCGGCCGTCGATGGCTTCGTCGACCCACACGGTGACATTCGGCAGATATGCGTCCCTGACTTGCGGGTAGAGCGCTTCGATGTCCTGTTCACGAAGAAAGGTGTGCGTTTCCCGCACGGACCGCTTCCATATTTCCAGCAATATCGGATTGTCGGTGGGTATTCGACTGCGAACGCTCATGATGATGAATGTAAGAGAATTGATTGAGGTCGATTTTACAGATTTGCAGATGCGTGTATATAGGCCATTTAGGAGTTATGCCGATCGGATTAGGGGCGAACGATTCACCGTGCGTCTTTTTGTCGTGCGATCGACCGTGCAGAAGTGAATCGAACGACCGGGGTGACGCGGTGACCACTGCCGGGTAACGCAAAGATACGCGTTCGCGGGCCAAGGCGACCGGCGCGTCGCATTTCGACGAGACGCGATTTCGCGCGGCCGATTTTCCGCGAGCGCGCGAGCGGAAAGAGACGAGCGTCGGCGCATTGGGGAATCGCCGCCGATTCGGCACTGGGATTTTAACTTTCCGCCAATCGTCCATCGTAAATCGGAGCATCGGTATAGGGCGCCGCTCAGGAAATCGATTGAAACCTGCATCCATGCGAATGATGGCAATCGTCCTCGTCCGATAGAAGACGCCCTTATGCCCGATGCCGCCTCGCGATGGAATTGAAGATGGATGAGATGGCGTTTCCGAGAACGTCAAGGGGGCCGAATGCAATGCAAGCGTCCTCGTCAGCCAATTCGCGCGGCGGTACGAGAACGTCCATGCGTTGTGCATCGGGAATCCGCCGAACGACGAGTCGTCGTTTCAGCGCGACCGGCTCGCGAGCCTGAGCGGCGACGCGCCGATGCGCCGATGCTCGCGACCGGGGGAGCGCTACGGGCTGATGGCGGCGCCTTCGGCGGACCTGGCCCCGGTCGTCGAGCAAGTCGCGGCGGAGCGCGCGGCGCGACGATTTTCCGTTTCGATCGCACGCTTCTTCCATTGCGAAGACGACGACCGCTGCGCGGTCGAGCACGGCGGCGCGGTGATGCGCGCGTACCCGCGGCTGATGGGCGTGCAGTTTTCGCCGGGCAAGCTGCCGCCGATGTCCGCACCGGATGCGAGCGCCGCGACGATCGTCGCGAACGCGGTGATCGGGGCCCGGCGCGCTGCGCGTCGCGGATCCGGCGGCCGGTCGCGTTGCTCGGGCCGCATCGGCTGCTGCTGAAGCCCGCGGCGCACGATCCGGAGCGTGCGCGCGAAGCGCTCGCGCGGCTCGCGGCGCATCTCGGCTTCGGCGGCGCGTGACCGGGCTGCGGTTGGCATCGGAGGGGCCGGGCCGCGTCGAATCGTCGAGCTTGGCGTCACGAATGGGCTGACCGGTTGCGCGTCTTTCCCGCTCGCGGGAAGCCGGCAGACGGGACGAGCTGTCCCGGAGATCGCGGCGGGAAGCGTGACGTGCGCGGACCTGGGGGCTGAGCGGCGCGGCTGGCGAAGGCGGCGGGCGCGACGAATCGCTCGACGCTACGGGAAGCATCGAAGACGACATCCTGCAAAAACCTCGATCGGCCGCACAGTGCCGATCACGCGATGCGGCAGGAAGCGAGCGCCGCCCGCGCCGCGCATTGAGGCTGCGAGGCCAACGCCGCAAGGCGCGAGTCGATGCCTGACAAGCCTGGCGCTGCGCGTGTCATGCCGTCAGCAGCGACGCCTTGTCGAGCGGCTCGCGACTTGCGACGAACGACACGTTGTGGCCGGCGCTCACATAACGTTCGTGATCGCGGGCGAACAGCAGCCCGTCGACGTCGCTTTTCAGCGCGATGGTCGATCCTTCGACCGGATCGACGATCTCGGCGACCACGTCGCCTCGCGCGATCCATTCACCGACGTTCCGGTGGTAAACCAGCACACCGGCGCAGGGCGCGCGCAGCGTTTCGACGCCGGCCAAGGGCGCGACGAACGGCTGGGCGGGCGCGGCCGGGCGCATTTCGCCTGCAATCACGCCGAGCGATCCGAGATAGCCGATCAGCCGGTCGGCGTCGGCGCTGGCGAGCGCGTGACTGACGTCGGTCCGCCCGCGCAATTCGACGGTCGCGGCGAAGACGGGCACCGAATCGACGGGCAGGCCGGCGCGCTCGTAGATGCGCTGCCATTCACAGACGAGATTGTCGTCGAACGAAGCGCCGCCCTGGACCGCCGCGTGCAGGACGAGTTCGGCGCCGAGATGGCGGCTCAACGTCGCCGCTTCGGTCAACTGCCGGTCGTTCGCATACACGTGCAGGCACGCTTCGCGGTCGCAGTGCAGGTCCAGCACGACGTCGGCGCTCGCCGCGAGCCTCATCAGCGCGATACGCAGCGCTTCGAGCTGCGTCGCGGGCTTCAGCGCGGCGAGCGCCTCGCCGATCGCGGCCTTGACGGCGGACGCCGCGTGCGTTTCGCCACCGAGGCCCGATGCGGCGATCCGCTCGCCTACCGCGTCGGCGAACGGCGCGAAGCGGCGGTTGAAGTTCTCGCCGCTCGCGAGCTCGAAGCGCCCGTGGTGCATGCCGAGCGCGATCTGCCTGAGCCCCAGCGGATTGGCGGCCGGCACCACGACGATCTCCCCGGCGAGCCGGCCGGCGTCCTCGAGCGCGGCGAGGCGCGCGCGCAGATGACGCAGGACCAGCATGCCGGGCACTTCGTTCGCGTGCAGGCCCGCCTGGATGTACACGGTCCGTCGGCCGACGCCCGCTGCGCCATAGCGGAACGCGTCGAGCGCCAGCGCGGAGCCCGGCGTGTCGAAGCCGAGCGGAATGCGGTGATGTTGCATGATCGAAAGGGCGAAGCGATGGTTTGGAATCGATCGGTGCGGCGCCGGTCAGCCGATCGCCGCGACGAATTCGTCGGCGTTCATGTGCCGGCAATAACCGCCGAATGCGCGCAGCGCGTTCCGATGCGCATCGTCGGTATAGGCCGCGCAAGCGTCGCCGATGCAGACCATGTAGTAGCCCCGGTCCGCGCCGTCGCGGATCGCCATGTCGACGCATTGATCGGTCACGAACCCGACGACGACGACCGACTCGATGCCGATGTTGCGCAGCACGTAGTCGAGGTTCGTCGAGTTGAACACGCCGGACGATGTCTTCGGCAGCACGATGTCGTCGGCCCGCGGCTCGACGAGCGGGATGACCCGCGCGAGCGGCGACCCCTTCGGCACGAAGATCTCCGACAGCTTGTGGTCCAGGCTGCGGTCGCGGCCGTCGGCGGTCAGGCTCTCGATCACGGTGTAGACGATCTCGGCGCCGGCTGCGCGGGCGGCGTCGATCACGCGCTTCTGGTTCGGCAGCGCGCGCCCATGAACGGCGCGCCAGTATTCGGGCCGCTCGCGCTCGTAGCGGGGGACGATTTCGGAGTTCTGCACGTCGACGACCAGCACCGCGGTTTTCCTGGCGTCGAACGGCCGGATGCGCGTGAGGCGTTGGTCGCCCGTGCGGGCTTGCTTGGTTTCGATAGGGTCATTCATGGCAATGGAATCGGGTGAATCAATACACTCGGCTGTATCGTTCGCACATTTCTTCCGCCGACAGGCCGGCGAGCAGGTTCAGCTCCGCGTGCTTCATCGCGCGGTAGCAGCGCCAGAAGTCGTCGCTGAACCAGCCTCTTACTTCGGAATCCGCATCGACCTCGGCGAGCGCCTCCGGCACCGATCCGGGCAGTGCGCGCACGTCGGCGTCGCGCCTTTGCGCATCGGAAAGGCTCGACGGGTCGACGTCGAGCAGCTTCGGCAGCGGCGCTTGCCGCCGGATGCCGTCGAGGCCCGCGCGAATCAGCGCGCCGAGCGCCAGATACGGCGACGCGCAGCCGTCGGCCGCGCGGAATTCGACGTGATGCGCGCTTTGCGCGGACGATTGCCGGGGCGCCGGACAGATTCGCAGCGCGGCCTCGCGGTTTTGCGAGCCGATGCACGTGAAGGCCGCGCTCCAGTGATGCGGCTGCAGCCGCAGATTCGAAATGCCGCTGGGCGCGGTCAGCGCGATCAGCGCGGGCAAGTGCCGCAGAACGCCCGCGCAGAACTGGGCGAGCGTCGCGGACAGCAGGCCCGCGCCGTTGCGATCGTAGTTGACGGGCGTGCCGTCTTCCCGCGACAGCCCGAAATGGACGTGAACGCCGTTGCCGACGCCCGTGGGCGACACCTTCGGCGCGAACGTCGCGTGCAGGCCGTTGCGCCGCCCGAGCTCCCTGACCAGCTCGCGCACGACGACCGCGTTGTCCGCCGCCTTCAACGCGTCGGCCGGCGCCATCGTGATCTCCATCTGGCCCGCGCCGTATTCCGGCAGGATCATTTCCGGGCCCGCGCCCGCCGCACGCATTGCCGCGACGATCTCGCCACACAGCTTCTCGGCGAGCCGATAGGCGCGGTACGAGAACGGCGGCGCGATCTCGGCGAGATTCGTGATCGTGAATTCGTGCTCGAACGATGCGCGCACGATCAGGCCGGTCTCGCGCCGCAGGTCGCCGATCGCCGCCTTCAGGAACGAGCGCGGGCAGCAGTCCCAAGGCGCGCCGGCGTAGTCGACGATGTCGCAGAGCAGGAAATGGAGCGGCTGCGCGCCGTCGTCGAAGCCGTAGCGCACCTCGGTCGCCGGGTCCGCGCGCAGGCGCAGATCGCCGATCGGGCCGAACGGATGGCCGTCGCCGATCGGGCCGAACGGCGTGAGCGCCTGGTTCGCGTGCACCCAGCCGCAGCCGCTGTCGAGATAGCGCGCGAGATCCTGCGCGGGGAAGCCGCGGCCGCGGTTCAGACCGGAAAAATCGTTGGTCAGGAAGAAGCACAGCGGCTCGCTTCCGGCTCGCACGGCGACGTTGGAGGACATATCGCGTTTCTCTCGGTAACGGGGCCCGTCGCTTCCTGCCTATTCGGGCAGGTGGGGCCGGTGCACGGGACGATTCACCTGCCCGCCGGCCTGCGGCGCAAGGGGCGGGCAGGTCGTCTGACGATGATAATAAATCGCCACGATGGATGAAAAATAAAAAATGTGAGAATTTTTTTTCATCTCCGGCCGGGCGTCGTCCGGGGTGCTGGAGAAAAACCGCGAACGCGGGCCGGCGGCTACTTGCGCAGCACGTACTCGAGGCCGAATTCCTCGCGCACGCTTTCCAGCTTCGACACGCGCTCGTGCCCCGCTGCGCCGAACGCGGTCGCGAGCTCCTGGGTCAGGAAGTCGATCAGCGCGAGTCCGCTCGCATAGCTGTCGAACGGTGACGTCGTCGCGGTCCGGCAGAGGAAGACCTGGCTTGCGTGCTTGACGGCCGGCGACATGTACGGATCGGTGAAAACCGCGACATGCGCGCGGCGGGCGCTCGCCGCGGCGACGAAACGGGTCGTGTCGTGCTGGTAGCGGCGGAAGTCGAACGCGATCAGCACCGAGCGCGCATCGAACTCGATCAATGCGTCGATCGCGTCCGCGTTCACGCCGTCGAAGAGCACCGTGCGGCTTCTCAGATGATGCAACTGCTGCTGGAAATAGCGGGCGAGCGAGCCGCTGTGGCGGCCGCCGAGGAAATAGACGGTCCGCTTCGGGTCGATCAGCTTCTCGATCAGCAGCTCGACTTCGCGCCGCTCCACCGACGCGACGGTCTCCGTCACCAGCTTGCCGAGCGCTTTCGCGCTCGCGTGCGGCCGGCCGGAGTCGGCGCCGCGCTCCGGGGTCTTGTCGAACTGCAGGCCGGGCGACGAAAAGCGCGCCGCGACATCCTCGTGAAGCGCACGCTGAAAATCCGGGAACCCCGTAAAGCCGAGCGTCTCCGCGAAGCGGGACACGGTGGCCGGACTGACGCCCGCGGCGTTGGCGATCTCGACGAGGGTCTTGAGCCCCGTGATCGGGTAGTCGGCGATCAGCGTCATCGCGACGCGCTTCTCGGCGGGGCTGAACGTCTGCAGCGCCGCGCGCAGCCGGTAGAGCAGGGTTTGAGGAATTTTTTTCATTCGATGAATATTGGCGTCTATTGAAAACTTTATTTCCTGTGCTTAGGATGCCGCCATGGCTCGAGAAAGTCGAGCCGCAAGGACCACCGAGCGACGCAGTTCGACGGACATGGTACCAACTGCCGGCTCCCCCGGAATCCCCGGTCGGAGTACGGGAACGGCAAGACGCTTTCGTCGCGCGGCCCATGAAGTTCGCATGACGAAGAATGCGTGCAATCAGGACCGTGGCGAAGCAATCGATTCATTGTCGGCAGGGGGCATGATGTCCATCGAAGAGTTTGGCTACAAGCAGGAGCTCAAGCGGGCGCTGGGTTTCAAGGACCTTGTCGTCTACGGGCTCGTGTGGATGATCCCGATCGCGCCGTTCGGCATCTACGGATACGTTTCCGAGGCCGCGAACGGCATGGTGGCGCTGGCGTATGCGGTGGGCATGGCGGCGATGTTCTTCACCGCGATGAGCTACAAGGCGATGTCGGCCGACTTTCCGCTCGCGGGCTCGGTCTATACCTATGCGCAGCGCGGCATCGGCGAACACGCGGGATTTCTCGCCGGCTGGCTGATCCTGCTCGACTATATCCTGATTCCGTCGCTGCTCTACATCGCGAGCGCGGCGGCGCTCGCGCCGCTCTTTCCCGCGCTGCCGAAGTGGGGCTGGGTCGTGATCTTCATGGCGTGCGGCACGGGCGTGAACCTGTGCGGCGTCGAAGTGACCGCGAAGGCGAGCAAGCTGATGCTGTACGCGCAACTGATCGTCCTCGCGCTCTTCTGCGTCTGCGGCCTCCATGCGCTTTACGGGCGCGGCGTGGGGGCCGGCCATCTGACGCTCGATCCGCTGTTCCAGCCCGGGCGGTTCAGCGTCGGCGTGATCTTCTCCGCGGTTTCCGTCGCCGCGCTGTCGTTCCTCGGATTCGACGCGATCTCGACGATGTCGGAGGAGGTCGCCGGCGGCGACAAGAAAGTCGTGGGCAACGCGACGCTCACGGCGCTGCTGCTCGTCGGCGCGCTGTTCGTCCTGCAGACCTGGATCGCCGGCGATCTCGCCCACGGTGCGACGTTCAAGTCGCCGGATACCGCGTTTTACGAAACGGCCGAGCTCGCCGGCGGGAAATGGCTGAATCGGCTGACGGCCTGGTCGACCGCGATTGCATGGGGCATCGCGAATTCGTTCGTGTCGACGGCGTCCATCGCCCGCGTGCTGTTTTCGATGGCGCGCGACCGGAAGCTGCCCGCCGCGCTCGCGCGCGTATCGGACAAATACCGGGCGCCGTACGTGAGCATCGGTCTCGTCGCGATCGTGTCGCTGGCGGTGTCGCTCGCTTTCATCGATCAGCTCGACCGGATCACCGGCTTCGTGAACTTCGGCGCACTGACCGGGTTCCTGATGCTGCACGTGTCCGTCGTCAATCACTTCGTGATTCGAAACAAGTCCAGGCAGTATCTCGAGCATCTCGTGTTTCCGGCCGTGGGATTCGTGATTCTCGCGTACGTGCTGTACTCGATGGGGCGCGACACCTGGATGCTGGGGCTGAGCTGGCTCGCCGCCGGCGTCGTCTACTACGTCGTGCTGACCAAGGTGCTGCGGCGCGACGTTCGGCTCGAAGTTTGATTCGCGAGCGATGCAGGGGCAGTCAGAGGAGGCGGCGATGAACGGGCTCGTTTGCAGCATGGCGTTTTCTTCGCGGATCAGAGGGGCTGGTGCATCGCGCTGATGCCGCGCCTCCACGCATGCAGGCTTTCCGCGTCGCGGCGAGCGTCGGCGCACGGCGATTCTTCATGGACGATACGGACAACCGATTGATTGCGCTCTTGCGAGCCGACGCGCGGATGAGCGTCGCGACGTTGGCCGTGAAGCTCGGCGTCGCCCGCACGACCGTCGCGCATCGATTGCGCCGTCTCGAAGACGAGCAGGTGATCGTCGGCTACACGGTTCAGCTCCGGCCGCGGATCGAGCTCGACTACATCCGCGCGTGGATGGACGTTCAGGTGGAGGGCAACCGGACGCGCGAAGTCATCGCGAATCTGCTCGGCGATCCCTGCGTCGTCGCGCTCCACGACACCAACGGCCGTTGGGATCTGCTCGCCGAACTGAGCGTGCGGTCGCCCGCCGAACTGTCGACGGTGCTCGAGCGCGTGCGCCTGATCAAGGGCATCAGGCATACGGAAACGAGCATCCTGCTCAAGAGCTATCGCTAGGGCCGGTTCGCGCTGACGACGGGCGCTGGCCGAGCCGCCGAAGGCGGCCGCGTCGCTGTCGGCCGCCTTGCCGTCGGTTCAGGGCAGCGCGAGGGCCGCGCGCGCGCCGGATGTCTGTCGCCGCAGCAGGCCGAACAGATTCTTCGGATCGTCGGCGGCCGGAATCAGCTCCACGACGTCGCCGATCCCGAGCGCCGCGGCGGCGTCGCGCACGAACGTCAGCGCCGAGTAGTCTTCGAGCGCGAAGCCGACCGAATCGAAGATCGTGACGTCGGCCGCCGTCTCGCGGCCGCGCGCGCGCCCGGCGAGCACCTGCCACAGCTCGACGGCCGGAAAGTCCGGCGCCATCTGCTGGATGTCGCCTTCGATGCGCGTCTGCGGTTCGTATTCGACGAAGACCTTGCCGCGCGTCAGCACGTCCGCGTGCAGCTCGGTCTTGCCGGGGCAGTCGCCGCCCACCGCGTTGACGTGCAGGCCGGGCGCGATCATGTCCGGCGTGACGATCGTCGCGTTGGCCTTGTCGGCCGTGACGGTCGTCACGATGTCCGCGCCGTCGGCCGCTTCGGCGGCGTCGCGGCAAACCCGGATCTCGAGCGCCTCGTCGCGCAGGTTCGCCACGAGCTTCGCGGTCGCGGCCGGGTCGATGTCGTAGACGCGCAGCGTCCGGATGCCGACGAGATCGCGGAACGCGAGCGCCTGGAATTCGCTCTGCGCGCCGTTGCCGATCAATGCCATGGTCCGGCTGTCCGGACGCGCGAGCACGCGCGCGGCGACGGCCGACATCGCGGCGGTGCGGATCGCCGTCGTCAGCGTCAGCTCGGAGAGCAGGCGCGGCGCGCCGGTGGCGACGTCGGCCAGCATGCCGAACGCCATGACGGTGGGCAGGCCGTCGCGGGTGTTCTTCGGGTGGCCGTTCACATACTTGAACGCGAACTCGCGCGTGTCCGCGATCGGCATCAACTCGATCACGCCGTCGCGCGAATGACACGCGACCCGCGCGCTCTTGTCGAATTCCCGCCAGCGCAGGAAATCCCGCTCGATGCGCACCGCGAC
Organism: Burkholderia oklahomensis C6786; assembly: GCF_000959365.1. NCBI lineage: Bacteria > Pseudomonadati > Pseudomonadota > Betaproteobacteria > Burkholderiales > Burkholderiaceae > Burkholderia > Burkholderia oklahomensis. The sequence goes on from NZ_CP009556.1 coordinate 1,909,784, forward strand.
CTCGGCGATGCACTTCGGCAGGCCGACACGCTGCACGAGGCGGATGACGTCGGCGGCGCTCAAATAGACGGTCGCGGGAAGATGGGACGGCATATCTGACCTCCTGACGGATTGGGACGATCACAGTGTTGCAGAGGCGGATGTCGGTCGATAGCGGCGCAAATGCCGCGTTTGCGCCGAAGTCCGATCAAAACGACGAGCCGGCCCGACGAAATGACGACATCGCATCCTTCCGTGCCGCGCACGCGCGAATCGATGCGACATGGCTCGCATCTTGCAGCCGGGGTCGTGTAGTCCATGTCATGGCGGATCGTGTCGCGAATGTCGGAGCGCCTATAGCGTGTCGATTGGCCGCCGTTGCCGTTGTCGCTGAAAGTCGCCGGCGTCGCGACCGTCTTCGCGTCGCTCGCGGGAATCGCGCTCGGCTGGCTCTTCGCCCGCCGGCGCTTTCCGACCTCGCGGACCCGGCCGTGCGGCGGATCGCGATCGGCCTGTCGGCGATGGCGGCGTTCAACGCGTGTTCGGCGATGGCCGCGGTCGCGGAGCCGCGACGCGGCGGCGTGCGGCGCGCAACAAAGCCACGGCCGGCGGCGGGCCGCGCCGCATCGCGCTTGCCTCGCCGAATCGCGTACGGCGTCGTCGCACGCCAACGCGGCGGCGATCGGCGATCGGCGATCGCGCGCGTGCGGCGCGTTGCGTGCCGCGTGCCCGTCTTTCGAAAGCCGACCTCAATAAGCGGATGCTTCACTTCGTCGTCGCTCGCGCGCTTCGGCCCTGCGGCGCATGGCGCCGCGCCGGTTCGGCTTGACTTGCGGCGGCCCCATCCTATGCTTGCCTCAAATGTTGACTGGGGGCGTCGCTCATGCCGTTCCATGCGCGTTTTCGTTCGGCGCAGGGGGCACGCGACATGCATCGTACGTGGCCGAGCCGCACGGCCGGCGTCGATGCGCAAAGGAGGCCGCGCAACGGATCGGGATGCCGATGCTTGCCGCGACGCTTCGCCCGCCGTCAGCACAACGGGGAGCGGCGGAGCGGGGGCATTGCCATGATGAAAAAATATGGTGTGGCGTTCGTCGCGTTCGCTGTGGCGCTCGGCGGATGCAAGGAGGCCGGGCATCAGGATGCGCAGCGGACCACCGTGGCGGCGTTTGCGTCAGCCCCGGCCGAATCCACGGCGGCCGAATCCACGCCGGACGCGGCCGCGTCGGCACCGGATGAATCCGCGGCGGCCGCATCCGCACAGGGCTCGGCCGCGCTTGCATCGAAAAGCCCCACGCCGGACCTCGCGAAGCAGGAGCGAGCGCCGCAGTCGGTGCCGCCGCCAAGCATCGCGACGCCGCGCACATCCGGGCACGCGCGGTACGATTTGAACGCCGAAGCGGCGAAAGCCGCATCGGCGTGGGCGGCGGCGCCGGCCCGTGCGGAAACCCAGACCCAGGTCGCGATGAATGGCGTCGTCGATGCGGCGAAGACACCGGTGCCGGCGCTGGCGTCCAAGCTCCATGCGCCGTCGACGACGGCGCCCGAACCGGGCGCGCCACGACTTCTCGCGCATCGTAAGGAGGCTGTGCCGGCGCTCGCCGGGCAAGCCGCGCAGCCGCTGTTCGCATCGTCTCCGCCGTCCGAGTTCGCGTCCGTCGACGAAGCGCGCGCGAAGATGCTCAACGGCAACGTCGTGTTCAACGTGCCGACGCCCGTCGACGTCGACGACTCCTGTCCGTGCCGGATCGACGTGGTGCTGAGCCCGACGCGCGGCCTGCGGGACTTGCAGAAGCTGATCGTCGAGCACAATCCGGATGCGGGCAACTTCGAGAACGCGCAGATCCAGGTGAGCGACCGGATGAGCGCCCAATTGACCGCGGACCCCGACGATTTCGCCGTCGATCCGAAAGGCGATCAGGAGCAGGCGGTCGGCACCGTGTCGCCCGTCATGTGGTCGTGGACGATCACGCCGAATCATTGGGGCCGTCACACGCTGCAGCTCGTGCTCAAAGCCTTGGTGACGGTGGACGGCCAGCCGACGCCGATCGTGCTGACGACGCTCGACAAGTCGATTCAGGTCACCGTTACGCCGTTCGGGCGCGTGAAGCGCTTCTTTGCCGCCAATTGGCAATGGATCTGGACGACGCTGCTTGCGCCGCTCGCGCTATGGCTCTGGAAGTACCGGCGACGCTTCGCGCATTGAGCGGCACGGGCCGGCCCGATTGCTTCAACGACGCCCGGCCTTGACCGCGATGGCCCGATCCGAAACATGCGAGCGGCTTGCCCGGCGCGCGCTTGATTCGTGATCCTGCCGAAACGGCGGCGCCGCGATGCTGCGCGGCGATGCCGGGCAAACGGATATGGAACGCGCGCGTTGCGCGCTCACGCGACTCGCGTCGCCTGCCGGCGACGGGTGCACAGTCGCGCGGCGATCATCACGACGATCCACGTGACGGCGAACGATGCGAGCATGAAGCCCGTGCTCACACTGGCGCCTTCGAGACGGTGCGCATAGATCGGCAGCGGCGCGCGGTACGCGTCGTACGAGGGCGCGATCCCGAGCGCGGCGATCCCGCACGCGACCGCGTAGCGCACGCGCGCGCCGAGGTGCGCGCGCGCGAGGCGGCTGAAGAGGCGCGCGCCGACGATGAACGGCAGGCCGTAGACCAACAGCAGCGGCGTCATCAGCACCGTGATGAGCAGATACATCAGGAAAGTTTGCATGTTCATGACGGATTCCCGCTTATTGTTTCGAACGATCGCCGTGTGCGGCGACGAGCTTGATCGCCCCGGTCTGGATCGCCCCGGTCTGGATTGACCCGATCCGGCTTGATCCGGCCTGGCCTGGCGCGACCAGGCCGGACGCGCCCCGACCCGCCGCCACGCGCTGCGGCGCGATGCCCGCGGCCGCAGCGGATGCCGCCGCCGCGCCGCCGCGCTCGCCGTCCGGATACAGGCAGATGAACGACGCGCGCCCGCCTTCGATCCCGTAGGCGGGCAGGTTCGACGAGCTCGAGCACACCGCGCCGTCCTGCGTGAACACCATGTCGCGCAGCCACGTGACGCGCGTCGGCAGCGGATACGCAACGAAGGTCTGCGTGGCCGGCGCGAAGCGGAAGATCCGATCGGACATGTTCGACGTGATCCACACGTCGCCCGTCTTCGGATTCACGTTCAACGCGTATGGCACTTCGTATTCGTTGTGCGCGAGGAGCGGCAGCTTGTAGGTCTCGAAGCGATGCGTGCGCGGATCGAATTTCATCAGCCCGCCGTCGTCGAACGCCGGAATCCACAGATTGCCCTGCGGATCGAAGCGCAGCCGGCGCGGGCCGCCGAGCGGCGTGTCGAATTCGGTGACGTCGAGCGTCTTCGGATCGATGCGGCCGATCTTGTTCGCATAGAGCTTCGCGTACCAGATCGAGCCGTCGACCGGATCGACGTCGATCCCGTACGGGAACGGGAACGCGTCGCGGCCCTGGAACGCCCACTTGTGATGCGTGACCGCGAGCTGCAGGTTCTGCTGCGGGAACCACGCGGCGATCTTCACGACGAGCGGAAACAGATAGTGCGACACGGCGCGCCAGAAGCCGCCGTCGGGCAGATGGACGATCGTGAACGTCTCGGTCTTCGGATCGAAGCGCGCGACTTCGTTCGATGCGACGATCGTGAACCAGACGATGCCCGCGCGGTCGATGCGGATCGTGTGCGGATACAGGTGCGAGTGGCCGAGCGGGTAGAGCTTGAAGCGCTTCGTCGCCGGATCGAACGACGCGAGCGTCGACGACAGCGCGTTCGTGATCCAGAACCGGCCGTCGGCCGCCTGCGCGAGGCTGTGCGGCCCCTGCTTGCCGCTGAACACGCCGATCGGCAACTGCACGCCGGAGAACACGCCGCCTTGCGGCAGATCGATGTCGGGCTCTTTCCATTCGCTGAGCTGGCCGGTCTTGCGGTCGAGCTCCCAGATCTTGTCGTGGCCTTCGTCGGCGCCGTACAGGTGATCGTCGACGCCGACGTCGGCGTCGTGGATGAACGTGAGGCCGTCGCCCGCCGCCCATTCCTTGATCTTCGCGGGCGCGAGCGCATCGTCGTACAGGTATTTCTCGACCGCCGCGACCGCGCGGCCGTCCATTCCCTTGTAAAGCGCGTGGCTGATGTCCCGCGCCTGCTTGTTCGTCAGGAGCGCCGCGTAGCCCTCCATTCGGCGCACCGTCGCGCTCCACGCGGCTTCGTCGCGCGGCGTGCGCGTCAGCGCGTTGCCGACCTGGTGGCAGTAGTTGCACTGGCTGATGAACGTCGTGCGCGAGTCCTGGCTGCTCCACGACAGCGAGGTCAGATGCGCGGACGCGGGCAGGCTCGCGGACAGCTCTTCGGCGACCGTCTGCCGCGCGAGCGCGAAGTCGAGCGACTTGCGCGCGTCGGACGCGAGCGTGAGGTCCTGCGCCGCGTCCTTGAAGTATGGCGTGCGCGCACGCACGTGCACGCTGCCCGCGAAGTCGACGGCGATGCCGTAATGGCCGTTGCGGTCGGTATAGACGGTGTCGCGACGCGTTTGCGCCGCGTCGAACACGGTGACCATCGCGCCGGGCAGCGGCTTGCCGTCCGACGAGACCGTGCCCGTCAGCGTGCCCGCCGAGACGCCCAGGCTCGCGGCCTGCGCGCTCAGCAGCAACAGGTACGACGCCCATTTCAAGGGAGTGTGGATCATGAGTGATGTGGTGTAGGCAAACGAAATCGATGGATGCGGCTGCGGGAATGACGGTGCGCGTGCCGCGTGTTCAGGTGGTCTTTTTCGCGCCCCAGCTGCCGCCGTGCGCGGCCGCCTGCGCGGCGGGCGAGCGCGCGAGGTATTCGAGCGCGAGCGCGGTCGAGCCTTCGCCGTGCGGCGTGTACGCCGGATTGAAGTAGCGCAGCGCGGCGCCGATCGTCTTCCAGAACGACGGCAGATGGCCGCGCCGCGAGCCGCGCGTCCACGCGCGGACGAAGCCCGGATAGCGGCCCGCCTTCGGATCGCGCGTATACATGAACTTCGAGCCCATCGACACGAACAGCACCAGCAGGCAGATCGCGAGCACCATGTGGAATGCGCGCCCAAAATAACCGCCGCCCATGTAGCGGTGCAGGTCGAACGCGACGGTGCCGTGCTCGACTTCCTCCGCGCCGTGCCAGCGCAGCAGGTCGAGCATCGCCGGATCGGCCTGCGCTTCGTCGAGCGCACGCGCGTTCAGCACCCAGCGGCCGAGATAGGCGAAGAAATGCTCGAGCGCGGCGATGATGCCGAGCTGCTGCCGCAGCCAGAAGCGCGTGCCGCCGATCTTCAGGCCGAGCGGCGACTCGCCGAGCACCTTGCTGAAGAGCCAGGTGAGGCGCTTCGTATACGGCTGCGTGTCGACGCCGTGCCGCGCGTAGCACTGCTTCGCGACCGCGTGGTGCGAGCGCGAATGCACCGCTTCCTGGCGCAGGAAGCCGTCGGCGTCCGCGCGCAGCGCCGGGTCGCCGATGAGCGGCAGCGCCTTGTTGTACACGCGGCAGAACCAGAGCTCGCCTTCGGGGAACAGCAGGTTCAGCGTGTCGATGATGTGCGTGCTCGCCGGATCGCCCGGGATCCATTGGAGCGGCGTCTCGCCGAAGTCGAATTTGACGTGGCGCGCCTTGATTTGATGGTGGTTGCCGATTGCCATGAGTTCCTCCCTGTGGTTCGAGTTCATCGGACGGCGCGAGGCCGTCCCGTGTCGCGTGTGGCTGGCGAAAGCGGGATCGCGAATGACGCGCGGCGCTGCCGAAGGCGTTTGCCGCGCGCGCCGCCTGCGGGCGTGCTCGCAGGCGCGCGATGTCGAGGCGCGCGATGCGAACGCGGGCGGCCGGTGCGCGGGCATGGAGCGCGTCGCGGCACGGGAACAGCGGGGACGTCGTCGCGGGCGCTCGCATCGGGTCGCATCGGGCGCGCCGCCATGCGGCTCGCCGGAATTTATCGCCAACCATTACATTGGATGATGTAATCATCATAATCGCTTGCTCGGCGAGCACCAGTCGTTTCGAATGGGGATTTCCCCTGATGCGGCGATGCGAATATCTCCGCATTGAAAATGCCGGTGATGGACGTGCGTCGCGCGCCGTTTGATCGATCGGCGGAAGGTCAGACGGGGAGGGCGTTCTGCGGAAGAAGTGCGGTTCGATTTCGAACGGGTCAGGCGCGATGCGACAGATGGTCGCGGAAATGGCGGCGGAGTCTATTCTCCAAATAATTTCCAATGGAAAGACTTTTAATTCCGCATTGGTCGATGAAAACTTGATTTGAATCAAAGACGGCCGGGTGAAATAAAATTAAACGGAGATTCGAATTCGGTCGATGGGACGAGGGCGGTGGCCGGCCGAATAGCCGTCATCTCGGCCGGGCCGCACCGACGTCGGCCGCCGTTTCGATCTCGATGGACCCGATCGAGCGAACCCGGCCGGAATCAAGCGAAAGTCGGCGTTTCGACGGAACGGCGGATCGAACGTCCGCGACGGTCCATGCCGCTTGCCGCCGGGCACTCCTTTCGCGCGACACGGTTTCCGCCGTTCGGTCATCCGCCGCGGGATTTCCACGAAGTGATGCACCGTTGCCCGCCTGCCTGTCGCGCGCGGCGGCGCTCGCGGCGTTCGCCCCTTGCCGGTCGCGGGCGGCGGCGTCGATCCGGCCGCGCGCCGGCAATCACGCGTCGCCGCGCGGTAAAGCGACGCGCGACCGGACATCCGGCCGGCGTGCCTGACGCCATGCACACTTGTGCCTGGATCCGCAGGCGCGCGTTTCGCCGAGCGATCGGCGAGCGCATCGCCGTCCGGCCGATCGCCCGGTTCGGCCGATCGCGGCGAATCCCCCGCCGTTTTCACGCGATCGCCCTCCGGCAAATTTTGGACAGTTCGCACATTTGTCGCCGCGATCCCTTATCCTTCAATGTTTACGAAAACGTTACATCAAGCCATCAAATGGAGTGCGGATGCCTCATGACGTCAGCCTGATTGCACTGCTCGCGGCCGGTTTCGGTCTCGCGATGATCCTCGGTTACCTCGCGTCGCTGCTGAAAATGCCGCCGCTCGTCGGCTATCTGCTCGCCGGCATCGTGATCGGGCCGGGTACGCCCGGCTTCGTCGGCGATCTCGCGCTCGCGCAGCAGCTCGCCGAGATCGGCGTGATGCTGCTGATGTTCGGCGTCGGCCTGCATTTCTCGCTCGGCGATCTGCTCGCGGTGCGCAAGATCGCGCTGCCCGGCGCGATCGTCCAGATCGCCGTCGCGACGGCGCTCGGCGGCGGGCTCGCACTGCTATGGGGCTGGAACGTCGGCGGCGCGCTCGTGTTCGGCCTCGCGCTGTCGGTCGCGAGCACGGTCGTGCTGCTGCGCGCGCTCGAAGGGCGCGGGCTCATCGAATCGGTCAACGGACGGATCGCGGTCGGCTGGCTCGTCGTCGAGGATCTCGTGATGGTGCTCGTGCTCGTGCTGCTGCCGCCGCTCGCCGGGCTCCTCGGCGGCGGCGCGCCCGCGCACGGCGACGCGGCCGCCGCGCAAGCGGGCGGCAGCCTCTGGAGCGCGCTCGGCGTGACGCTGCTGAAGGTCGCCGCGTTCATCGCGCTGATGCTCATCGTCGGCAAGCGCGTGTTTCCGCGCATCCTGTGGCTCGTCGCGCGCACCGGCTCGCGCGAGCTGTTCACGCTGTGCATGATCGCGGCGGCGGTCGGCGTCGCGTTCGGCGCGGCGAAGCTGTTCGACGTGTCGTTCGCGCTCGGCGCGTTCTTCGCCGGGATGATGATGCGCGAGTCGGAGTTCAGCCGCCGCGCGGCCGACGAGACGCTGCCGCTGCGCGACGCGTTCTCGGTCCTTTTCTTCATCTCGGTCGGCATGCTGTTCGACCCGCGCGTGCTGATCGACGAGCCGCTGCACGTGCTCGAAGTCGCGGCGATCGTCGTCGTCGGCAAGACGCTCGCGGCCGTCGCGCTCGTGCTCGCGTTCCGCTATCCGCTCAACACCGCGCTCACGGTCGGCGCGGGCCTCGCGCAGATCGGCGAGTTCTCGTTCATCCTCGCGAGCCTCGGGCGCGGGCTCGGGCTGTTGTCGGCCGAAGGGCAGAGCCTGATCCTCGCGGTCGCGCTGCTGTCGATCGCGCTCAACACGCTGCTGTTCGCGGCGATCGATCCGGCGCTCGCGTGGATCCGCAAGCACTCGGCGTTCGCGCGCCGGCTCGAGTCGCGCGACGATCCGCTCGCCGCGCTGCCGATGTCGACGCCGCAGACGCATCTGACGGGGCAGGTCGTGATCGTCGGCTACGGACGCGTCGGCACGCGGATCGCGCAGGCGCTCGACGCGCGCGGGATCGCGTACGTCGTCGTCGAGCAGAATCGCGAGACGGTCGAGAAGCTGCGCGCGGAGGGCGTCGCGGCGGTATCCGGCGACGCGATCGAGCCGATCGTGCTCGTGCAGGCGCATATCGCGCGCGCGGGGATGCTGGTCGTCACGCTGCCCGACGTGTTCGACGTGCGGCAGATCGTCGACATCGCGCGCACGCTGAATCCGGCGATCGAGATTGCACTCTGCACGAACAGCGACGACGAGGCGGCGCTGCTCGCGAACGAAGGGATGGGCGACGTGTTCGTCGGCGAGACAGAACTCGCGCGCGGGATGACCGAGCATGTGCTCGCGCGCATGGGCGCGGATGCGGGGCGGGCGCGCTCGGCGGCTGCGCACTAGACGCGGCCGGGGCGGGAGGCGGGCGCTTGCGTTTGGCGCAAGCGCGATGGCGGGCGCGGCGTTTTGCTCGCGGCATTCGCGGCATGAACGTCTCGCTCCGGCGCGCGCATCGCTCAACCGGATCGCCCGACCGGCGCAATCGCGGCGGAATCGTCAACTCGATGTATCGAAGACGCGCCGCGCCGCGTCCCGATCGTCGACGCGCGGATTCCAATCGGCGTCGTGCGGCGCGGGGTCCGTCGCATCGCGCGCATCACGTGTTTCGTACGGTCAATGGAACGGCTCGAGCGTCAGCTCCTGCGCCATCACGCGATTGCCGGCGAGCAGCCCGCCGTCGACGGGGAGCATGACGCCCGTGATCGCGCGCGCCGCGTCCGACGACAGGAACAGCGCGGCGTTCGCGACGTCGTCGGGCGTCGCGAAGTCTTCGAGCGGATACCACTTCTTCAGTTGCTCGAACACCTGCGGGTTCTGCCGCACGCGCGCTTCCCACGCGGGCGTCTTCACGGTGCCGGGGCAGACGATGTTCGCGCGCACGGCGTCGCGCCCGTATTCGATCGCGAGCGATTTCGCATAGCTGACGAGGCCCGCCTTCGCCGCGCTGTACGCCGGATGGCCGAGCGCGGCGACGCCGTTGACCGAGCCTATGATCGTGATCGCGCCGCGGCGGCGCGCGCGCATGCCGGCGAGCACCGCCTCGACGCTCACGTAGGTCGCGGTCAGGTTCGCGTCGAGATCCGCGCGCCACGATGCGCTCGTCGTCGTGCGCAGCGTCGCCGACGCGGCGGTGCCCGCATTCGCGACGAGCACGTCGACGGGCTCGTTCGCGAGCGCGGCCGCGAGGCGCTCGGCGTCGGTCAGATCGTCGACGACGGGCGCGACGGCCGCGTCGCCGAGCGTATCGGCGAATGCGGCGAGCGCCGCACGGTCGCGGTCGAGCGCGAGCACGCGGTCGCCCGCGGCGAGAAAGCGGCGCACGAGCGCCTGTCCGATGCCGCCCGCGGCGCCCGTGATCAGCGTGGTGCGTGTCGTCATGCGTTCTCCTTCGGTTCGAAACGGGTTGTCGATGCCGCGCCGTCCGCCGCCCGCCGAGCGGCGCCGCTCACAGCCCGAGCTGCGCGCGCGCCGTCTTCTCGTTCGCGCGCGTGATCAGCGTGCCGGACGTCAGCACGAGCGGCGGCGGCGTCCGGTTCTGCGTGATCCACTCGGCCATGTTGACCGATGTGTCGTAGCCGTGCTGCCGCGGGTTCAGCAGGATCGAGCCGTAAAAGCCCGTCGGCTTCGGTTTCGCGAATTCGTTCATCGCGACCTGGCTGCCGTTGATGCCGACCGCGATCATGTCGTCGGCGCCGATTCCGCGACCTTCGCCCGCGCGCACCGCGCCGACCGTCGTGTCGTCGTTCGATCCGAACGCGACCCAGCGCTTGAAGTTCCGATGCTTGGTGAACGCGATGTTGGCCGCGTTGAACGCGCCTTCGGTGTCGGCCGTCATTTCAGGCGCGTCGACGACGTTCGCGACCGGGAAGCCGGCTTCCTTCAGCGCGTCGACGGCGCCCGTCGTGCGCTCGCGCGCGGTCGGCAACTGGTCGTACGCGAGCCGCAGCACGCCGACCTCGGCCGGATTCCAGCCGCGCCGCTTTGCCTCGGCGGCGATCGCCTCGCCGACCTGCCGGCCGATCTTGTACGCGGAGATGCCCATGTGCGGCACGTTCGGAAGCGGCGCGCCACGGCCGTCGACGAGCTGGTCGTCGACCGACATCAGCTTCATTCCGTAGCGCTTGGCCTTCGCGGCGATGCCGGGGCCGAGCTTCACGTCGGGCGCGCAGATGATCACGCCTTGCGCCTTTTGCGCGGCGAGGCTGTCGAGCGCGGTCGACACTTTCTCGCCGCTCGGCGCGGCGATCTTCACGAGCGTGAAGTGCTTGTCTTTCGCCGCCTGCTCGGCGAAGCGCCATTCGTCCTGAAACCACGGGTCGTCGGGCTGCTTGACGACGAAGCCGATCTTTACCGGGGCCGTGCCTTCCGCATGCGCGGGAGCCGCCGCCGACAGGCTGGCGGCGACGCTCGCGCAGACGAGGGCGGCTTGGGGCCAGCGCAATCCCATAAGCGTCTCCTTCGTGCTCCGTTTTGATGGATGCGGCCTTGCGAGCCGCGGACGGCATGCATGTCGTGCGGGAAATTGTAGGCGGCGGGTAAGCGGGCTTCCAAATAATGCGAGGTGATCCTAAAGAATGGGACCGGTGCGGATGCGGATCAGAATGCGGCGGGCGTGCGGACGGGAGCGGGCGGCGACGAACAGCGGGCGACGAACAGCGGGCGACGCCGGAAGCCGCGGCAATCGCGACGCCGGACGGACCACGACGGGCGCGCAAGCGCCGCCCGTCTCGCGGTGGCGGCGGCGCTGCTTACGCCTTCGTTTTCGCCGGCACCGGCGCCTTCGCGCCGCCCGCCGGCTTCTCGGCGGTGACGGGTGCGTCGGGCGGCACGCCGAGCAACTGCAGCGAGCCGCTCATCACCGACGAGAACACCGGCCCCGCGACCGTGCCGCCGTAGTAGCTTCTCGCACCCGGCTCGTCGATCATCACGGCGACGATGAGGCGCGGATTGCTCATCGGCGCCATCCCGGAGAAGAGCGCGCGGTACTTGCCCTTCGCGTACGACGCGCCGACCTGCTTGCGCGCGGTGCCCGTCTTGCCGCCGATCCGGTAGCCGTCGACGCGCGCGGCGCGCCCGGTGCCGCCCTGGCCGACCGCCATTTCCAGCATCGAGCGGATCGCGGCCGCCGTGGCGGGCGTCGTCACGCGATGGCCGCGGTGCGCGTCGACGGAGGGCGGATCGGTGTGCGTCCTCAGCAGCGACACCGGATGCAGCGTGCCGTCGCCCGCGTAGGCGGTATAGACCTGCGCGATCTGCAGCAGCGACGCAGAGAGGCCATAGCCGTAGGCCATCGTCGCCTGCTCGATCGGCCGCCAGCGCTTGTACGGGCGCAGCCGCCCGGACGCGACGCCGGGGAACGTCAGATCCGGCGCGCGGCCGATGCCGTATTCCTGGTACTTGTTCCAGATCGTCTCGGCGGGCAGGTTGAGCGCGAGCTTCGCGAGCGCGATGTTGCTCGACATCTGCAGCGCCTGCGCGACCGTGATCGCGCCGTGGTTCGACGTGTCGTGGATCACGTTCGGGCCGATCCTGTACGAGCCCGGCGACGTGTCGATGATCGTCTGCGGCCGCACCTTGCCCGCGTCGATCGACAGCGCGACGACGAGCGGCTTGATCGTCGAGCCGGGCTCGAACGTGTCGATCACCGCGCGGTTGCGCAATTGCTGGCCGGTCAGGCGCGTGCGGTCGTTCGGATCGAACGTCGGGTAGTTCGCGAGCGCGAGGATCTCGCCGTTCTGCGCATCGAGCACGACGACGCTGCCCGCCTGCGCGTTGTTCGCGACGATCGCGGACTTCAACTGCGCGTACGCGAGCTGCTGGATCCGGCGATCGATCGTCAGCTCGATCGTCGCGCCGTGCTGCGCGGGCACGAGCGGGCTGGTGTCGGAGATGATCCGGCCGAGCCGGTCGCGGATCACCTGGCGCTGGCCCGCGGTGCCGGACAGCCGCCCGTTCGCGGCGAGCTCGACGCCTTCCTGCCCCTGGTCCTCGACGTTCGTGAAGCCGACGACGTGCGCGGCCGATTCGCCTTCCGGATAGAAGCGCTTCGAATCGGCGACCTGCGTGATGCCGTCGACGTCGAGCTTCTCGATGCGGGCGGCCGTTTCGGGATCGACCTGGCGCTTGAGCAGCACGAACGAGCGGTCGCTCGTCAGGCGCCGCCGCACTTCGGCGAGCGGCATGTCGAGCAGCTTCGCGAGCGGCGCGTACGCGACTTCGTCGACCTGTTTCGGATTCGCCCAGATTTCATAGGTCGTCAGGCTGACGGCGAGGAGCGCGCCGTTGCGGTCGACGATGCTGCCGCGCATCGCGCCGAGCTCTATCGTGCGCTGATAGCGCTTCTGGCCCTGGCCCACGTAGAAATCCTGATTCGCGACCTGCACCCAGAATGCGCGGGCGATCAGCGTGCCGAACGCGATGAACACGAGGATCACGATGAACTTCGAGCGCCACATCGGCAGGTTCGACGACAGCATCGGACTTTTCGCGACGGCGACGTAAGGATCGGACGACTTCGGTTTTTTCTTGAGGCGCATGGGCTGGCTATCGCTGGGCGGGATCGCGGATCGCGTCCCGAAAGCTGAATTGTAATGAATGAGTAATGATTTCGTCTGCTTCGGCCGCCAAATCGTTGAAAAGTCTGACAAATATTCAAGAAGCGCGCGGATGGGGCGGAGGCGGCGAAGGATGCTCGAGGCGCGCACGAAGCGCGGCGGTCGAGGCGGCGCGGAAGCGCCGAGCGCGGCGCGCCGGCATCGGCAAGCGGGAGGCGGTCAGCGGGAAAGGGGCAGGCGGCGCTCGGCCGGGCGGGCGACGCGCGGATCGCGAGAGGAAATCGGCGAGACGCCGACGAACGCGTGCGAACGACGGCAGGAAGCGGACAGCGACGGAGCGAGCGCGAAGCGGCCGGGCGACGAACGGAACGGGAGAATCCGGGGCGGCCGCGCCGCCCCGTCGTCGCCGCATCGCATCCGGATCAGGCCGGCAGCGCGAACTGCGCGACCGCCGAGCGCAGCGCGTCCGCCTGATCCTTCAGCGAATGCGCGGCGGCCGCGGCCTGCTCGACGAGCGCCGCGTTCTGCTGCGTGACCTGGTCCATCTCGCCGACCGCGCGGTTCACCTGGTCGATGCCCGCGCTCTGTTCGCGCGACGCGTGGCTGATTTCCTCGAGGATCTCGTTGACGCGCTTCACCGATTGCACGATCTCCGTCATCGTCGCGCCCGCGCGCGTGACGAGCGACGCGCCGTGCTCGACTGTCGTGTTCGACGTCTCGATCAGCGACTTGATCTCCTTCGCCGCCGTCGCCGAGCGCTGCGCGAGCGTGCGCACCTCGCCCGCGACCACCGCGAAGCCGCGCCCCTGTTCGCCCGCGCGCGCCGCCTCGACCGCCGCGTTGAGCGCGAGGATGTTGGTCTGGAACGCGATGCCGTCGATCACGCCGATGATGTCGCCGATCTTGCGCGATGCGTCGGTGATCTCGTCCATCGTCCGCACGACGTCGTCGACGACCGCGCTGCCGCGCGTCGCGACCTGCGCGGCCTGGTCGGCGAGATCGGCCGCCTGCGACGCGCTGTCCGCGTTGTGCTTCACGTTCGACGTCATCTCGTCCATGCTCGACGCAGTCTGCACGAGGGCGGCCGCCTGCTGCTCGGTGCGCTGCGACAGATCGGTGTTGCCGGCCGCGATCTCCGACGCGCCGACGTTGATGTTCTCGGTGCCGAGCCGCACGCGCGACACCATGTCGATGAGCGCCGCCTGCATCGAGTGCAGCGCGTGCAGGAGGCTGGCGCGATCGCCGCGGCGAATGTCGACGTGCGCGGTCAGGTCGCCCTGCGCGATCCGCTGCGCGGTCGCGACGGCCGCCTCGAGATCGCCGCCGAGGCTGCCGCGCACGCTGCGCAGCACGAACACCATCAGGATCGTCGCGGCGATGCCGAGCACGGCCGTCATCGCGAGCCAGCGGCCGGTGCTCGCGAGCACGGCGGCCTGCAGGTCGTCCATGTACATGCCGGTCACGATGTACCAGTCCCACGGCGCGAAATGGCGGACGGCGCTCGTCTTGTCGATCGGCTTGTCGGCGCCCGGCTTCGGCCACATGTATTCGACGAAGCCGAGACCGCCTTCCGCGTTGCCCGCCTTCACGATCTCGACGAACAGGTGCTTGCCGCCCGGATCGGTGAAGCCCGACACGTCCTTGCCGTTCAGCGCCGGCTTGATCGGGTGCATCACGACGACGGGCTTCGAGTCGTTGATCGACAGATAGCCGTCCGTGCCGTAACGCATCGCGGCGATCGCTTCGAGCGCGGCGCGCTTCGCGTCGGCTTCGGGCATCGCGTTCTGCTGCGACAGCTTGTAGAAATGCTCGCTCACGCTGTAGGCCTGCGCGGTCAGGTTCGCGAGCTGCTCGCGCCGGTCCGAGACCATCGACGTGCGGTTCTGCCATGCACCGGTCGCGCCGATCAACAGCAGGCCGACCCAGAGGATGACGATCATCGACGTGAGCTTATGGTTCAGGGAAAGAGAGCGCATGGTCTTTAGTCGTAGGGAGGCTGATGCATGGGGGCGATGCCTGTTTATCGGCGTGTCGGGAAAGGGGCGCAGGCGGGTATTCCCTAGGTGAGGGCCGAGGATGGGCAAGTCCGGCGGGGAATTTGACGGATGTCGGGCGGTGCATGGCCGCGCGCATCGACGGAACGCGGCGGCAGTTCGGCGATCGTGCGACAGATGGCGATTCGTCGGCCGAATGGACGATGCAATCGGCACGATCGACGGTGCGGCGGTCGGCAGCGCGTGTCGCCGCCGAAAGGAATAAATAGGCCGGCATCGGCCGCAGCACGGCCGACACGCGCGGCTTGACGGTGGAGTTGACCCGTGGCGGAGGGTGGCCCGGACGAATCGACGGAGCGGGGCGAAACGCGCGTATCTCGGCCCGCGGGATCGTCAGGCGCAGCCCAGCCGACTCCCGGGCGGCGCGCCCGGAAGCCGAACGAATTCGGATGCACGGGCTTCGACGGCATTCGCGCGCACGCAAGCGGCGCGCACGCGGCATCGGCCTACCGCTCGCGCGTCACACCGGGTCCTTGCTCGGCGGCTCTTCCGGCTTCTGCGGATTCTCGTGATGGTGGTGGCCGGGCGACGGCGGCGCGAGCGCGTCTTCTTCAGGGTCGCGGGTGGGGTCGGCGGGCGGTTCCGGCAGCGGCGTCGTGTGATCGGTCATGGGAGTCGGCAATTCTCGGTAAACGCAGGGACCGGCGCGGCACACGCCGGGTCTCGTCTTCCGTTATAGGCAATCGGACGCGCGTTTGCCGGACGACGCGGCGTCAGCCGCGCGGCGGCGGGGCGAGCAGGTCGGCGCGCGTGTCGACGTCGCGCAGCACGGCGGAATCGTCGACCTCGACGAGCGCGGGCGGGGCGGCCGCCAGCAGCGCGCGGGCGCCCGTGTCGCCGTCGAGCGCGGCGAGCGCGTCGTAATGGCGGCTCGCGAAACCGACCGGATGGCCGCGCTGCCCGCGATAGACGGGGGCAACGGTCGACGCGAGCCCGGCGTCGAGCGCGCGCGCGACGGCCTCGATCGTCGCCGGCGCGATCCACGGCATGTCCGCGAGCGCGACGATCCAGCCGGGGCTGTCCGCGCACGCCCGGACGCCGGCCGCGAGGCTCGCGCCCATCCCGCGCTCGGCGTCGGGCGCGAACACGACCCGGCAGCCGGCGTCGTTGAGCAGGTGCGCGAGCTTTTCCGCGCCGGGACGTACGACCGCGATCACGTCGGGGAGCACGGCGGCGAGCCGTTGCGCGGCCGCGACGGCGACGGGCGTGCCGTCGGGCAGCTTCGCGAGCAGCTTGCTGTGCACGCCGTCGGGGTCGAAGCGGGTACCGAGGCCCGCGGCCAGCAGCACGCCGGTGGCGAGCGACGCATGAGTCATGGCGGTAACCGGTGGCGAAGGTGCTGCGATTGTGCGGTGCGGCGTGCGCGGCGCGCAAGTTCGGGGAAGCCCTTTCCTTTGAACGAGCCTGCGAAGGCTCGCGACACTTCGTCGATCCCGATCCGCTGCGCGGTCGTTACAATCGCCGCTTCGTATTCGCGACGGATTCGCTTTCCACATGAACGCTTCCACATCGCTATCCGCGCACGCCGCGCTGGTGCTCGTCGACCTGCAAAAAGGCATCCACGATCCGAAGCTCGGCCGCCGCAACCATCCGGACGCGGAGATGCGCGCCGGGCAACTGCTCGATTGCTGGCGGCGAACCGGGCGTCCGATCGTGCACGTCCGGCACATTTCCCGGTCGCCGGATTCGGTGTTCTGGCCGGGGCGGCCCGGCGCGGAATTTCAGGACGCGTTCGCGCCGTTCGCGCACGAGCACGTGGTCGAGGAGAACGTCCCCGATGCGTTCGCGGCGACCGGGCTCGCGCGCTGGCTGCACGAGCGGTCGATCGCGCAACTCGTGATCGCGGGCGTGATCACGAACAATTCGGTCGAGTCGACCGCGCGCTCGGCGGGAAATCTCGGGTTCGAAACGATCGTCGCGGGCGATGCGTGCTTCACGTTCGACCAGCGCGATCTCACGGGGCGGCTTTGGTCCGCCGAGGACGTTCACGCGCTGTCGCTCAGCAATCTCGCGATGGATTACGCGCGCATCCTGGTTGTTGCAGATATCGTCGCGCTGGCGATGCGCGAGCACTGATCTTCATCGGCGTCTTTCGGGACAGGATCGGGGGCGGCACCGCGAGCGGCCTGCATCGGAATTTCTCGGTTGCGCCGGCGTCGTGTCGTTGTCGACGTGACCGACGGTTCGCCACGCCGCAACCGAACCACGGAATGGCGAGGGCGCCGGCGAGCCCTTCATTTTGACGCGTCGGTTGGGTACCGCACAGCGATTGGTTCGGTTCGATTCGAACGCATGTCCCGTCGAAATCTCCCAGGGCTAAAAATCAACGCGCGAACGGGCAATCAGTAGATATTTTGCACAGAGTCCATCCCGAAATCACGCCCGCTCAAGCATCCGCCCATCGCCGCAACAGATTGTGATAAATCCCGGTGAGCGCGATCACGCTCGCGTCGCGCCCGCTTTTTTCCGCGGTCAACTGCTGGATCTGCGTATCGAGCTGGAACAGCAGCGTGCGGTCCGCATCGTCGCGCACCATGCTCTGGATCCAGAAGAACGACGCGACCCGCGCGCCGCGCGTCACCGGCGTCACGTGATGCAGGCTCGATGCCGGATACAGCACCATGTCGCCCGCCGGCAGCTTCGCGCGATGGACGCCGAACGTGTCCTCGACGCACAGCTCGCCGCCGTCGTACGCATCGGGTTCCTCGAGAAAGAGCGTCGCCGACAGATCGCTGCGGACCCGAAAATCGGTGCCGCGCAACAGGCGGATCGCGTTGTCGACGTGCGTGCCGAACGCATCGCCGCCCGCGTAGCGATTGAAGAGCGGAGGAAACACCTTGAGCGGCAGCGCCGCCGAGAAGAACAGCGCGTTGCGCGCGAGCGCGTCCTGGATCGCGTCGCCGACCGCGCGCGCGGCGGGCGAGTTCTCCGGCAGTTGCTGGTTGCGCTTCGCGAGCGCCGACTGCGCGCCGGACGTCGCGTTGCCGTCGGTCCAGTCGGCGTGGTCGAGCGCGTCGCGGCATTGCGCGACCTGCTCCTTCGTCAGCACGCCGGGAATGTGAAGCATCATGCAGCGAACTCCTGTCGCGCCGCGATCGCGCGAAACGCGTCGATCGGCGACGCCACGAGATAGGCGCGCATCTTCGCGACGAACGCGGGCGTCGCGGTGCGCGGCACGCGCGCGAGCCACTCGAGCGCTTCCGCGACGCGGCCGCGCTCGGCGAGCAGGCGCGCATAGTTGAACTGGCCGCGGAAGTCGCCCGCGGCGGCGGCGCGCCGGTAGCAATCGAAGGCCGCGTCGCGGTCGGCCGCGACGATCCAGCCGTCTTCGTGGAAGCCGCCGATCAGGTTGATCGACTTCGCGTGGCCGAGCGCGGCCGCCTTCTCGAACCACTCGAGCGCGGCCGCGCGGTCCTCGTCGATGCCTTTGCCGAGCGCGAGCATTGTCGCGTAGTTGTACATGCCCCAGTCGAGCCCCGCACGCGCGGCTTCGCGATACCAGTACGCGGCGACGGTCGCGCTCGCGGCCGTTCCCCAGCCGAACTCGTAGCAGCGGCCGACCATGTTCATCGCCATCGGATGATCGGCGCGCGCCGCATGCTTGAACCATTCGAGCGCGGCGGCGGGATCGCGCGCGACGCCCCGGCCGTCGAGCAGGCATTGCCCGTAGACGGCCTGCGCCTCGACGATCCCGTTCTCCGCGGCCGCCGCGACCCACGCGGCCGCGCGCTCGGGCGGGCCGGCGAGGATCTCGTCGAGATCCTCGCGCGACACCGACGAGAGCGCCTTCAACGATACCGGCCGCATCGCGTCAGTAGCGCGCGTTCAGCGTGACGAACGCCGAGCGGCCCGGTGCGATCGACGCGTAGTGCGCCGGATATGCCTGATCGAAGTACGTGCGGTTGAACAGGTTGTTCACGTTCAGTTGCAGGTCGAGCTTCTTGTTGATCCGGTACTGCGCCATCGCGTCGAAACGCCAGTACGACGGCACGGCGCGCAGGTTCGCGGTGTCGCCGAACACCTTCGACATGTAGAACGCGCCGCCGCCGACCGTGAACTTCGGCGTCACGTCGTAGTTCGACCACAGCGTGAAGCTGTGCTTCGGCGTGTTCGGGAACTGGTGGCCGTTGTCGGCGGTGTTCTTGCCGTTGTCGCGCAGCGCGCTCTTCATGTACGTATAGCCGCCGAACACCTGCCACTGCTTCGTGATCTGGCCCGCGACGCCGAGTTCGACGCCCTGCACGCGCTTGCTGCCGACCATCGCATACTGGTTGTTCGGCAGCGTGACGCGCGCGTTCGTCGTGTCGATCTGGAACAGCGCGGCGGTGAGCGAGAGCTTGTCGTTCAGCACGTTCCACTTCGTGCCGACCTCGATGCTGCGGTTCTTCTCCGGCGCGAGCTGGTCCGCGTTCGAGCCGACGCCGCCGCGGCCGGGCGTCAGCGACTGCGACTCGGAGCCTTCGCCAAGCAGCGCGCCCGCAGGCGTCGACGACGTCGCGTACGACGCATAGATGCTGCCGTTCTGCGCGGGCTTGAACACGAGGCCGAACTGCCAGTTGAACAGCGTGTCGTCGCGCGTGTAGGTCTTGCCGCCGTTCGCGGCCGTATCGGTGAAGCGTGTGGAGTAGTCGTCGAGACGCAGCCCCGCATTGACCTGCCAGCGCGGCGTCAGCTCGATCGTGTCGAAGCCGTAGATCGACTTCGTGATGGTGCGCGCACGCGCGTAGTCGTTGTTGCGCGAGATCGAGCCGGCCCACGGATCGTTCGGATTCGGCGACCAGAGGCTCGTGCAGTTGTAGCCCGACGCCGCGCCGATTCCCTGCTGGCAGATCTTGCCGGTGCCGGTGTCGACTGCGTACGAGTCGCGCTTGCCCCATTCGCGCGACAGCTCGATGCCCGTCGTGAAGCTGTGCTTGAACGGGCCCGTGCGGAATTCGCCGAACAGCTCGGTCTGGTTCGCGAGGCTGTTGACCGTGCTGTAGCGGTTGTTGTTGCGGCGCCAGACGCGGCCGTTGATCACGTTGCCCTGGCTGTCGTCGGGCTGCGTCCAGATGTAGTCCTGCGACGACTCCGTGTAGCGCGTGGTGTTGCGCACCGTCAGCCCCGGCGTGATGTCGTGCTCGATGCGGATCGTGCCGATGTCCGACGTCGTCTTGCGGAAGTCGCGGTTGACGAGGCCATAGAAGTTGTGCCGGTCGACGTTCGCCGGATAGATCGTGTCGACGTTCGCGGGCTTGTTCGACGTCGTGTAGAAGTACGGAATGCCGCCGTCGGGCAGATCGTCGGTCGACAGGTGATAGTAGCTCGCGGTCACGCGCGTCGCCGTGCCGAGGCCGAACGCGATCGACGGCGCGACGCCCCAGCGCTCGTTGTTCACCGCGTCGCGGCCGGCGACGTCGTTGTTGTGGCTCATCAGGTTCAGGCGGAATGCGGCGTGATCGGCGAACTGCCAGTTGCCGTCGGCGGTGAAGCGGCGGTAGCGGTCGGTGCCGAGCCCCGCGCTTGCTTCGGCCGTCGTGCCGAGATGCGGCGCCTTCGTGACGAGATTGATGCTGCCGCCCGCGCCGCCGCGGCCGCCGTACGCGCCGTCCGAGCCCTTCGTGATCTCGATGCGCTCGGTGTTGAAGATTTCGCGCGTGGTGGCGCCCGTGTCGCGCATCCCGTCGACGAACATGCTGCCCTGCGTGTCGTAGCCGCGGATGAACGGGCGATCGCCGAGCGGGTTGCCGCCTTCGCCCGCGCCGAACGTGATGCCGGGCACGGTGCGCAGCGCTTCGGTGAGCGTGGCCGCGCCGCTGTTGTGGATCAGCTCCTGCGGAATCACGGTGACGGATTTCGGCGTGTCGACGAGCGGGGCGGTGAATTTCACCGACGACGAGAAGTCGGCCTTGTAGCCGTGCTCCGCGGCGCCCTTGATCTGGATCGGTGCGAGCTCCTTGTCGTGATCGGTGGTCGCGGCGGGCGGCGCGGCGTCCTGCGCGAACGCCGGGCTCGCGGCGAGCACGCTGCAAAGGGTGGTGAATTTTCCGAGCTTCAACTCGTCGGAGCGCGACTTCATCGGTGGTATTTCCTCGCCAGGTGTGACTCGATCGGGCGAGACAACCGCATGCGCGACGCCATCCCGCCCGAATATTACAAATTGTTTTCGGACGCCATTTTAGTGAATAAGTTTATAAATGAGAAGCGTTCTTGTTACGTTTTCTCGAACAATGAGCGATGGATCGGGCTATCTCTTTGAATGGAAAGAGGAAAACGGTGGGCGTCGGCCTGCGGGCGGCTGGTTCATCGGGAGGTCGCGAGCGACGTCGCCGGCGTCTTGTGTCGTGGCAACGGCCACCGGCGTGCGCCCGGAGGCAGACGCCGAGGCGATCCGCGCGAGCGCGACGGCGGAGGCGATGCGGCGGGCGGCCGACGGCGCGCATGGAACGTGCGAGACGTCGGATCGCGGGAAAGCGGGAAAGCGGGAATCGAGCGGGCGGGGAAAGGGCGCGCGGGAAAAGTCCGAGGAAGGCCGGGCGGCCGTCGATGCGGCCGACGCCCGCAGGCAAGGTGCTCGGAACGAACGTCGTCCGGGCGTCGAGCGGACGGGCGATGGACGCCCGGCCCGCCGCCCGCCATGTCCGCCGCGTTTCCGCCGGAATCAGTCGATCCCGTGAAACACCGCATCCTCCGGCCCGAGATACGCGGGCGGACGCCATGTCGCGTCGCGCATCGAGTGCTGCACCAGATGCTCGACGCCGAGCAGTACCGCGAAGATCGCCATCCGCACCGGAATCCCGTTGTCCGTCTGGCGGAAGATCGCGAGGCGCGGGTCGCGGTTCAGGTCGGTCGACAAATCGTTCGCGCCCGGCCGGCTGTCGCGCGGCAGCGGGTGCATGATCAGCGTGTCGCGGCCGCACGCCGTATCGACGAGCGCCTGGTTGATCTGGAAATCCGGCGTGTAGCCTTCAAACGACTCGTCGGTGAAGCGCTCCTTCTGGATCCGCGTCGCGTAGACGACGTCCGCGCCTTTCAGGCCCGCCGCGAGGTCGTGCGTTTCCTCGACCACGTGGCCGTTCTTCGAGATCTGCTCGACGATGTACGTCGGCATTTCGAGCGTCGGCGGCGACACGAGCGTGAACTTCAGCCCGCGATACAGCGCGAGCAGCTTGACGAGCGAGTGGACGGTGCGGCCGTACTTCAGGTCGCCGACGAGCGCGATATGCGCGCCGTCGACGATCTTGCCGAGCCGCGAGAACTCGCGCTGGATCGTGTAGAGGTCGAGAAGCGCCTGGCTCGGATGCTCGCCGGGGCCGTCGCCGCCGTTGATCACGGGCAGGTTCGTCGCGCGCGCGAACTCGGCGACCGAGCCTTGCTCGGGGTGGCGGATCACGAGCGCGTCGACGTAGCCCGCCATCACGCGGCTCGTGTCGTAGATGGATTCGCCCTTCGCCATCGACGAGAACGTGAAGCCCGTCGTGTCGCACACCGAGCCGCCGAGCCGGCAGAACGCCGCGCCGAACGACACGCGCGTGCGCGTGCTCGCCTCGAAGAACAGATTGCCGAGCACCGCGCCTTCGAGCACGCGCGAGATCTTGCGGCGGCGCGCGATCGGCTGCATCACGTCGGCGACGCGAAAGAGCGCCTCGACCGAGTCGCGCGAGAACTGGTCGACCGACAGCAGCTGCGGCCGGCCTTCGAACAGGAACTGGTTTGCGAGCGGGGGTGGCGAATCTACGCGTTGCGTATATCCTTCGACGGGCTCCGGACGCGTGACGATCTCGGAGACGAAGCGCTCGACGATTTCAGGCATCCCGCGCGATTCTTGCGAATCGTCGGGCAAAAGCCACGTGTCGAGCGCGCGTCGGCTGACGCCGATGCGGTTCGCGAATGCTTCGCGGGTCATGTTGAGGCGGCGCATCGCGTCGCGCAGGAACGCTTGCTGAGGAACGGACATCGGTTGGCTGGGCTCTCTGAAATATACGCGATGCGTATGGTAGATCGCCGGCGGCCGAAGTCAAGCAGAAAATGCGGGCAGGTTGACGGATGGCGCGGCGGCGCATGAAAAAGCGTCGCATGAGCCCAACCACGTTTAACAATTGCTTTGTCCCGTGCGATGGGCGCGTCCGTATAATCGGGATCGGTCCCCGCGCCGCTGCGCGCGGAGGGATTCCGATACGTCGGTCGCTCGCAAAGAGCCCGCATTGACAAGGAGAGTGAGAATGAATCGCGCGATTGCTGCTGCCCTGCTGATCCTGACCGCCGCGCTTGCCGGCTGCAACACGATCGCCGGCGTCGGCCAGGACATTTCGAAGGGCGGCCAGGCGATCTCGGACACGGCCGAGAAGGCGAAGTAAGCGAGGCAGTTCCCTGTCGAAGGGATGGCCGCCGTGAGAACGGCGGCGTGGGCGGGCCCGGCGAGATGCCGGGCCCGCGTCGTTTCGGGCGCTCGCGCGGGTTTGGGCTGACCTCACGACGAGCTTGGACGAGGAACCGACCAGCGCAGGCATCGGTTGATGGCGGGTAGGCTGACGGGCATTCCGGACAATTCACCTGGCCAGAATGGCCTGGATATGCACGCGTACCTGGATGCCGATGTATGACTCGAAACCAACACCCGCGGCATCGTTGCAGTTCGGATGAAAACCAATGCAGAAGGAGCGTTTCGGCCTTATTTCCAGGGCGTCGACATCGAACCGGAACGAAATGACGGCTTTGCTGAAATCCCGCGGATACGACCGATTGGGAATGTGCATCCGCTCTCTGGGCTGACCTTCTCCGGAAGTTGCACTCGTATGCTCGACGCGGTCGTCGGTATCTGGAGGGCGCATCGCAGACGTGTCAAGCATGCAATCGCGCTTGCTCAACGGCTTTCTGCGGTGTTCGACAGGAACGGATGTCTCGCGTGCCATGTGGTCACATGTTGGTATGCATCGGCAGCGTTCACGAGCGCGGCTTCGTCGAAGGGGGCGCCGATCAGTTGGAAAACCAATGGAAGCCCGTTTGCCGAAGCGCCGCACGGCAAGAGCACCGACGGCACGCTCGCCATATTGAACGGACACGTGAAGCGGTGGATATCGGCAATCAGGTCGTCGTCGATTTTCGACATGCGTTCGATCGTCGGCACGCCCGCGGGAAGCACCGGCAGTGCCACGAAATTGACGCAATCAAACACCGACAGGACTTCCCTCCGAAATGCTTGCCGACGCTGCAGCAGCCGATGGTACTCGGTGCCGGACAGCGCGCGCCCTTGCTCAATCAACATGGCGAGACTCTGGCCGTATTCGTTCTTGCGGGAGGGATAGGTGGCTTCGTGCGCGAGCGCGGTTTGAACCGCACAGACAGGGAACCAATCCCAGATCATCTCATTGACATCGGGCAGCGCCACTTCAACGATTTGTGCGCCGGGGTCACGCAATGCCGCGATGGCGTCCGACATCGCTCGCGTGGTTGCGTCGTCAAGGTGTGCCCCGAGCCACGATTCGTCAACGCCAAGCCGGACTCCCTTGAGGTTGGAACGCAATTCCGTGGCGACGTGAGGAGCGGCGCGCGGCGACGTGGTCGGATCGGCGGGGTCCGGGCCGGCGATGATCTGCAGGACAGTCGCGGCGTCGGCTGCCGAACGCGCGATTACGCCGACGTGGTCCAGCGTCGCGGCGAGTTCGAATGTCCGATTTCGGGACACCCGCCCCCACGTGGGCTTGATGGCCGTCACTCCGTTGGCTGCGGCGGGAAGACGAATGGATCCGCCAGTCTCCGACGCGAGCGCCGCATAGCAGAGACCGGCGGACACCGCGACGCCACTGCCGCTCGACGAAGCGCCCGGCCAATACGCGGCGTGCCAGGAATTGCGAGGCGTGGGAAACGGAGCACGGTGCTCGGCGTACGCGCCTTCGGTCATCGCGAGCTTGCCAAGAATGACCGCACCGGCATCCCGCAGGCGGCGGATGACCGTGGCGTCTTCCGTCGCGATGGTGTCTCCGCGGATGCTCATGCCTGCCGTCGTCGGGACGCCTTTCATGTCGAATATGTCCTTCACGGCAATGGGGACCCCATGCAACGGCCCCCGATCCTTCCCGTCTGCGAGCTCGCGTTCGGCTCGATTCGCCTCTTCCAGTGCCGTGGCTTCGGTTACACAGATATAGGCGTTCAGGATGGGGTCGAGCGCCTTGATGCGCGCGAGCATCGTGTGGGTCAACTCGACCGGGGAAATGCGGCGCAGCCGCAACTGTGCGGAAACCTGAGCCACATCTAGAAATGCGACCTCGTCGTACTTGGCCATTGGACGTTAATAGAAGGAATTGGAGTGCCGGCCGGAATGGCAGCGGAACTGTGCATCCATTACTTCAGCTATATCTTTCTCATTATTTTGATTAATTAATCGTATCGGGAAGTGGGGCGGCGTCTATCAATATATCGGAATTCGAAAAAATGGTGCACAAATTCAAATGAACTGCAACAAACCGTATCTCAGGCTGCCAGCTTCATCGGCAACCGACTAACTCGGGAGTCTATATCACTTTTGAAATGGCAATATCATTGAACGCCGATGCTCCAGAACTGAAAGCCGGAAGGGATAATATTTCTGCACGGCCGGAAGCGATCAAATATGAAATTTAGTGATGCATGTGCATTATTAAAAAAGGGAATGCAATGTAAATTTAATGAATCTGATTTTGAGAAGTTAAGGCACGGTTATTTTATTTATGTGGCGATTATGCGCGGAGATATAACTGAAAAATTTGACGCTTTGCGTTTTTCTCACATTGAAGCACATGGCATGCTGACATGGCGTCATAACGTCGATTTTGCTATCGGTCCGATCCCATTAATTATCCCGGCATGTCGATGACGTCCGTCGGTCGCCTAATGGTGATTTTCTCGTGAGCTTTCTAGAACAATATGAGGCAAAAATAGAAAAAAGTAGGCGTCAGGAAATACGGAAAACAGGAGATGTGGTCTTATACGACACGGTGTGGCAGTTCGAATGAGAACTTCTTGCCGATTACCGAATTGCATTCCGGACGGCGACCTTGCCGACATCGCCGAGGCAATGATTTTCGCCTACCTCGCGCGACGCAGCCCCATTCGGTTTGCAGCGACGACTTCGCGCATGACCAATTGACCGATGGTCGGGGGCTGAAGATGCCGTGCGTGATCGACGCATACCCCGCGAATGCGTGGCGATCGAAGTGGGTGTCGGCCCGCGCTCGCAGGACGTGATCGTGACGCGGTCGCGGCTCAGGCGGCTGTATGGCGAGCTCGCGCTCATTCGGTCGGACAACAGGGCGGAATTTGCCGCAGCAAAAGTCATGCGTTGGCAGCGCGATGCCGCGCAACGCAATCGCGACGATCATCGCAAGACCGGGCGCGCATCGCCAGACCAACAGCGGCGCGCCGGCCCGAGCCGGCGGCCTGCTGCGATTCGTTGACGCCGCGAGCAAGCGGAGAGGCATCAGCGCGGCAGCGGCGTCTTCCGCGCGCGATGCGCGCCGATCGCCGCGAACACGACGATCTGCACGGGTTCGGCATTGCTCGCGTTGCGCGACGCGATGTGATACGCATGCGAACCGCGGCGAGACGCCGCCGCCGCGTCTCGGCCGCAGCAAGCAGCGCGCGCCGCGAGCCCGATCGGCGGGCCGGCATCCGGCGCAAGGCCGACGGCGCGCGCCCCGCGTCACAGCACGTTCATCATCGCGAGCGCGGTTTCCTGCAGGTGCGGCAGCGCGCGCGCGAGCGCGGCGCCGGCGCGGACCGCTGCCGTGGCCGCCGCCACAGCCGCCGCCGCCGCCGCGAAGTGCGGCCGCGGTTTTTGCCGAGCGCGTCGTACGCTCGTTCGGGCATCGGCGACGCGCATCCGGCGATGCATGCCGTCCGGCTCCGTGCGCGGCGAGCGGCGCACGCGCAACCGGTTCGTTTCGGCGCGCTCCTTCGCTCGATTCATCCTGCTCGCGCTGTTTCGAGGGTTTACTTTACGAACGCGCTACAAGCGGGTTTCAAACGATCCCCGGCCCGCCGGGTGAGTCGGCCGGCTCGCGTCGCAAGGCTTTCGCCTTGTGGCTCAAACGCTGAACGCCGACGCCCGCCGCGTCGGGCGGCCGTCGCCGAGTCCTGCCTGCCTTGACCCTGCGCACGACGAATGGCTCAATCAGCCAGCGTCGCGCAAAAAAACCGCCGATGGCGGGTCGCTTACGGCGCGTTCGACTAAACAAGATCCAAGAAAAATTGGAGGAGATACATGAAGCTTGCGCGTTTCATCGCGGGCGCGGGCGTCGCGCTCGCGGCGTCGCTTGCCCACGCGGGCGTGTCCTGCCGGCCCGCAACGCCCGCCGAAGCGGCCGTCTACACGACGCCGTTCCAGTTTCCCGGCGTGACGTCGCCGAAGGACGGCACCTGCTGGGTCGCCAACCAGACCGTGACGGCGACGGACGGCACGCGGCTCACCGCGAACGTGTTCCTGCCGAAGATCACGAGCCCCGACCAGAAATTTCCGGCGATCGTGATGATCTCGAGCTGGGCCGCGTCCGACTTCTTCGAATATCTCGGCCAGCAGCGCAAGCTCGCGCAGGACGGCTACATCGTGCTCGCGTATACCGCGCGCGGCTTCTACCTGTCGGGCGGGCAGGTCGAGGTCGCGAGTCCGCAGGACGTGAAGGACGTGTCGTCGGCGGTCGACTGGGTGTCCGCGAACACGCCTGCCGATCCCGACAAGCTCGCGGTGAGCGGGATCTCGTACGGCGCGGGGCTGTCGCTCCTCGCGCTCGCGCAGGACAAGCGGCTGAAGACGGCGGCGGCGCTCTCCGGCTGGGGCGACCTCGTCGATCAGCTGTACGGCGAGCAGTCGCCGAACGCGACGTGGAGCGCGGTGCTGTTCCTGTCCGGCAAGGTGACGGGGCGGCTCGATCCGATCGTCGGCCAGTACGTGAAGGCGCTCCTCGATCCGAACACGACGCAGGCGAAGGTCGACGAGATCGTCGCGTGGGCGCAGGTGCGCTCGCCGTCGACCTACCTCGACGCGCTGAACCGCCGCGGCGCGCCCGTCTTCATCAGCAAGAACTTCGAAGACGACATGTTCACGCCGAACTCGTCGATGAAGCTGTTCTCGCAGCTGACGGTGCCGAAGAAGCTGCTGCTGAATCCGGGCATCCACGCGCAGGCCGAGATTCCGGGCGCGCTCTTGGGCGCGCCGAACGACCCGTACGACCAGGCGCACCGCTGGTTCGACCGCTGGCTGAAGGGCGTGCGGAACGGCGTCGATACCGAGCCGAAGGTGTCGATGCAGATCAAGTTCACGAACACGCGCGAGTCGTTCGACACGTGGCCCGCGAGCAACGTGCAGGCACGGACGCTGTACGTCGGGCCCCGCGGCGCGCTGCGCTGGGACCTGTCGTGCCTGTGCACGAAGGGCGTCTCGGGCACGCTGCAGAGCGCGCCGAACCGCGCCGCGGGCGCCGATCTGATCCAGAACTTCTCGGACACGACCGCGACGAGCGGCCCGATTCCGGTGCTGTCGACGTTCGGCGAGAGCCTCGGCGCGCCCGTCGTCAATCAGCTCGCGACCGTCAATCTCGCGACGGGCGTCCGCTACGAAGGCGCGCCGCTCGCGTCGCCGCTGCATTTGCGCGGAATCGCGAGGCTGAACCTGCGTGCGACGCCGTCGCAGGCGCGCGCGCAGGTCGTCGCATATCTGTACGACGTCGACGCGCTCGGCTTCGGCAAGCTGATCACGCACGGCGCGCGGACCGTGCACTGGGCGACGCCGGGCGCGACGGTCGATTTTCCGATCGAGTTCTCGGCGACCGCGTACGACGTGCCGGCGGGCCACCACATCGGCATCGTGCTCGACACGTACGACAGCCTTTATCAGCCGCCCGTCAATCCGGGCGAGCGATTCGGCGTGACGTTCCAGTTCGATCCGAACAGGCAGGCGACGCTCGTCCTGCCGGTGCGCTCGTGACGCCCGGCGCGCGCGACGGCAGCATCGACATCCCGGGCGGCATATCGGACCCGCGTTCGTTCGCGCGGGCGAGCGCGTTGTCAGCGTCGCCGACGGAATCGTCGGTATGAATGCCGTTGTCGCGACGCGCTTGATCACGTCCGTTGGGAACGCGCGTCAGGGCCGTACGCGACGAACGTGCCGACGCCCGTGCGCGTCGGCAGATACCCTTTGCTCGACAGGCGCTCGAACACATCGAGCGTCGTCTTGCGCGACACGCCGAGTTGGCGCGCGAGCTTGCGCGGCGACGGCAGCCGCGCGCCGTTGCCAGACAAATCTGGCCGGCGAGGTCGCGACGATCTTGGCGGCTGATCTGGAAATCCATGGTATGGCTACCCGAATGAGCGATGAAATCGTCATTCTGGCAAGCTGTATTCGGAGGGATAGGCTCGCAATCTGGTTGCGGACGCAACTATATAATCCTGACGGAAATGGGGCTGCCGAAACTGTTCCACAGGTTCGCGAGATTGGTGATGACCACGCCTTCGAGTTCCTGCGATTTGGATTTACGCGTCAGCAGACGCAGCCCGATGCCTTGCTTGATGCGCGAGATCTGCGCCTTGCTCCGTGAGCGCAACCGATAACCGCATTTCTTGTGAAACGAATACATCGCAGCTAGCTAAAATAAGCAGGTGTCAGATAATATTTGAGTGCTGCGATATTATCATCGATAAGCTATAAACCTGTCTATGTTGACAGGTTGACGGTAACCGTCACTGTGCTAATTTCACAAAAGCATAAGAGTTTAATTTCATTCTTCGTAAATCCGGCTTCGCTTGATGCAAGCCGGCGCTAGATAGGGCTTGCTGCAGTGAGCAGTGCTTCCACTGCCCGCTTCTCTAGTGACAGATCACAGGGCGGCACGCTATTTCGCCATGGTGACCGAATGCCTTGTGGCTAAATGCTATCGCCTTTAATAGTTATTTTGCCGTCGCTTGTCCGGATAAATCAACTAAATTTCATGAGGTCAGGTGAAGATATATGAAAACAGATTTTGAATCAAATGTGGAGAAGGAGTTGGTCTCGGCAATTGATCCCATCCGAGGCTTCGTTAAGGCCACGATGATTTTTCATTTTTTCGAAAGCGAAGTTTTCGACTATCTGTTGAGGAGTGGATGGGCGCGGGTGGATGCGATTGCAGAAGATATGAAAATGAATAAAAGGAAACTAAAAGGGTTTCTCGACTATTTGGTTAACGAAGATTTGATGGTTCGCAAAGACAAGGAGTATCTCGTTTCAAAACGCGCTATCGAGATCAACAAGTTTCGTGGTTGGTACACGATGCTTATTGGTGGGTACGGGAAAACATTTTTGCAGATGGGCAGTTGCCTGCCCGTCGATGCGGATTGGGCAGCACGAGACGCGGCAAAGGTGGGGATCGGAAGTTGCGGAATCAGTCACTACGATGCCATTCCCCTGACTCGATCGCTTGTGGCAAAGGCGCCAGGAAACAAGAAAAATTTCCTGGATCTCGGCTGTGGCAATGCCATGTACCTTGCAGAGTTTTGCCGGGCGATACCGGAAATTTACGCCTTGGGTGTCGAGCCGGATCGCGGCGGCTACGAGGCCGGACTTGCTATTATTAAAAAAAATGAACTTGAGAGTAGGGTGTCATTAATTAATATGGGGGCCATTGAGTTTATTAATAGTGGTTTCGATTTTAATCCGGATTTTACGGTTCTTGGGTTCGTCTTGCACGAAATACTTGGTCAATCGGGGCGGTCCGGGGTGGTCGGATTTTTGAGGGCAATTATTGATCGATTCCCTTGCGTAAAAATTATAGTCATCGAAGTCGAAGACCGAATAGAGGAGCAGAAAATAATGCAACACGGATTATCATTGGCTTACTATAATCCATATTATTTGCTGCATTATTTTACCGAGCAGCACCTTGTCTCGGACGAGGTTTGGCTCGAAATTTTTGATGAGGCGGGTCTTTCGGTTCTTGCAAAGGAAACGACATCACCGCATGTGGATTCAACGGCTTTGGAGATTGGTTATCTCTTGATGAGGAAGATTTGAGGATGTGATTATTTTCATTGGCCGGCGCAATCATATCTGGTAAGTGGGTGAAGTATGATGTCTCCTTCGTTCGAGATAATGTAATGATTGCGGCCGGGGCATGCATGCTCTCCTTGTTGTCTGAGGATATTGCTGAAAAGAAACCTAGAGGTACGGTTCTCTGTCTTTGTGGGG
Organism: Burkholderia oklahomensis C6786; assembly: GCF_000959365.1. Lineage (NCBI taxonomy): Bacteria > Pseudomonadati > Pseudomonadota > Betaproteobacteria > Burkholderiales > Burkholderiaceae > Burkholderia > Burkholderia oklahomensis. The sequence continues at coordinate 1,940,922 of NZ_CP009556.1, forward strand.
GCGACAAACGTCATCGAGTCATTCGGGTTAATGCGATATGGAAAGGTTTGCGGATTATTCGATGAATGGTGGGGAGCTGACCCTCTGCACTTCAAGCAACTACCGCGATCAGCGACAGCCTTTTGTGAGATTGCCGTTATCATATCTGGAAGGGCATGTGTCTGGCGCACTAGCTAAGTTGAAATCTATCGTCAACTCATACGCGACGAAGCTATGAATTTAGAGTCACTTATTGGATTTGTTGTGGCATCGGTTCTGGTTCTTGCAATTCCGGGGCCATCGTTCTTATATGTGATAGCTGTTTCCCGGCAGCAGAGCATTATGGATGCGGCCTGGAACATACTTGGAATGGGATTCGGCGGAATAATAATAGCGACTCTCACGGCGTTCGGGGTGGCCACTTTAATAAAGGGATTCCCCGTAATATTGGTTTTTTTAAAAATAACCGGTGTGATGTATTTTTTTTGGATTGGATTGAGATTGCTGTGGCGAACATATTATATCAAGAAGAAGGATTTGGATGGGGGAGGTCATTCCGAATTATCGTCAGGCGGACCTTTTCTGCAAGGTTTTTGGGTGGAGATATTAAATCCCAAGGCGGTGCTATTTTTTATTTCTCTTCTACCTCAATTCGTAACGCCAAACGGATATGCGAGTTATGTTCAGTTATTGATTATGGGATTGATTTTTGTGGCGCTGCAAATTTCTACCGATTTGACGGTGCTTTATTTGGCTACTAAGATTTCATTGTCAGGTCGGCTGTCTGAGAAATATGGCGCCTACGCGTCAGGTTTGGTTTTTGTGGGTCTTGGTTTTTTTCTTATTTTTTCGATCTGATGGCCATTGCTTATCATATTGCCTTTGCTCGCCCAATCATCCTTATTGCGACAGGACCATCCGTTTCTGGGGTTGCTTCGCGGGCGCGCGTATGTCGATTTCAAACGAAATTCCGCGTGCCGGACGGGCTTTCCGGCTCGGCTCGCAAAAATCCCGTCGCGTGGTAAACGATGACGTCCGCCATATCGGGCGGTTGGCCACGCGTCTCGCCTGCCTTGAGCGCGCGTCGAATGGCTCAGTCAGCCGGTGTCGCGCGAGAGCCCGGCGATAACGGGCCGCTGACCGCGCCTTCGTATCAGCCGCCCGCCAATTCGGGCGAGCGATTCGGTGTGACGTTCCAGTTCGATCCGAACGGGCAGGCGACGCTCGTCCTGCCGGTGCGCTCGTGACGCCCGGCGCAAGCGGCCGGGCGTCGCAAAAAAATGGACGGCCGTATCGCTACGCCGTCCCGAAGCGCCTCTTTCGAGGCAGGGTGACAATTCGTCGATCTTCGATCTCGTTTTCCTCGTAGCAGCCAGCCAGTATGCTCCCCGTATTGTTCGGCCCCGTCGCAGCCCGGTTTGCCGAGCTTTTTCCCCGTCGTGTTCGGCCTGCCGGTCTTCTTCTATCCCCGTAGCTTTTTTCTTTCCCCGTAGCGATTGTTCTGCGATCCGCGCGGCCCGCTCGCGTCACACGCGCGCGAGCCCGACCGGATCGATGATGCGAATCTGCTTGCCGCGCGGCGCGATCAGCTTGTCACGCTGGAACTTCGACAGCATCCGGCTGACGGTCTCGAGCTTCATCCCGAGATAGCCGCCGATCTCCTCGCGCGTCATCCGCAGATTGAATTCGGCCGCCGAATAGCCGCGCTTCTGGAAGCGATCCGACATGTTGAGCAGGAACGCGGCGACGCGCTGCTCGGCCGTCATCGTGCCGAGCAGCATCATCTGGCTCGATTCTCGGACGATTTCGCCGCTCATCAGCCGATGGACGTGGTGCTGCATCGGCTTCACTTCGCGGCACACCGCTTCGAGCTGCGCGAACGGGATGATGCAGACGGTGCTGTCCTCGAGCGCGATCGCGTCGCTGTTGTGGTGGCCGCTGCACACGCCGTCGAGACCCATCGTTTCACCGACGATCTGAAAACCCGTCACGTGCTCCTGGCCGTCGCGATGCATGACGACCGTCTTGAACGAGCCGGTGCGCACCGCATAGATGCTCTGGAACGTGTCGTGCGTGCGAAACAGCGTGTCGCCGCGCTTGATCTGGCGCGTCGAGCAGATCAGCGCGTCGAGTTTGGCGAATTCGTTGACGGTCAGGCCGGCGGGCATGCAGACGCTGCGCATCGCGCAGCTCGAGCAGCGCGTGGCCGGACGCTTCGCCGCGTCGTCGCGCGCGACCGCGCGCAGCGGCATCGTCGCGCGCTGCCGGGCGGCGGTCGTGAAGGCGTTCTGCGTTTGCGCTTGCAACATGATCTGCTCCTGTCATTCGGCCGCGCTCGCTCGGCGCGCGCTGGCCAGGGTTCTCACGGCGCGGCATGCGGCGTCCACGTCGGCGGTCTTGTCGAAGAAGAAATCCGCCCCTGCGTCGTTGCATGCCGCGCGAAATGCCGCTCCGGACAGGTTGGTCAGCACGATCTTGACCACCTGCGGCGCGGCGCGCGTCAGCGCCGAAATCAACTCCAGTCCGCTGCCGCCCGTCAATCTCAGCTCGATGACGGCGACGTCGGCGCCTGATTCGAGAATGCCCGTCATCGCAGCCGGGACGTCCTCGGCCTCGCCGACCACCTCGACCCCGAGGATCGTCTTGAGCAGCGACGCAAGGCGCGCTCTGACCGGGGCCGCGTAGTCGACGAGAAAGACTCTCAGCGGAGGAGTTGACTCGCGTGCATCCATGACCGGCAGTATGGTCTGCCTAATCGCGGCGCGAAATCAGCGCCGGGTGAAAATGGGGTAGGCGATGACGCAGTTGCTGTAGGGATATCCCTACGAGGGTTTGAGCGGATGCGGACAAATGGCGAGGCGGCGGCGGTGCGACGTCAGGGACAGACGTGGGAAGAGCGGGCTGGCGGGCAGTGTCGAGGGGAGAAATGGGCGGGCCGATCGCGGGCGAACCTGGGCGGGGGCGGGGCGGTGGAATGTGCGGTGCGCGCAGCGGCGGCTCGGCACCGGTGCGCCGCCGCCCGGACCTCGATCAGACCTCGTCGCTGTCGTCGAACAGCTTGTGCCGCATCGCGTAGCGGACGAGCGCCGCGTCGTGCGGCATCTGCATCTTCTCGAGGATGCGCGCCTTGTAGGTGCTGACCGTCTTCGCGCTGACGTTGAGCGCCTGCGCGATCTCGGTGATCGTCTCGCCGGCGGCGATCCGGCGGAACACGTCGAACTCGCGGTCCGACAGGCGCTGGTGCGGCAGCGATTCGGTGGGCTCGTTCAGGCTCTGCGCGAGCCGCTCGGCCATCGCGAGGCTCACGTACACGCCGCCCGCCGCGATCTTCGTCAGCGCGCCGACGAGCTCCGCGCTCGCGCTTTCCTTCGTCATGTAGCCGGACGCGCCCGCGCGGAACGCACGCGACGCGTATTGCTGCTCCGCGTGCATCGTCAGCACGAGGATCCGCAGCGTCGGCTTCTCCTCCTTGATCTGCTTGATGAGATCGATGCCGTTGCGGCCCGGCATCGACAGGTCGAGCACGAGCACCTGCGCGTCGGCCGAGCGCATCAGCTCGATCGTCGAGATGCCGTCGCATGCCTCGCCGGCAACTTCGAAGCCCGGCGTGCTGCTGAGGATGTGGCGCAGCCCGTCGCGCACGAGCGCGTGATCGTCCGCGATCAGGACCTTGATCATGAAAACGCGTCCTGTTGCCGGATCGCCGCGAGCGGCAGCGCGACCTTGATCGAGAAGCCGTGGCCGGGCGCGGAATCGGTCGTGACGGTGCCGCTCAGCATGTGCGCGCGTTCGCGGATGCCGATGAGGCCGAACGACTTGTCGCCGTGCGCGTCGCGACGCTCGTCGGGCTGCACGCCGCGGCCGTCGTCCTTGATCTGCAGCACGCAGAGGTCCTGGTCGATCGCGAGCATCAGCGTCACGCGGGTCGCGTCCGCGTGGCGCGCGACGTTCGTCAGCGCCTCCTGGACGATTCGGAACAGCGTCGTCGCGCCGGCGTTCGAGAAGCTCGTGTCGGCCGTGTCGAGCCGGCGCTCGACGTCGATCCCGTAGCGGTTCGTGAAATCGTTCGCGAGCCATTCGATCGCGGGCACGAGGCCGAGATCGTCGAGCATCACGGGCCGCAGGTCGGCCGCGATGCGCCGCACCGACGCAACCGTCGAATCGATCAGGCGGCGCATCCCGTGCAATTGCTGCTCGACGGCCACGACCGGCTGCGCGTCGGGCTGCTCGTCGCGATAGCGGGCGAGCGCGATCGCGATCGCCGATACGTCCATCTTGAGCGCGGTGAGCTGCTGGCCGAGGTCGTCGTGCAGCTCGCGCGCGATCCGCGTCTTCTCTTCCTCGCGCACGTTCTGAAGATTCGCGGACAGCTCGCGCAGCTCTTCGCGCGATTGCCGCAGCGCGGTCTCGGCGCGCACGCGCTCGGTCACGTCGCGCAGCATCACCGTGTACAGCTTGCCGGAGCCGTCGCGGATCTGCGAGATCGACGCTTCGATCGGAAACTCCTCGCCGTTTTCGCGCAGCCCGAACAGCACGCGCTGGCTGCCCATCTGCCGGTCGGACACGCCCGTCACGCCGAACTGCTCGACGTGCCTCGTGTGCGCCGCGCGAAAGCGCTCGGGAATGAAGCGCGCGAGCGGCGAGCCGATCGCGTCCATCGCGGACACGCCGAACACGCGCTCGGCGGCCGGATTGAAGATCACGACGGTCTGCGTCTCGTCGATCGTGATGATCGCTTCCATCGACGAGCGGATGATGCCCATCATCCGCGCTTCGTTGATCGGGCTGTCGTCGGCGTTCGCGGCGCGCGCGCCGAGGCGGCTGACGAGCAAATACGCGAGCGCCGCGAGCAGCGCGGACGTCGCCGCGCCGGCGACGAGCACCGTGGTCGCGACGGCGTTCGAGCGGATCGCCGCCCAGCGGTTCTCGGTCGTGTACGCGAGCGTGAGCGGCGCGCCGCCGAAATTGAGCTGCTCGGTGCGGGCGAGCGGCGGATGCGACATGTCGGCGCCGTTGTATTCGCGATCGGTCGCGTAGACGAGCGTGCCGGGCTCGCCCGCCGTCAGGCGCAAGTCGATGTCGCGGTCGTTCGCGGTCGACAGCTCGACGAGGCGCCGCGCATCGAGCGTCGCGACGACGAAGCCCGACGTGCTGGCGCGGCGGCGCTCGGCGGCGAGCAGCGCTTCGTTCTCCGTGTAGACGGGCAGATAGAGCGAGAGCGCGCCGACGCCGCTGTCCGGCGCGTACGCGCGGTCGGACGGCGTCGCGTGCGCGTCGAGCGTGGCCAGGCCGGAATCCGCCGCGCGCAGCAGCGCGTCGCGAGTCTGCGGATCGACGTTCGTCTGCGTGGCGCCGATGACGATCTTCGCGTCGACGAAGCCGAGCGAGCGGATCGGCGAGCGCGCGCGGTCGAGATCGAGCTGCGCCTGATAGTTCGGCCAGCCGACGGCGGCGGGCGAAACGTTCGAGCCGAGCATGCCGCGCGCGCCGCGCAGCACCGTCGCGGCTGTCAGCAGCTCTTGCCGCAGCGTGGTCGTCACGTGCCCGGCGCGCCGCTCGAAGCGGGCTTGCGCGGCGTCGCGCTCCTGCTGCAGCACGAGCCGCGCGACGCCGTACGATGCGGCGAATCCCAGCGCGGAGACAATCACGGCGACGAGCGCGCCGCGCCGGTCGGTACGGGACGCATCGCTCGATGCGCCAGGGCTGATCCCGCTGGCGGTCATGAATTCATACCTATGCTTCGTTATGCCGGTGTTGCTGGTTGGGGAACGTCGAGCGGATGGGCTCGATGCGCGGCGGGAATTGGAATGCCGTTATTTTGCGTGATTCCTGCCATCTTCGGCAATGCGACATCGCCGAGGTGCTGTGGGGCTGATTCTTTCAAATATTACGCCGCCAGGCAATCCGTTCGAGCCCGGCGCGGCCGTCCGCGCCAATGTTCGCGCCTCGTCGGCGGCGTAGGGATGCCCGCTGCGGGGCGCATCGTGCGATGCGGCATCGGCGCGCCGAACTGTCAATGCGCAGCACTCGGCACTGCGCTTTTTCATCCGTTGTCACAAGTGCGCCGTCCGATTCGCCGATATTCGGCGACGCATTCCATTGGCGTTTTCCATGCCTTTAGCCGTATTCGACTGCGCACGGTTCTTTTCATGACCGTTTCTTCGATGCCGGTTCGGCGGATCCCCGCCGCGCAGCGGCGGCGCATGAGGTGCCGAATGTCGAATGTCGGTTGTCGAAGCCGGGGCGTCCGGCCGATCGCGCTGCCGACGGCCAAGCACGCCGCACCGGACGGGCCCGCGATGCGATCCGCGCGTGTGGAAGCTTCGCCAGTACGATTCGATCACGTTCGGTGGCTTCACCGCGCTGTCGCTGTGGATTCCGCAATATTCGAAGAGTGGCTACGGGATGTCGCTCGTCGCCGCGGCGGGGTTCTCGCTGCCGGGCTCGGTGCTGCGTGCGCTCGACGTGCTTCATGTTCCTGTACGGGATCGTCTGGGTGTCGCTGACCATCCTCTATCTGTCCGAGATCCGGCGCGTGCCGGTTCCGGGCGGCGTCAAGCGCTGAACGATCAGGCCACGCGCTCGGCGTCGGCCGGCTGCGCTTGCGGTTCGCCTGCCGGCGCACGCTCGCCGTTCGACGACCACCGCTTGCGCGCGGTCGGCTCGAGAATGCTCGACGCGTTGCCGAGGAAGAGCCAGTGGACCTGGCCGGGCGCGGACGCGTCGGTTTCGCGAATCCAGTTCGCGCCGCAGGCGCTGCACCGGTATTTGCCGATCTCGACCGGCTTGCGCAGCAGCGGCCGCAGCCTGGTCGGCTTGCCGACGGCGACGAGCGGCGCGCCGCTCGCGGGATGCCGCTCGGCGAGGAGCGGCTGACAGACATCGCAAGGTATCATTGCTGCTTTCGTACGACGCGGGCGCGCACGCGCCCATGAATCAGGCGACGGTCTTGCGGCGCGGCTGCGGTTTCGCGGCGCCGCGGACGGCGACCGGACTGCGCGTCTTGTAGCTCACGCCGTGCTGCTCGAGATAGTCGCGAATCATCTGACGCACGACTTGCGACGGCGTCAGATCCTGCGCGGCGCACAACTGCTCGAACGCCTTCTTCTTGAAGGGGTCGATCAGGACGGTCAGACGGGCGCTTTTCGTTTCCATGGCGGGACACAGTGGCGAGTATGTTAATCAGATTATAATACATGCCGATTCCCGGACGATTTTTCGTCCGTTCCCTCATTTCCGGCGCCGCTTCGCGCGCGGTGGATCAAGCCTCGACCGGTTCGCCGAACCGGCTCCAGTCGTAGCTCACGCCCAGTTCGATGCGCACCGCCGCCTCGACGAGATCGACGCTGTGCCGATCCGCAATCGCATTCGCGCGCTCGATCATCGTCTCGAGCGACGGCAGCGGCGCGTCGCCTTTCCACGCGAAGCCGATCAGATTGAGCGCGCTGTCCTCGGCGGGCGCGAGCGTCGCCGACGCGCCGAACACGTCGCGCAGCGCGGCGAGGCAGTCGGCGACGCGCGGATCGTCGGTCAGCAGATTCACGACGAGCACGCCGCCTTCGGCGAGATGACGATGGCAGTCGGCATAGAACTGCCGGTTGCCGAGCTCGTACGGCAGGCCGGCGGCGTCGAAGCCGTCGACGATCAGCACGTCGGCGCACGCATCGCCCGACGCGACGTAACGGGCGCCGTCGGCGCACAGAACCGCGAAGCGCGCGTCGTCGGGCGGAATCCGGAACCGGTCGCGCAGCGCGATCACGTCCGGATTGATTTCGACCGACGTGATCTGCGTATCGGGCAGATGCCGGTGGCAATACTTCGCGAGCGAGCCGCCGCCCAAGCCGATCATCGCGATCCGGCGCGGCTCGGGACGCAGCAGCAGAAAGCCCATCACCGTGCGCGTGTAGCCGAGCGCGAGCAGGTCGGGGCTGTCGGCGTACATGCAGCTTTGCATGCCGCGGTCGTCGAAGCACAGCGACACGAGGTGCGGCGTTTCGATCACGACCGGCGAGTTTGCGCGCCCGCAGCGGTGCGGGGCGGACAGCGGCTCGGACGCGTTCGCGGACATGCCGGGAAAGCGTGGTCGCATCGGCCGATTCCCGCTCATCGGCTCGCGGTCAGCAACGAAGCCAGCGAATCGAGCGCGTCGTCCTCGTCGGGGCCGCTCGACAGGATCTGCATCTGCGTGCCGCACTTCGCGCGCAGCGCGACGACGGACATCACGTCCTTCGCGTTCGCGCGCCGGCCGTTCGCGACGACGACGATGTCGCTCTGAAAGCGGCCGGCCGCGCCGGCGAGCGTTTGACCGGCGAGCGCGGCGTCGTAGCGCCCCCATTTCGGGCCGATCTCGATCAATGCTTGTGCCACCAGGATTCCTTCAAGTAATTCATCGCGCGCCGGCCGTTCCGTCCGGCTTTCGCGCGTGCCTGCTCAGTGCATGGAGCGGGCCTGCGCACGGGCGAGGAACGCGAGCAATTCGCCGTCCCATGCGTCATCCTGCAGGACGATCTTCGCCGTGTCGAGCGGCTTCATGTCGCGGTTCAAATGCATGAGGAAGAGCGACCGGGGCGGGCACGGCCGGCGGAAGAAGTGCCCGTCGTCGTCGAGGAAGAGGCACGGGCGCTGCCGGATCCGCGCGCTCGAGACCGAGATGCGGTCCAGCACGTGGCGTGCCGATTCCTTCGGGTAGACGAAGATGACGTTCGTGCCGAGCGCTTCGAGGCGCTCGCAGGCGTCCGCGAAGCGGTACAGCATCTGGAAGCCGCGCTCGCCGCTCCGGCCGACGCCGACGATCACGAGCCCCTGCGCGCCCATCACGTCCCGCGGCTCGCGACGCGCGTAGTCGTGCGCCAGGAGCGCTACATGCATGTCGAACATGCGTGCCTCCGGGACGGGCCGCGCATCGGACGGCGCGTGCAGTTGAGCCAATCGCCGAACGGGGCCGGCGCGCGATCGATCATTTTCGTGCCAAGGGATGTATATGCACATAACATTAACATGGTATGTGCATGTTCGAAAAGTGGGCGCGTGCATCGAACGAGGCCGGCCGAGGTGCGAGAAGGGGGGGCGGCGCGCACTCCGGCGCCTGACGAACGGCTTTCGGAATAAATGTGCAACTGGCCGTCGCGGCTTGCGCGACACGGTTGCCGGCTTTGGCTCATGGCCGGCCGGGTGGCGGCGAGCGCCGGTATTCGGAACCTGAAATTGCTTTCGCTCTCGGGCCCGGGACGCCGGACCCGGATCGCGAACCTGTCGTTCGGGCGGGGCGTGCAAGGCGGCGTGCGGTGATCGCGCAGCGCAGCGCCGAGCCAGGCAGGCAGCCCCCGCCCGAGCCCGCGCCGGCAGCCGCCGCCCATCTGAGCGTGCGATTCGACGCCGGCGGGCGCCGCCGCGCGCCCGCGCGCCATCAATGCGCGCGCCCGTCGCCCGGCCGGCTCGCCCATTCGCGCAGATCGTCGAGCATCGGCACGCCGGCCAGCACGACGAGGAGGCCGGCGAGCGGGATCGTCACCGAGTAGCCGACATGCTTGAAGCCGAGCGCGCCCGCGAGGCCGCCGGCGAAGAACATCGCCAGCATCGCGCCGAGCACGCGCAGCTTCTGCCGGTTCGCGTACACATCGGGCTCGCCGGGCCCGGCTTGCGTCGAATTCCAGTAGAACAGCTTGCCGAGCTCGATGCCGAGATCGGTGACGATGCCTGTCATGTGCGTCGTACGGATCTCGGCGTTCGAGAGCTTCGTGATGATCGCGTTCTGCAGGCCCATGATGAAGCACAGCAGGACGACGGTGACGGGCACGAAGAACGCCCGCCAGAGCGCGAGATGGCTGCCGAGCAGGCCGAAGCACAGCAGCAGGAACGCCTCGAGCAGCAGCGGGAACGCGTAGCGGCTGTGCAGCCGCTTGCGCCGCCCCCAGTTGACGAGCACGGCCGACGAGGCGGCGCCGAGCAGGAACGACGCGAGCGACGCGACCCCGGCGAACACGAGCACGATGTTGCCGAGCGCCGCCTGATCGGCGATCGCCGACACGATCCCGCTCATGTGCGACGTGTACTGCTTGACGGCAAGGAAGCCGCCGGCGTTCGCGGCGCCCGCGACGAACGCGAGGGAAAAGCCGAGGTGCCGGTTGGCGTCGAGATTGCGATCCTTTCCGGCGAGACTGCGAAAGTAGGCGACTGGCATGGCGTGGCGGCGGATGGTCCTGCGCGTCCTGCTCGCATGTCCGGGGACCCGCGTGTTCGAGCGCCGAGTAGTCGCGACGCGACGCGTACCGGGGAGCGAGCGATGCGTATCGACGCGTATGGTGACAGATCGGCAATGGTGCTAGGATGATAACGCCATTATCATACTCTTGTAACGAAATGGTCCTGAGATGACGCCCGGCTCGACGCACCGAATCGAAGAGGAGAAAGAGAAGACGCGCTGCCCGAGCGCGCGTCGTCCACGCTGCGGCGCCGCATGCGCGCGGCTTTTCGCCGCTTGCACGGCGTGCGGCGCTTCGCCATACTCGTTCGAACGTCCGTTGGCGCGACGCTAGGCGATCCGCGAGTCAGACAACATGGAACAGGGCCTGCTTCTCCGATGCGTGCTGCTCGTCGCCCTCGCGTGGCTCGTGCTCGGCTGCGCCGGACTCGCGAACTTGCGCCGCACCGGCGTGATCGCACACGGGCTCTTTCCGCTCGGCGCGCTCGCCGGGCTCGCGCTGGCGGGCGTCGGCTTCGCCGGCGTGTTCGCCGCGCCGGCCACCGTCGTGCTGCCGCTCGGCCTGCCCGATCTGCCGTTCCATCTGCGCGTCGACGCGCTGTCTTCCTATTTCCTGTTCGTGCTCGGCGTGGTGACGGCGGGCGTCGGCGCATTCTCGTCCGGCTATTTCCGCAAGGGCGAGGGCACGGCGCCCGGCCTCATCTGCTTCGAATACCACGTCTGCGTTGCGAGCATGGTGCTCTTGCTCGTCGCGGACGACGCCTATTGCTTCATGGTCGCGTGGGAGACGCTGACGCTGTCGGCAACCTTCCTCGTGATGACGAACCACCGGATCGCCGAGATCCGCCGCGCCGCGTTCCTGTATTTCCTGATCTCGCACGTCGGCGCGCTCGCGCTCCTGCTGTGCTTCGGGCTGCTGCAGGCGGGCACGGGCGACTATACGTTCGCGAACATGCGCGTCCAGCATCTCGACGGGCTCGCCGCATCGGCCGCGTTCGTGCTCGCGCTCGTCGGCTTTGGCGCGAAGGCGGGCATCTTCCCGCTGCACGTGTGGCTGCCGGACGCGCATCCGGCCGCGCCGTCGCCCGTGTCCGCGCTGCTGAGCGGCTTCGTGCTGAAGGTCGGCCTGTACGGGATCCTGCGGACGGTCCTCGATCTGCTGCACGTGCAGGTTGCATGGTGGGGCGTGCTGATGCTCGCGCTCGGCCTCTTCAGCGCGCTGCTCGGCGTCGTGTTCAGCACGATCCAGACCGACATGAAGCGGCTGCTCGCGTACTCGTCGATCGACAACATCGGCCTGATGTGCGTGAGCCTCGGCCTCACGATCCTGTTCCTCGGCTACCGTCTGCCCGCGCTCGCCGCGCTGTCGCTGACGGCGCTGCTGTATCAGATCGTCGCGCACGCGTGCTTCAAGAGCCTGCTGTTCCTCGGTACGGGCGCGGTGCTGCACGCGACGGGCGAGCGCAATCTCGGGCGGCTCGGCGGCCTGATCCGTTTCATGCCGTGGACCGCCTGGGCGATGCTCGCCGCCGTCGCCGCGAGCGCGGGGCTGCCGCCGTCGAGCGGCTTCGTGTCGGAGTGGCTGCTCGTGCAGAGCTTCCTCTTCACGCCGGGCCTGCCCGATTCCGTGCTCGGGATGACAGTGCCGCTCGTCGCCGCGCTCGTCGCGCTGACCGCGGCGCTCGCGGGCTACACGATGGTCAAGTTCTTCGGCATCGTCTTCCTCGGCCAGCCGCGCGAGGCGAAGCTCGAGCGCGCGCGCGACGCGAGCCCGTGGGAGCGCGTCGCGTTCTGCTGGTTCGCGGCGGCGAGCGTGCTGCTCGGCCTCGCGCCCGTCCAGTACGTGAAGGTGCTCGACGCGGTGACGCGCTCGCTGATCGGCGCGGGCATCGCCGGCGTCAACCACGGCTGGCTGCTGTTCGCGCCCGTGTCCACCGCGCGCGCGAGCTACATGCCGGCGCTCTTCATGCTGTTCTTCCTCGCGTGCTGCGCGCTCGCGTGGCTGCTCGTGCGACGCTTCTACCACGGGCGTCTGCGGCGCTCGGCGCCATGGTCGTGCGGCCATCCGTTCGTGACCGCGCGGATGCAGGATACGGCCGAAGGCTTCGGCCAGCCGATCCGCGAGATCTTCACGCCGTTCTTCCGGATCGAGCGGCGGCTGCCGTCGCCGTACGACGGGCGCCCGGAATACCGGATGAGCGTCGCGGACCGCACGTGGCATCTGCTCTACGAGCCGATCGCCGCGCTCGTGAACCGTGTCGCGGCGCTCGTCGGGCTGCTGCAGACGGGCCGCATCGCGATCTATCTGACGTACAGCTTCGTCGTGCTGATCGTTCTCCTGACGGTGGTGAGACGATGGTGACCGCATCCGGCATCCTGTCGCAGACGCTCGAGATTCTCGTCGCGCTCGCGGCCGCGCCGCTGTTGACGGGCTGGGTCAACCAGTGCCGCGCGTGGCTGCAGAACCGCCGCGCGCCGAGCATCTGGCAGCCGTACCGGATGCTGCACAAGCTGTTCAACAAGGAATCGGTCGTCGTGGAGCACGCGAGCCCGCTGTTTCGCGGCGCGCCTTACGTCGTGTGGGCGGCGATGACGCTCGCGTGCGCGATCGTGCCGACGCTATCGACCGAACTGCCGTTCTCGCCCGCCGCCGACGCGATCGCGCTCGTCGGCCTGTTCGCGCTCGCGCGCGTCGCGCTGTCGCTCGCGGCGATGGATATCGGCACCGCGTTCGGCACGCTCGGCGCGCGCCGCGAGATGCTGATCGGCTTTCTCGCGGAGCCGGCGCTGCTGATGGTGCTGTTCTCGGCGTCGCTGATCACGCAATCGACGCTTCTGACGAGCATCGTCGCGACGCTCGGCCATCGCGAGCTCGTGATCTATCCGAGCCTCGCGTTCGCCGGGATCGCGTTCACGCTCGTATCGCTCGCGGAGAACGCGCGGCTGCCGGTCGACAACCCGGCGACGCACCTCGAGCTGACGATGATCCACGAGGCGCTGATCCTCGAATATTCGGGCCGCCATCTCGCGCTGATGGAATGGGCGGCGAGCCTCAAGCTCTTCGCGTATTCGTGCATCGGTCTCGCGCTCTTCATGCCGTGGGGGATCGCCGAGGCGGGCAATCCGCTCGCGCTGCTGCTCGCGCTGCCGGCGCTCTTCGTCAAGCTGCTGGTCGGCGGCGCGGCGCTCGCCGTCGTCGAGACGACGAACGCGAAGATGCGCCTTTTTCGCGTGCCCGAATTCCTCGCGACCGCGTTCCTGCTCGCGGTGATCGGCATGCTCGTCCATTTCCTGCTGGGGGCGTAGATGCACGGCTACGCGACCCAGCTCATCAATTTCCTCGCGGCGATCCTGCTGTTGCTGTCGTTCGCGATGCTGAGCCAGCGGCGGATCCTGTCGCTGATCCACCTCTATACGCTGCAGGGCGTCGCGCTCGTGTCGGCGAACCTGATCCTGGGCTTCGTGACCGCGGACACGCACCTGTACGTGTCCGCCGCGCTCACGCTGCTGCTGAAGGTCGGACTGATCCCGTGGATCCTGTACCGGCTCGTGCAGCGGCTGAACGTGAAGGCCGACGTCGAGCCGCTTCTCAACATCCCGACGACGCTCGTCGCCGGCATCGCGCTCGTGATCGTCGCGTTCAACGTCGCGGCGCCGATCAGCCGGCTCGCCGAATCGGCCGCGCGCGGCACGCTCGGCATCGCGCTCGCGTGCGTGCTGCTGTCGTTCATGATGATGATCACGCGCGCGAAGGCGATTCCGCAGGTGATCGGCTTCCTGTCGATGGAAAACGGTCTGTTCTTCGCGGCCGCGGCGGCGACGAACGGAATGCCGATGATCGTCGAGCTCGGGATCGGGCTCGACGTGCTCGTCGGCATCCTGATCCTCGGCGTGTTCATGTTCCAGATCCGCGAGCAGTTCGACAGCCTCGACATCCACCATCTCGAGAAACTGAAAGATGATTGACGTCTACGTCCTGCTGGCGTCGCTCGGCATTCCGCTCGTCGCGGGCGGCTGCCTTGCGTTCGTGCGGCGGCAGCTCGTCGCGCGCACGCTGAACGTCGGCTTCAGTTTCCTCACCTGCGCGGCGGCGCTGCTGCTCGCCGCCCGCACGGTCGCGCACGGGCCGATGTTCGCGCTGGACGGGCTGTTCTTCGTCGATCCGTTCAACGTGTTCCTCGTCGCGCTGACGGCGTTCGTCGGCTGGACGACGTCGCTGTTCTCGAATCCGTACATGCGCATCGAGCAGGACCGCGGCAAGATGAGCGACGGGCGGATGCGGCTCTATCACTGCATGTATCAGCTGTTCATCTTCGCGATGCTGCTCGCACTGCTGACGAACAACGTCGGCGTGCTGTGGGTCGCGATGGAGGCGGCGACGCTCGCGACGGTGCTGCTCGTCAGCGTCTACCGGACCGCGGCGAGCCTCGAAGCCGCGTGGAAGTACTTCATCCTGTGCGGCGTCGGCATCGCGCAGGCGCTGTTCGGCACGATCCTCCTGTATCTCGCGGCGGGCCGGCGGCTCGCCGACGGCGACGCGCTGTTGTGGACGAGCCTGAACGCCGTCAAGGCGCAGCTCGATCCGACGATCATGTCGATCGCATTCGTGTTCCTGCTCGTCGGCTACGGGACCAAGGTCGGGCTCGTGCCGATGCACAGCTGGCTGCCCGACGCGCACGCCGAGGGCCCGACGCCGATCTCGGCGGTGCTGTCCGGGCTGCTGCTGAACGTCGCGCTGTATGCGGTGCTGCGCTGCAAGGTGCTTGCCGACGGCGCGCTCGGCAACGGCCTGCCCGGCCATCTGCTCGTCGGCTTCGGGCTCGTGTCGGTGCTCGTCGCATCGTTCTCGCTGTTCAGGCAGAAGGACGTGAAGCGGCTGTTTTCGTATTCGTCGATCGAGCACATGGGGCTGATGACGTTCGCGTTCGGCCTGGGCGGCCCGGTCGCGACGTTCGCCGGGCTGCTGCACATGACGGTTCATTCGCTCGTGAAGTCGGCGATCTTCTTCACGGTCGGGCACGCGGCGCAGAAGGCGCGCACGCAGGCGATCGACGGCATACAAGGGCTTTTGAAGGTGAGTCCGACGGTGGGCTGGGGGATGATGTTGGGCGCGCTCGCGATCCTCGGCATGCCGCCGTTCGGCGTGTTCGCGAGCGAATTCCTGATCCTGACGACGGCGATCGCGAAGCTGCCGTGGAGCGCGCCGCTCCTGCTCGCCGCGCTCGCGGCGGCGTTCGCGGCGATCTTCATGCGCGTGCAGGGCATGGTGTTCGGCGAATCGAACGTCGCGGCGCTCGAGCATCCGCCGGCGCTGTTGCCGGTATTCGTTCATCTCGGCCTCGGCTTGATGCTCGGGCTCTACGTGCCGCCGTATCTCGCGACCTGGTATCGGCAGGCGGCGGCGATGATTGCGGGGTAGGCGATGCGGATCGAATCGTTCCACATTCCTGGGCAGACGCGCTTGGCGAGCGCGGCGGGGCAGCCGCACGTCGTGTTCGCGTCGATCGACGCCGACGCGTGGACGCGCGCCGCCGAGACGATCCGCGAAGCGGGCGGGCGGCTCGTCACGCTATGGGGCGGCGAGCCCGTCGCGGGCCGCTTCGAGATGTGCGCCGCGTACGAGCTGGACGACGGCCTGCTGTGGCTGCGGCTGCCGGTCGAGCCGGCGGCGGACGAAGCGGGAGACTACCCGGATCTGTCGACGCTTTTCGCGAGCGCGACGCGGATGCAGCGTGCGGTCCACGACCTCGTCGGGCTGCGCGCGCGCGGCGCGGGCGATACGCGGCCGTGGCTCGATCACGGGGCATGGCCGCGCGATTACCATCCGCTGCGCAGGAACGTGACGGGCCGGGAGCGCTTCGATAGCGCGACGGTCGACTATCCGTTCGTGCCGGTCGCGGGCGAAGGCGTGCACGAGATCGCGGTCGGGCCGATTCACGCGGGCGTGATCGAGCCCGGTCATTTCCGTTTCTCGGTCGTCGGCGAGAAGGTGCTGCGGCTCGAGGAACGGCTCGGCTACGCGCATCGCGGCGTCGAGCGGCTGTTCGAGCGCGCGGATGCGCTTGCGGGCAGCCGTCTCGCCGCGCGCATCGCCGGCGATTCGACGGTCGCGTTCACGTGGGCGTACTGCATGGCGCTCGAACAGGCGATGAAGGTCCGCGTGCCGGACCGCGCGCTGCGTTTGCGCGCGCTGCTGCTCGAGCGCGAGCGCGTCGCGAATCATCTCGGCGACCTCGGCGCGCTCGGCAACGACGCGGGCTTCGCGGTCGGCCTCGCGCAGTTCTCGCGGCTCAAGGAAGACTGGCTGCGTCTGAACGACCGGATCTTCGGGCATCGCTATCTGATGGATCGAATCGTGCCCGGCGGCGTCGAGCGCGACATCGCGGCGGACGACGCCGCGGCGCTCGTCGCCCAGTGCGACCGGATCGAGGCCGAGGTGCGCGCCATGCAGACGATCTACGACGATCAGTCCGGCCTGCAGGACCGCTTCGCGGGCACGGGGCGGCTCACCGCGCAGACGGCCGCGCATTTCGGCGTCTGCGGGCTGGCCGCGCGCGCGAGCGGGAAGGCGCGCGACGCGCGCGTCGATCATCGGCTCGCGCCGTACGACGTAGTGCCCGTCGACGTCGTCAGCGACCCGCGCGGCGACGTCGCCGCGCGGGTCGCGGTGCGTTTCGCGGAGACGTACGAATCGATGCGGGCGATTCGTGCGCTGCTTGCCGATCTGCCGGGCGACGGGATTGCCGCGCCGGTTGCGTCCGTCGCGTCCGTTGCATCCGTTGCATCCGTTGCGAACGCGCCGAGCGGCTCGGGTGATGCGGGAGCGGCAGGACGCGGCGCAGACGATGCACGGCGCGGCGTCGGCTGGATCGAGGGCTGGCGCGGCCCGGTGCTCGTCGCGCTCGAACTCGGCGCGCAAGGCGGCGTTGCGCGCTGTCATTGCCACGATCCGTCGTGGCACAACTGGCCGGCGCTCGAACATGCGATCATCGGCAACATCGTTCCCGACTTTCCTTTGATCAACAAGTCGTTCAACTTGAACTACGCGGGGCACGACCTGTAATGTGGCAGCTCGTCAGACAGATCGCACGCACCGGCCGGCCGGACGAGCCCGCGCCGCCCGGCGAGGACGCGTGGCGGCGCGATGCGCAGCGCATCCAGCAGGACATCCTCGACATCCTCGGGCGCGCGCTGTGCATCCGCGCGATCGATGCCGGCTCGTGCAACGGCTGCGAGCTCGAACTGCATGCGCTCGGCAATCCGTACTACAACATCGAAGGGCTGGGAATCAAGTTCGTCGCGAGCCCGCGGCATGCGGACATGCTGCTGATCACCGGGCCGCTGACGCTCAACATGCGGGACGCCGTGCGTCTTGCGTACGACGCGACGCCCGCGCCGAAGCTCGTCGTCGCGGCGGGCGATTGCGCATGCACGGGCGGCGTGTTCGCGGACAGCTACGCGGTGTGCGGGCCGCTCGAGAAGCGCGTGCCGGTCGATCTGACGATTCCGGGCTGTCCGCCGCGGCCGATCGATCTGCTGCGCGGGATTCGCGGCGCGCTCGAGCATACGCGGGCGGGCGGCCGTTGATTTCAAGGTGGCGCTGACGCTTCGCGGTTCCAGGCGGGGAAAGCCGGCGGCCGGATTTGGGCCGGCGGCGGCGTCGCGTCGCAACGCGAATCGCGCGCATGAGCCTGTGGATTCCTCTTCGCATCGAGTCACATTCGAACCGTTCGATCGGCGCGTTGCCGCGGTCCGCGAACATATCCATTTCATGTGTAGGGGAATTCCTACATCCGTTGCGCAGAATCCTACGCGGCTCTCGTCTTTTGCTGATTTCCAATCAGGCACTTTTTATCGCACTCTTGATGGATCGAAAAAAACAAAAAGTTGCCGCGCCTGCTCGAAGCTGTACCTAGTCCGTACGCCAGCCAGCTTCCCGAAAGACGCGAAAACTCACTGTCAAAGCCATTTTCGGCCGAGCGAGCAATGGAATAGAAAGGCACGAAGTCGATGGGATTACTGCGGAGTTTCCGAGCCTGGCGCAAGCTGCGCCGCCTGCCGTCGATCAAGATCGAGACGAAGGCGGCCGAAGCGGAGATCGAGCCCGCGGCGCATGCGAAATGGGCGGTCGTCATCCGCAATGCGGAAGGCGCGCGAGTCGGCGAAGCGATATATGGCCTTTCGCAGCTGACCGACCGGCTGTACGTGCATAGCCTCGAGATCGCGCCGTCGGAGCGGCGGCGCGGCTACGCGCTCGCGTTCCTGATGATGCTGAACCGCTACTACAAGGTGCCGATCGTGCCGATGGGCGAGACGCCGGGCGGCAGCCCCTTCTGGGTCAACGTGAGCAAGCTCGGGCCGGGCGGGTTGGCCGTGCTGCTCGATGAAAAGGCGGACGGCGCGGACAAACCTCGTTCGCGCGCATAACGGCCCGCGCGAGCCGGCGAATGAGCGAGGCGAGCGGCCACCGCGTTTTGTTGATGTGACCGTTTCGCCGATTCGGGATTCCGGACGAAGCCGGTAGCCGCGCGTGAAAACCGCGAGCGGCAGCGCCGGTGCTCGATCAAATCGGGCATCCAAATGATGCTCGCGCCGCCGCCGCGATTGCCCAAACGTTCGCAAAGCAAAATGATCGGCCGCTTGCATGCCGCAGCGGCCGCTTTCGCGCCTCAGGCAGCCGGCGCGCGCACGAGCAGCAGCGGAATCTGCGTGAGCCGCGCGACGCGCAACGCGACGCTGCCGAGCAGCCAGCGCGACACGCCGCGCCGGCCGTGCGTGCCCATCACGAGCAGGTCGGCGGGCCAGCGGTCGGCTTCGCGGACGATCGTGTGCGCGACGTCGTCGCTCGTCCGGTCGGTGCTGACGACCGCGGTGCTCGTCTGGCCCGGCGCTTCGTCGAGCAACTGGCGCGCCACCGCCAGCGCCTTCTCGCTTTCCTCGACGAACGCGTCTTCGAGCACGTGAATCGGCACGAAATCGGTGAGCCGCACCGCGCGGTCGATCACGTAGATCGCACGCAAATGCGTGTCGGACGTCGCGAATTGCGCGCCGTACCGCAATGCGTGTGCGGCGATCGGGCTGCCGTCGGTTGCGAGCATGATGCGCTTCGGCGCATGCTCGGCGGTCTCGATGCCGGGCGGCACGACGAGGATCGCGCAATCCGTCTTGGCGAGCAGCGGTTCGGACACGCTGCGGTCGACCCAGCGCAGCAGCCCTTGATACTGGTGCGAGCCTACGACGAGGAGATCGGCTCGCCAGTCACGCGTTTCGTCGAGGAGGGCGTCGACGACGTCGCCGCCTTTCTTCGCGAGATCGACGATCGCCGTTTCGGTGGCGACGTCGGCGCGGCCGAACGCATTCGTTGCGTCGCCGAGCGCATTCGACGCGTCGTTGACGAGCTCGACGTGCGCCGCCGCGAATTCGGACGGCGCGAACGTGTGCGGCAGCGTGTACGCGCGCGGCGTGTCGACGACGCTGACGAAGCGCACGGTCGCGCCGGCGGGCGCCACGAGCTTTAGATAGGCGACCGCGCGCAGCGATGCCTTCGACGCATCGATCGCGACGAGAATGCGCGTGGGCAGCGACAGCGGGGCGTGGTTCGAGATATCGGTGGACATCGGCGACTCCATCAACGTGCTGGACGGACCAACTATTCGCTCATTCTGCGGCACCGGTCCCGGTATTCGTTGAGCGAAATCAATCTTTTCGAGCACGGCGGAATGGCACATGCGCGGCGCCGGCGTGCCGCGAAATGCCGGGGACGCCGCTCCGGCGCGGCGATTCGCGTTGAACGCGACGCCGATCGCGCGGGCTTCGCGCGATCGGATCGGATCGAAGCGCCGTTGTGCGAGTCGGGACGCGCGCATAGAATAGTTGCTCGCAATATGCATCTATTCATGCCGAACCGATCGCAGCCGCGCCGCGTTCATCGAGCGGCGCGGGCCGGCTGATCTTGCGGTGCATTACGCGCACTGTCGTTTCTTCATCCGAGTGTCATCCGATAAGGACTTCCGATCATGTCGCAGCCGCATCTCCATCTTTCTTCGACCGCGATTTATCCGTTCGACGCGCGCGGCGTCGCGAAGCGATTCCGTCATGCGGCGATCTTCGGCGCGCTCGACGCGCTTCAGTCCGGCGAAACCATGCGCTTCGTCAACGATCACGATCCGCTTCCGCTCCTCAACCAGATTCGCCTGCATTATGGCGAGCGGGTCGGCGTCGAGTACCGGCAGCGCGAGCCCGGGACGATCGTGATCGATTTCGTCGTCCAATGATCGACGCCGCCCGCCGCCCGCCGCCCGCCGCGCGGGCAGCGCCTCGGCCGTGGCGGCATCCGCGTCGCCCGCCGATGCCGAGCGGCGCCGTCCGCGCGCTCCATGCTCCATGCTCCGTGTGACCATAAGCGTATCCCGCCCCTCATGCATCCATCAGACCGTTTTCCTGAATTCTTCGACGCCGTGCCGCGCATCGCGCTGCACGATCCGCTCGCCGCATTCCTCGGCGCTGCGCATGGCGGCGGCGCGATCGAGTACGGCTATGCGGACGTCGTGAAGCTCGCGGGCCATTCGTGTCCGACGGTCGCGTCCGCGTATCTGATGACGCGTGCCGCGCTCAATGCGCTGTACGGCCATGCGCCCGCCGAGCGCGGCGCGATTCGCGTCGCGCTGCGCGATCCGGCGACGGAGGGCGTGACGGGCGTGATGGCGAACGTCGTCGGCATGCTGACGGGCGCGACGTTCGACACGGGCTTCAAGGGGATCGGCGGCCGCTTCGATCGCCGCCGGCTGCTCGCGTTCGGCGAGCCGATGCCGGGGCGGCTCCGCTTCACGCGTGTCGATACGGAAGCGAGCATCGGCGTGTCGGCGCGGCTCGATCGCGTGCCGGGCGATCCGCGGATCGCCGATCTGCTGCCGCGCTGCGTCGCGATGACGGCGTCGCCCGACGATGCCGCGTTGTTCCGCGAACTCTGGCAGGCGCGCGTTCGCCGGCTGCTGCTCGAACATGCGGACGACGCCGATGTCATCGTGCTGCATCGCTGATGCGCGGCGGGCTTGCCGCGCGGCGCAAGCGAAACGGATGCGCGCTGCGTCGCGGCACAAGCGCTGCGCCTGCGTTTGAGCGCATCGCGGCCTGTCCGCGCTCGCGGCGGACGAAAATCGGAAGGCGGAGTTTGAACCCCTCCGCCTAACCGACAACCAGTTTCGCCGAAGCGAGCATCAACGGCAGCCCGGCGAGCGCGAGCCCGGTCGACACGAGGATCATGCCTGCGATGTCTTCGGTCGGGCCGTCGTACTGTTGTGCGATCAGGTGGCTCAGCACCGCGACGGGCATCGTGCATTGAACGACGAACGCGCCCGCCGCGACGCTCGGCAGTCCCAGCAGGTACGCGAGCCCGAGCCCGACGCCGAGGCCGCCCGCGACACGCACGACCGCGAGCACCGCGACCCGGTGCAAGCCGGCGAGCCGGATGTTCGCGAGCGACGCGCCGAGCATCAGCAGCATCAGCGGCGGCGCCATGTTGCCGAGCTGCGTCGAGGTCGCCGCGAGCGGCGCGGGCAGGCGCAGGCCGTTCACCGTCATGAAGAGCGCGACGACGACCGCCCAGATCGTCGGGCTCGCAGCAATCGATTTCCACGACGCACGACCGGACAGCAGCCAGACGCCGATCGTGAAATGGCCGATCTGCACGAGCGCGGAGAATGCGACCGCATACAGCAGCCCTGGCTCGCCGAACGCGAAAAGCGCGACGGGCAAGCCGAGATTCGACGTATTGGGCAGCATCAGCGACGGCAGGTATTGTCGCAGCGGCAGCTTCAGCACGCGCAGGAAGAGCGCGCCGAGCGCCGCGAAGCACACGAGCGCGACGGCGCCCGCGGCGAACGTATGGACGAGCACGCGCGCCGTCAGATTCGGCCGGTCGAGCGACGACAGCAGCAGGCAAGGAATGCCGATGTTCGACACGAGCGCGCTCAGGCACGCGGCGTTCATCGGCAGCTTGAGCTTGACCCACAGCAGACCGATCAGCGAGCACACGAAGATCGGAAGGACGACCAGCGAAAAATCGTTTTGCATTCAGGCGATCTCGAGGAGACGGCGGCATGGGCCGCCGATGCGGGATGGCGCGCGCCGGCCGCGCGACGCAATCGTGGCGGCCGTCGCACGGCGCTCGACGATGCGGAGCGGGCGAAGCCGGATCAGTCTTCGCCGAAGCCGAAGACGAACTCGCGTTCGAGCGCGCCGCAGCCGTCGAAATTCAGACGGCGCATGTTGCGGCGCTGGTCGGGCGGATAGCGGGTGCGTCCATGCGTGACCGCAGTGTTGTCGCCGATCAGGATCTGCCCGGGCTCGAGCGGAAACAGCAGCACGTTGTCCGGATCGGTCAGGAAGCGCGCGAGGCTGCCGTACATGTCGGCGGCGGCGGGTGCGGGCGTCGCGGTGGCGGCGCCGTCGTTCATCCGGAACTTGATCGACCAGCCGTCGTCTTCCGGCTTGAACACGGCCGCCGTGCTCTTTTGCGTCGTGCGCTCGATCGTCAGTGCGTCGGCGTGCGTGAGCGGCGCGACGTCGCCGTAGCGCTCGACGATGTGACGATACGCGGCCTTCGCGCTCGACAGCGTCGACAGTCCGCCTTCCTGCGACGGTCTCACGCATTGCAGCGTGATGATCCGTTCGGGCGCGTCCGAGAATGCGCCGTCCGTATGCGGCAGATGCGCTTCGTGCGACGAATCGATGTGTCCGGCGACCGGCTTGAACGCGTTTATGGGGACGACGCCGTCGGCATCCGCGCGCTTATGCGGCGCGGCGTTGCCGAGCAGCGGCTTGAGCGCGAGCAGGTTCTCCCTTTCCGACGACTCGCAGTCGAGGATCACGAAGCCGTAACGATTGAAGGTTCCGATCATGTCGGAGATCTCGTCGTCGGTCATCGTGCAGGGAGAGCGGACGGGTAGCGTCACTTCGGTCAGCGGCAACGTGCTGTCGAACGGTTGACGAAGCGATTGCGCAGAAATGCTGGAAGTCAGAGTCAACATAATCGGCCCTCGGAACGTGGATTGCACACGGTTTTCGCCCAAGTGTTTCGATAATGCTAATTAACGGGCGATGTCTCCGCCTGTCTCTCTTTCCACTTTCTATCGTTTATATTACAAATGCATAAATGCGTTGCGAAATAGTTTACAAATAGATTGATTGGTCTAATTCCGGATTGGAAAGCCGAGATGGGGAGCGATGCGGTGTTTTATTGATGAAATTCGTTTTATTTCTGCATCGCGCGCAATGACTGAATTCAAGCGTTATTGCTTCTGAATGTTGAGTCTGTTCAAGCGTCGCATGCGCAGTACGAGCGTCAGCGACGTTTCAGGATATGCAAATAGGTAAAGTTATCGAATATTTTCTGATTGGCGATCGCATCCGATATTCGACACTGGAGACGAAAAAGTTCGAGTGTTCTAAAAAGTGGGAAATGAAGCGGTGAGTTTGGCGGCCGGTGCCGATTCGCGAATTCGATCGCGGCCCCATGCATATTGCGGATTGCTTCGAATGCGACAGGGACGCAAGCGAGCGAGACGGCCATGCGTGAGACGCATGATCAGGGCCCGCGTCGTCAAGCGAGGCGTTTCAAACGATTATTCGGCCGGGTCGAGCAACGACAATTCGTCAACGAACCGTACGCCGAACGAAGCGGTGCCGCGCGCATCCGCCGCACGCTCCGCGGCAATCGCATAGATCGCATGCGCCGCTCCCGTCGCGAGCAGCGGCGCACCGCGTTGCGCAAGGAGCGCCGCGATCAACGCGCCGAGCGCGCATCCGGCTCCCGTCACGCGCGTCAAGCGCGCGTCGCCGCCTGCGATCGCGAGCGTGTCGACGCCGTCCGTCACATAGTCGGTCGGCCCGCTTACCGCGACGATCGCGCCGCTGCGCCGCGCGAGATCGCCGATGAACGCGAGCGCGCTTTCCGAGCTCGCAGTCGTGTCGACGCCTTTGCCGGCCGCGGCGCCGCCCGCGAGCGCGATCAGCTCGCTCGCGTTGCCGCGGATCACGGTCGGCTTGAACGCGAGCAGATCGCGCACGATCGCGTCGTATTCGGGCGCGCCCGCGCCGACCGCGACCGGATCGAGCACCCAGCGCGTGCCCGCTTCCGCGGCGGCGCGCGCGGCCGCACGCAGCGTGTCGGCGCCGCTGCTCATCAGCGCCGCGGTGTTGATCCACAGCGCGCCGGCGCCGGCGCCGAAGCGCGCGGGCCAGTCGGCCGCCGCGCCGATCGCGGGCGCCGCGCCGACGGCGAGCAATGCATTGGCGCTCAGATTCGCCGCGACGTAGTTCGTGAGCCCATAGACGAACGGCGCGGCTTGCTTGAGCGCGGCCAACTCGTGGCGGACGGACGGCGTATTCCAGGAGATCGATTTCATGTCGTGGTTCCTTGTCGCATTCGGGTATTCGCGCATTCGGGCATTCGAGCCCGCATGCGCGAATGCTTGCGCATTCGCGCAACGTGCTCTGAAGTCCGC
This sequence comes from Burkholderia oklahomensis C6786, assembly GCF_000959365.1. Lineage (NCBI taxonomy): Bacteria > Pseudomonadati > Pseudomonadota > Betaproteobacteria > Burkholderiales > Burkholderiaceae > Burkholderia > Burkholderia oklahomensis. The sequence continues at coordinate 1,965,606 of NZ_CP009556.1, forward strand.
CGGCATCTTCGGGAAGTGCGGCCGAGGCACTGTAACCGTTGCGGCGCGCGCGTGCGTGGATCGCCGTCAAAGGCCTTCGATCGATTCCCTGCCGCAGGGACTCGCGGCGTGCACGATCGCGTGTGCACGCGTCGGCCCGCATGCGTGCGCGACGTCACGCGCTTCGCCGCTTCGGCTTCTCGTCCGGCATCGACAGAATGTCCAGCGCATGCTGCATCAGCTCGATGCTCAGGCTCTCCTGCATGATCCCGGCGTGCAGCACGAGATGCTGCAAGCGCCGATCCTTCGTGCCCATGTCGTGCGCGAAATCGCGCGCCTCGATCTCGCGATAGACCGCGAGCTTTTGCCGATGCAGCTCGAGCCGCCGCCTGATTTCGTCGGCGAGCCCGGTCGGCCCGACGACCGCCTCCGCGCGCAGCCGGATCATCAGCTCGTCGCGCAGCGGCTTCGGATCGTCGTGCAGCGCGATCCAGCGCTTCAGCTCCTTGCGGCCCGCCGGCAGGATCCGGTACGCGCGCTTGCGACCGCGCGCCTGCTCGACAGGCGTCGACTCGACCCAGCCTTCGTCCTCGAGCCGCGCGAGCTCGCGATAGATCTGCTGATGAGTCGCGTGCCAGAAGTAGCCGATCGAGCGGTCGAAGCGACGCGTCAGCTCGGAGCCGGAGCCCGGGCGTTCGGCGAGGGAGGTGAGCAGCGCGTGCGGCAGGGACATTGACGTTGGAGCGGATGGTCGAAACCCTTGAATCTTGCCATATCGCGGGATGCCTGCCCGTTTAGAGAGCCCACTTTATGCAACGCGTTGCATTCGTGGGTGCGCGTCGATATATTTATGCAACCTGTTGCAAAAAAGAGCGATCGATGACCCACTATCCCCACCTGACGGCTCCGCTGGAGCTCGGTTTCACGTCGTTGAAGAATCGCGTATTGATGGGCTCGATGCACGTCGGGCTCGAGGAGGCGCCAAACGGCTTCGAGCGCATGGCCGCGTTCTACGCGGAGCGCGCGCGCGGCGAGGCCGGGCTCATCGTCACGGGCGGGATCGCGCCGAACGAGCGGGGCCGGATGGTACCGGGCGGCTCGATGCTCACGACCGAAGAGGAGGCGGAACGCCATCGGGTCGTCACGCGCGCGGTGCACGACGCCGACGGCAAGATCGCGATGCAGATCCTGCATTTCGGCCGCTACGCGTATCACCCGGCGCTCGTCGCGCCGAGCGCGCTGAAGGCGCCGATCAACAGGTTCACGCCGCATCCGCTGTCGGCAAGCGAGGTCGAAGCGACGATCGACGACTTCGCGCGCTGCGCGGCGCTCGCGCAGTACGCGGGCTACGACGGCGTCGAGATCATGGGCTCCGAGGGCTATCTGATCAACGCGTTCATCGCCGCGTGCACGAACCATCGCGACGACGAATGGGGCGGCTCGTACGAGAACCGCATGCGCTTTCCGGTCGAGATCGTGCGGCGCGTGCGCGAACGGGTCGGGCCGCGCTTCATCATCATCTACCGGCTGTCGATGCTCGATCTCGTCGAAGGCGGCTCGACGCTCGACGAAGTGATCCGGCTCGCGCAGGCGATCGAGGCGGCCGGCGCGACGATCCTGAACACCGGGATCGGCTGGCACGAGGCGCGCATCCCGACGATCGCGACGAAGGTGCCGCGCGCCGCGTATGCGTGGGTGACGAAGCGGCTCGTCGGCAAGGTCGGCATCCCGCTTATCGCGACGAACCGGATCAACACGCCCGACGTCGCCGAGCGGCTGCTCGCCGACGGCTATTGCGACATGGTGTCGATGGCGCGGCCGTTCCTCGCCGATTCGCAGTTCGTGCGCAAGGCGCGCGAGGGGCGCGCGGACGAGATCAATACCTGCATCGGCTGCAACCAGGCGTGTCTCGACCACATCTTCAGCGGCAAGATCACGTCGTGCCTCGTCAATCCGCGCGCGTGCCACGAGACCGAGCTCGTGATCGAGCCCGCCGCGACGCGCAAGCGGATCGCGGTCGTCGGCGCGGGGCCGGCGGGGCTGAGCTTTGCCGTCACGGCAGCCGAGCGCGGGCACGACGTCGAATTGTTCGAAGCGTCGTCCGAGATCGGCGGACAGTTCAACATCGCAAAGAAGGTGCCCGGCAAGGAGGAATTCCACGAGACGCTGCGCTATTTCCAACGGCAGATCGAGTTGCGCGGCGTGAAGCTGCATCTGAATACGCGCGTCGACGTCGCGCGGCTCGCGGGCGGCGGCTTCGACGAAATCGTGCTCGCGACGGGCGTCGTGCCGCGCCTGCCCGACATCGACGGCATCGATCGCGCGAACGTGCTCGGCTATCTCGACGTGTTGCGCGACGGCATGCCGGTCGGCGCGAACGTCGCGGTGATCGGCGCGGGCGGGATCGGCTTCGACGTCAGCGAGTATCTGACGCAAACGGGCGAAAGCGCGAGCGTCGCGCCGCCCAAGTTCTATTCGGAATGGGGCATCGACGTCGGCTACGAAGGGCGCGGCGGCGTGCGCATGCCGCATGTCGAGGCCGCGCCGCGCAACGTGCATCTGCTGCAGCGCAAGGCGTCGAAGGTCGGCGACGGACTCGGCAAGACGACGGGCTGGATTCATCGGACGTCGCTGAAGGCGCGGCGCGTCGCGATGTCGTCGAGCGTGTCGTACGAGCGGATCGACGACGCGGGGCTGCATGTGCGGATCGACGGCGAGCCGCAGACGCTCGCCGTCGACAGCGTCGTCGTCTGCGCGGGCCAGGAGCCGCGGCGCGAACTGTACGACGGCCTGCGAGCGGCCGGCTGCTCGGTGCATCTGATCGGCGGCGCGCACGTCGCCGCGGAGCTCGACGCGAAGCGCGCGATCCTGCAGGGCACGACGCTCGCCGCGTCGATCTGACGAGCGTCGTTCGCCGCGCCGTGCACGCGGATGCGCGTGCGGCGCGGCATCGCATCACATGACGACACATCCGACTGACCGAAAAGGAGACGCAACATGACTTCGATTCCCGCCGGCGTGCAGCCGGCCGTGCGGCCGTCGCTCGAGCGCTGGCACGCGATGGTCGCGGCGCGCGACATGACCGGCCTTGCCGACATCGCCGATCCGAACGCGGTGTTCCGTTCGCCGGTCGCGCACTCGGCCTATGCGGGCGCGCCGGCGCTCGTGCTCGCGATCGGCACGGTCGTGAAGGTGTTCGACGATTTCGCCTATCACCGGCAGCTCGCGACCGACGACGGCCTGAACGTCGTGCTCGAGTTCAGCGCGCGAGTCGGCGACAGGCAGTTGAAGGGCGTCGATCTGATCCGCTTCGACGAGCACGGCAAGATCGTCGAATTCGAGGTGATGGTGCGACCGGCAAGCGGCCTGCAGGCGCTCGGCGCGGAAATGGCGGCGCGCATCGGCGCGCGGCTGCCCGAGTTCAAGGCGAATGTGTGAACAATAAGCGAATAAAAATAGAAATAGAGATTTTCGCTTTTTAAAACACTAATAGCGTTTTCAGGCTAAATATTACGATTGCATTGCTTTAAACTCCGAAACAGGTCGCGCGGTCGTTGTGCCACGCACGCGTGACCGGTCCTTGTCATGAACGATTCGCGAACGTTGCCGCGAATCGTTTTATTTCGAATGCGCGACAGCCGTGTTTCACGGCGTGGCGGAACACCGATGTCCCGATCGGATTCGAGCGAGCGCGTGTGCCGACGCGCATCGCACGGCGTCGTTCCGCATGCCGACATGCAGTGATCGATCAAGCAGTGGAGGAGACTGTTTTCGTCCTCGCGCGCTTTTGCGCGCGCGGACGAACTCGCAGGTATGACCGAAAAATACCAATTGGAGGCCAGATGACTTGCTTCGTTGACCAGCTGAAGTTGATTTTCGATCATTATCCCGGTCTTTGGGGCTGCCAGGACCGCCAGTCGCGATTCATACACGTCAACGACGCGTTCGCCAGAGTGGTCGGCGTGCGCAATCCGCGCGAACTCGAGAACAAATCCGCATTCGATCTGCCGTGCGGCTCGTCGAATTGTGCGGACCAATTCCAGGCGCAGGACCGCGAGGTCCGCGAAACCGGCCGGGCGATCAAGGTGCTCGACGTCCATCCGTATGCATCGGACGTCTGGATGGCGTTCGTCTTCACGAAGATCCCGCTCGTCGACAGGAACCAGGAGATCGTCGGCACGATCTTTCACGCGGCGGAGCTGTCGCAGATCGACATGATCACGCTCGGCCGCGTGATCGGCGATTCGTATGCGGGCAAGCGGGTCGGCGATCCCGTCGAGCAGGGCTCGTACCGGATCGATTCGCCGAAGGACGCGCTCGCGCTGACCGAGCGCGAGCGGCAGGTGCTGTTTTTTCTCGCGCGCAACAAGACGGCGAAGGACATCGCAAACATCCTCGGCCTGTCGGTGCGGACGATCGAGCAATATATGGAAAACCTGCGTTGCAAGTTCTCCGCGTCGAGCAAGAACGAACTGATCGATATCGCGGCGGGCGCCGGCTATTGCAACCGCATTCCGCAGTCGCTGCTGCGCAATCAGCTGTCGGTCGTGCTCGAGCGCGCGGCGCCGCCGATGCCTGCCGGCGTGCTGGCGGCCGCCAAGCCGCCAGCCGTCGTTGCGATGCTTTAGCCGAGCGCGCCACCCTCGACGCGAGCGATCGGCGCGCCGGCGTTTCGGTCGGCCGTGGGCGTCGGCTGCCACGCGGCGGGCGCGACCGCGAGCAGGCGCTTCAGCTCGCGCACGATCGTTTCCGCCGGAATGCCGCTCGGCCGGGTGCCGTCGTGGCCGAGCCGCGGCATGATGTGTTGCACGCCGTCGTATTGCCAGCGGCGCGCGCGCGCGTCGGCCGCTTGCAGCGCGCGCACGAAGATCGACAGATCGCGCCGCGGCCGCGGCGCCGCCGACACGCGCTCGACCCATCCCTCGTAGCGCTGATGCACGACGACGTCGCCGTGCGCGACGAGCGCGACCGTCGACAGCGGCGTCCGGTTGTGAAAGCCGATCGGCGACAGGCCGAAGTAGCGCTGCGACGCGCATCCTCGGAGCGCGTCCAAGGCCGGCAAGCGAAACACCGCGAGATCGAGTTCCGGATGCTGCTCGAGCGTCGCGTCCGGATGGTCGAGCAGCGCTTCCGTCGCCGCGTGATGCTGGTCCGCGTCGCGCCACAGCGCATCGGGGATCGACGGCGCGTCGAGCAGATCGCGCAGCGCCGGCAGCAGCGCGCGAAAGACGAGCGCGATGCGCGTGCTCTCGTCGCGTGGCGTGCCGATGTCGCGTGACGCTTGCGCGACGACCGTATTCAGCGCGAATGCGAGCCGGCGCGCGGGGGCCGAGCGGCCGCGCGCGAAATCGCCGAAGCGCGCGACGTCGACGAGCAGCGCCTGATGGCGCAACGCATGGCCGGGCGCGATCAGCCCGTACACCGACGAGAGCCCGTCGAGGTCGAAGTGATCGGTCGTCACATGCCGTATGTCGGGATCGTCGACCCACTCGGGCACGAAACGCAGCACGCTCTCGGTCGACAGGTTCGCCTTGTAGCGCGCGGGCGTGCGGTTCGCCGGCCAGTGCGACAGCGTGATCCGCGTCGCCGCGTTGTGGGTTGCGTCCGCGGAGATGTTCGGCACGTCGCGCGCGTGCTCGAACGGCAGGAACGCGAGGCGGTCGCCGGACGCGAGCCGGACCGCCTCGATCGGCGGCGGCGGCGCGACAGCGGTCCGCGGCGCGAGCGCGGCGGCAAGGCCTGCGCCGTCGGTGGCGGCATCGCGCAGTTCGAGCTCGCCGTGGCGGCCGAAGTCGTAATGGAGCGCGCCGAGATTGCGGCGCCGCAGGTCGTACGGATTGCCGTCGCGCGTGACGGCGCCGCTGCCCGCGATCAGGTTTTGCAAATCGATGAACTGGTTGTCGCGGATCGCGACGATGCGGCCCGCGAGCAGCCGCAGCTCGAAGCCGTCGAGCCGGGCGGCGACGTCGTCGTCGAACTGCACGACGTGATCGCCGTCGTGGACGGGAAGAAGGGTCGTCATCGCAGGGATCCTGTCAAATCAAGTTGTCGTACCGAGGTGGAACAGCAGGTAGGCGGCGATCGACCAGACGACGAGCGCGATATGCGTCAATTGCAGACCTTCCTGGCGTATCCAGTAGCCGTACCACAGGCCGCCGAGCAGCAGCACGAGCGCGCACGCGGCGAAGCCGGTCGCGCCGGCGTCGAGCCACGGCAACGCGGCCGCGTGCGGCGCCGGCGTCGTCAGCAGCAGGTAGACGCCGCCCCACATCGCGATCGCGGTGAGCGCCTGCAGCAGCACGATGATCGCGAGCGCGGCCCGGTGCAGGCCGCGCGACGTGCTCGCGCGGCGCAACAGCGGCGTGTCGACGGGCGGGTCCTGCTTGAGCAGCGCCATGCTCATCGTGCGGCCGACGGTGCCCGTCGTCGCGGCGAACGTCTGCACGTTGTTGATCGTGACGACCGTCGCCCATCCGGCGATCGCGAACGCGTGCAGGCTCTTGAACAGATCGATGTCGGTCAGCGGGCTCATCGTGCTTGTCCTGTTGCGGGGGGGCGGCCGGGCGGCGCGCGCCGCGTGTGCGGCGCGCGCGGCGGTCATCGGGTGCGCACGCGGCGCGCGACGAGCGCGGCGAGCACGGGCGCCGCCGCGAACACGGCGAAGAGCCACGCGGCCGCGTGCTGCGCGCCGGCGAGGCCGCCCGGCTCCGTGAAGCCGGCGAGGTTCGCGACGAGGCCGGCGAGCGCGGAGCCGATCGCGGTCGCATAGAGCTGGACGGTCGTGATCGACGTCGACGCGAGATCCTCCTGGCCGGCCGGCGCGCTCGTCAGCACTTGCGTGAGCAGATGCGGCCAGCCGACGCCGATGCCGACGCCCACCGCCGCGAGCGCCGCGCACAGCAGCGCGAGGCCGGGGCCCGCGCCCAGCAGATGCCGCGGCGGCACGACGATCGCGAGCGCGACGAGCGCGAGCGCGACGAGGAGCGGCCCGCCGCGCACGAGCGCCTGTGCGGTGCGCGCGCTGCGCCCGGAGCTGAACAGCGAGCCGACGGTCCAGCCCGCCGCCATCAATGCGGTCAGATAGCCGGCGAGGAGCGGCGGGTAGCCGTGGACGATCTGCAGGAAGTACGGCACGAAGATCTCGGTCGTCATCCCGATCACGAGCAGGCTCATGCACGCGTAGATCGCGCCGAGCGGCGCGCGAACGTCATACGCGCCCGTCGGCAGCAGCCGGATCGCCGCGCCGCGCTCGAAGCGCGCGATCAGCACGGCGATCGCGAGGCCCGCGGCGACGCCCGCGACGTTCGCGACGATCTCCTTCGACAGGCTCGCAACCGACACGACGAGCACCGACACCGCGAGCAGCAGGATCTTGCCGATCGCGGGCCGCGCAGCCTGTGCGCCCGCCGCTTCGCGCGCGGGCAACTGGACGATCACGATCAGCGCGAGCAGGACGGCGACCGGCACGAGCGCGACGAACGCGAGCCGCCAGGTGCCCGATTGCGCGAAGATCCCGCCGATCGCGGGCCCGCACAGCGTCGCGACGCCCCACATGCCGGACACCATCGCCATCGCGCGCGACCACAGGCGCTCGTCGAACACGATGCGGATCAGCGCATAGCTGAGCGCGAACAGGATGCCGCCGCCGAAGCCCTGCGCAAAGCGGCCGACGAGCATCCATGGCATGTCCTTCGCGCCCGCGCACGCGAGCGTGCCCGCGCAGAACACGACGAGCGCGACGAGATAGGCGGCGCGCGGTCCGAAACGGCTGAGCACGTTCGCGGACAGCGGCGCGCCGATGATCGAGGCGGCCATGAACAGCGTGGTGTTCCATGCGTAGTACTCGAGTCCGCCGATGTCGCGCACGACCGAAGGCAGGATCGTCGTCGCGATATAGATGTTGATCGCGTGCAGCGCGACGCCTCCTGCGAGCGCGATCGAGCGCAAGCCGTTGCGGCCGGACAGCAGTTCTCCCCACGAAGGGGCGGTGATGGAACTCATGGACTACCTCGTCGGTTGCTGGGTTGGGTTTGCGTCAGGATGGCGACAGATGCTGCGAGATCAGGTGAGGATTGCTCTCGAGCATCTCGATCTCCGGGGAATAGACTTCGATTTCGAGCCCGTCGGGGTCCTGGAAGTAGAAGGCGGTGCGCACGCGGTCCGGGCCTGCGTGATAGCCGGGCGCCGGGCCGTTGCCCTTGACGATCTTGATGCCGCCGTCCGCCTCGACGAGTTCGGCGATCGACCTGACGCCGTCCGGATCCGAGCGCACGCCGAAGTGGTAGCCGGGCGGGTAGGCGACCACGTTCGCCTGCTCGATGAAGAAATCGAAGCCGTTCAGCTCCATTACAACCTTCTTCGGACCGAGGTTGTAGCAGTAAGCCGCTCCGAAGATTCGGCGGTAGAAATCGACCGATTTGTCGAGATCGCGGGCGAGGATGTTGATGTGGTTCACGCGCAATTCGCGCGGCCGGCCTTGCTCGGGCTCGTCGCGCAGCCGGCGCCACATCTTGATGCACGCGGTGAAGGTCGCGAAGCTCGCGAGCCAGTCGCGCGCGAGCTCGGACGATGCGTCGGCCGTCTTCAGCTCGAGCGCGAGCGGATAGCAAAACGCGCTCGGATGGCCCTCGCGCCAGACCGCGGGCGCTTCGCCGTCCGTGCCGGCCGGATCGACGTGGATCTGCGCGGCGGCCGCCCAGCCGGCCGGGCCGGCGCGCTCGGCGTTCGCCGCCGGCGAAGCCGTGCGCGACAGCACGAACACGCCGTCGGGCGCGGTGCCGTCCGCCTGCGGCGCGCGCAGCCGGTAGCCGGCCGCCGTGCATTGCGTGGACAGCGTGCGCGTGATCTGTTCCGCATCGGCGGGATTGACGTCGAGATTGATCAGTTCGAAGACGAGCATGGTTAGACCTCGCTGGCGGGACGTTGACCGATGACAAGCGTGTAGCGGCCGATCGACTGCTCGCTGACCGACAGGCCGTTGTCGCGCACGACGCCGGCGATCCACGGCGTCGGATGCAGCTCGCCGTGATTCGTGTTCACCATCATGTGCAGCGAGAAATCGGCGGACAGCGCGGGCGTCACGCGGTTGTCGTCCATCGTCATCGTGAGGATCAGGAATGCGCCGCCCGGCTTCACGAGGCCGGCCGCATGGCCGATCACCACGCGCGCCTCCGGATCGTCGAAGTAGTGCAGGCAGTCGTTCAGCATCACGACGTCCGCCGCGCCGCCCTCGAAGTTGCGCGCGTCGAGCAGGTTCTTCTCGAAGAACTCGACGCGGCCGGCGAGGCCGTGCGCCTTGATCGTTTTCTGCGCGGCGTCGCGGGTCGTCGGCAGATCCCAGATCTGGCCCGTCAGGCCAGGGTGGCGGCGCAGCACGTGCGCGAGATACGTGCCGTGGCCGCCCGCGAGGTCGATCACGGTGCGCGCATGGGCGAACACGCCGAGGCCGCTCACGACGTCGACCATCGGCTGGCTCAGGCGCACCATCGCGTCGTTGAACGCGTCGCGCGCGCGGGTGTCGTGCGCGAAGCGGCTCTCCTGCTGGAAACCGAGCGGCTTCTCGCTGCGCAGGATCTCGCCGAGGCGCGGCCAGTTGTCCCATTGCAGATGCTGGTGCTCGACGATCGGGCCGATGTAATCGGCGCTCGTGCTCGTCAGGTAGCGCGCGGTCAGCTCGGTGTTGCGGAACGCGTCGCCTTCCTTGCCCAGCAGGCCGAGCGCGACGAGCGCGTGCAGCAGGATCGCGACCTTGCCCTCGACCATGCCGAAGCTCGCGGCGACTTCGGCCGGCGTGCGGCTCGTTTGCGTCAAATCGAACAGCTTTTCGGCGACGGCGTAATGCAGGATCGCCGATTGCCGGTATTGGTCGGACAGCTTCACCAAGTCGACGACCGAAGTCAGTGCCGCCTTGTCTTCGGTCGACTCGTAGATGGTCTCGACTGCAGGTGCGTTCATTGAGGTCCTCGTTCGATGTGGTCCTGGGAAAAACGGTGCGCGGCGACGGGCGCCGCGCGGCTATTGACGTACTGTCTGCTCAGGTTGCCGCGCGCGACGGCGCAGCAGGATGCGTTGGCCGCAGCCGACCGCGCGATGCTGGAACGGCCGCAGGCCCCAGCGGTGCGCGACGTCGTCGATCGACGCGACGAGCCGCGGCGCCGGCACGGGCACGCCGCAGCGCGACGGATGCACGTACAGCAGCAGTTCGTCGGCGAGATTGCCTTCGAACAACGCGTCGCATAGCGCGAGATCGGCGTCGATGAACAGCTCGTTGACGCCTTGCGCCGCGAGGCGCGCGAGCGCGTCGGGCAGGCGGAGGTCGGCGCCGGCATCGGCGGATGTGCCGGCGGCCGGCGCATCGGCGCGCGCGGTCGCGTAACCGGCGGCGACGCCCGCGTCCTCCCGATGCAGCGCGAGCGTCGGCACGCCTTCCGTCGTTGCGGGCGATGCGTCGAGCGCCGCGAAGTCGCGCGAGCGGACGACGTAGCCCGGCGCGGCGCCGTTGCGCGCCGCCGGGAAGGGCACGCCGTGCGGCGCGAGCACGACGGAGCTGCGCGCCCGCCAGTGCCGGACGTCGTCGCGCGACTCGGATTCCGTGGCGTCGAGCACCGTCCGGTCGATCCCGTCGAGCGGCCCGTCGATCGACAGGATCAGCTTCGCGCGCGTCCAAGGGCGGCCGCGCTCGATCCGGCTGAAAAAGCCGATGTTCAGCTCGCGCGCCTCGGCTTCCATCAACCCTTGCTCGACGACGATGCCCGCGTCGGCGAGCCGCGCGGCGCCGCGCCCCGCGACCTGCTCGAACGGATCGCGCGCCGCGATCACGACGCGCGCGACACCCGCCGCGACGAGCGCGTTCGCGCACGGCGGCGTCCTGCCGTAATGCGCGCACGGCTCGAGCGTCACGTATGCGGTCGCGCCGCGCGCGCGTTCGCCGGCTTCGCGCAGCGCGTGCACTTCCGCGTGCGGTTCGCCCGCGCGCCGGTGCCAGCCGGTGCCGAGCACCTGTTCGCCATGTGCGATCACGCAGCCGACGCGCGGATTCGGGCGCGTCGTGTAAAGGCCCTGTTCGGCGAGCCGCAGCGCATGGGCCATGTGCAGGCGGTCGATATCGGAAAACGTGCTCATCGTCTGCCATCCGCCCGGTGCGCGGCGCGTGCCGAATGCCCGAGGCGGCCGCGTGCCGGAGAAGCCGGCGCGCCGCGCGCGCGCCGAACCGCGGTTCGTTTCGCGTTCATCGCGTCTCCACGAGCCGGAAGCCCATCGCGTAGATGTCGCGCTGATAGCGGCCGTGACGGCGCGCGCAGCGCGCGAGATCGCCGAAGCGCGTGAAGCTGCCGCCGCGCGCGATCCGGTAGCTGCCTTGCGTGAGCGCGAGGTCGTCGTCGATCGCCGCGCCGCCCGGATACGGGCGGTAGTCGTCCGCGACGTATTCCTCGACGTTGCCGGCGAGGTCGTCGATCCCGAACGCGCTGCGGCCGAGCGGGAAGATGCCGACGGGCGTCGTCGACAGCGGCCCGGCTTCGACCGTGTTCGCCGCGCGCGGATCGAACGCGTCGCCCCACGGATACTCGGCGCCCGTGCCGCCCGACGCCGCGTATTCCCACTCGGCCTCGCTCGGCAGCCGGAAGCGGCGGCCGGTCGCTTCGCTCAGCCAGTTCGCATATGCGTCGGCCGCTTCGGCGGGCACCGACCAGACCGGATGATTCGCGCGCTCTACCGGATAGACGCCGAACATCCACGACGTCGGCAGCCACGGCGCGCCCGTCTCTTCGAGAAAGAGCCGGTATTCGAGGTTCGTGACCGGGTAGCGCATCATCCGGTACGCGGCGAGCTCGGTCGTGTAGCGCGGACATTCCTTCGCGATCCACTCCTCGATCACGCCGACGCGCTCCCATTCGGCGATCACCTGCGGCACCTGCTCCGGCTCGGTGCCGAGCTGCGCTCGCGCGGCGGGCACGTCGCACATCTCCGGATCGAGCGGACGGATCCGCGGGTCGCCCGCGAATCCGAGCAGCGCGCCCGCCGCGTAGCGCCGCTCGAACGGTGCGTCCGGATCCTGCGCGATCGCGACCCACTGCGACGGCGCGACGCGCAGCAAGTCGAGGTGCGTCGAGAAGACCGTCGCGGGCGTGCGCGCGACGAACAGGTCTTCCGGCAGCGCCATCGCCGCGCGGTCGCTGAGATAGTTCGGGTTGTCGGCCAGCTTGAGCGTCATAGGCATGAACTCGCGTCAGTCGGAACGGGTTTTGCGGACCGTCAGCACCAGGTAGTGCAGCCCGGCCTTCGGCCGCGGCACCCGGTGGCTGCTGACGGGCGTGAAATGCGCGGCGCCCAGCAGTTCGACGAGTTCGGGCTCGGTGAACTCGCGATAGAGGCGCTGTGCGTGGTTCGCGTACAGCCGCCCCGCGCCGTCGGCCTCGAACACCGAGATCGTGAAGCGTCCCTCGGGCCGCAGCAGCGCGTGGATGCGCGCGAGATACGCGGCGTACGCGTCCGGATGCTGGTGGTGCAGGCAACCGTTGTCGAGCGCGCCGTCGAACAGCGCTTCGCCCTGAAGCTCGGACACGGCACTCGTCAGGAAGCGCACGCGATCGCCCCAGCGCTGCGAAAGCTGCGCCCACTCCGGCGGCTCGACGAGATCGACCGCCGTCACCCGGTGCCCGTGCTCGAGGAAGTACGCGGTGTCGCGGCCGCGGCCCGCGCCCGCGTCGAGGACGTCGGCCGGGCCGCCGAGATGCTCGTGCAGGATCGCGCTCGCCGGGCGCATCGCCGCCTCGTCGGTCCAGACGTCGCGACCGTCGTGGTAGCTCGACACGAAATCCGAGCGCAGCACCGCCGCATACTCGTGCGGCGCCGCGAGCGGTCCGTCGACGGGCGCGATCGTGCGCTGCGCGTCGATGTAGTGCGGTTCGGCGGCGCTCATACGCGCTCCAGCGGAATGCGATAGACGTTGCCGTCGTACGAGCTCGCGAGGAACGCGTGCGCGGCGGGGTCGTAGCTGAGCGACGACACGCCCGCGGTCGTCACGCGCACGTCGAGCGCCCAGCGCGCATCGGTGCGGTCGTAGACGGCGACGCGGCCGTTGTAGCTGCCCGTCGCGACGTAGCGGCCGTCGGCGCTCGCCGCGACGCACTTGATCGAGTGCGTGTGCGGCGTCGCGATCACGTCCGCGTGATGGTCGGGCGACCAGATCCGCAGCTTCAGATCGCGGCTCACCGATGCGAAGCAGCCGTTGTCGAGGCCCGCGCAGCCGTTCGCGATCTTGTCGTGCGCGCGCTTGAGCGTGAACACCGGCTCGAGCGTCGACGCGCGGTACCACGTGGCCGACGCGTCGGCCGCGACCGAGAAGATCAGGTCGCCCGAGATCGCGATGCCCTTGATCGCGTTCGCGTGCAGCGGCAGGTCGGCGACGTGGGTCGCCTGCGTGCCGTCGATCCGCAGCACGATGCCTTCGCCCGTGTACGCGCCGATCACCGCGTGCGCGACGCCGTCGCGCTCGAACGACACGCCGCAGTTGAGCGGCGAGCGGTGCTGGTGCAGCTCGCGGCCGCTGCGCGCATCGAACACCTTGCCGAGCTGGCCGCCCGTCAGGATCAGCTCGCCCGCGGGCGTCAAGAAGTTGCACAGGCTGCCCGTGCGCGCATGCTCGCGCTGGTCGACGCGCACGATGCCCGCGTCGCCGATCGTCCACAGATGGCCGTCGACGGCCAGCACCGCGTTCACGCCGTGCGTCGGCGGCAGCTCGGCCGCATCCCAGTGCTCGGTCTTCCAGTTGTAGCGGCGGTAGCTCGAGTGGAACGTCGAGAACACGATGTGTTCGTCGCCTTCGAACGAGCACGAACGCGGCCACACTTCGGACGGCAGCGCCGCGCCGCCGAGCGCCTCCGGCTGCCCGGACGCGCCGATCTTCCACAGCCGCATCGTGCGGTCGTACGACAGCGACACGAGCAGGCCGCGGTCGCCGTCGAGCACGAGGCGCTTCACGCCCGCATCGTGCGCCTGCAGCGCCGCGCGCTCGCCGCCGCCGATCACGATGATCTCGCCTTCGTCGTTGCCCGCGAAAATGCGGCCGTCGGCGGCGATCGCGATCGTGTCGGTCTCGATGCCGTCGAGATCGATGTCGGCGACGAGGCCGTTGTGGCCGAGCGACCAGCGCTTGATCGTGCCGTCGTCGCTCGACGACACGATCTCGTCGGTGCCGCGCATCCATTCGACCGAGATCACGTCGGCGGTGTGGCCGCTGAACGTGTTCAGCAGCTTGCCGCTGAAGTCGTAGACCCGCACGCGGTGATCGCGCGACGCGGTCGCGACGAGCGGCTTGTCCGGATGGAACACGCTCATTTCGACGTCGTCCTCCTGGTCCGCGAACACGGCGACGAGCCGCAGGTCGGGCACGGTCCAGAGGCGGGCGCTGTAATCGGACGACGACGTGACGACGTACGCGCCGTCGGGCGAGAACGCCCCCTGGTTCGCGAGGTGGTCGTGCATCGCGCGGGCGAGCGGACGCTGGGTCTTCGCGTCCCAAAGAATGACCTGGTTGTCGTAACCCGCCGTCAGGACGTATTTGTCGCGGTGCGCGGCAATCCCGCTGATCGGTGCGCGGTGAGTGATCATTGAAGTTCCTGGCTGAGGTTGATGGCGTGACGGTGGTGATCGATCTTCGCGCGCAGGTAGTCGTGGTTCGTGCTGTTGACGAACACGCCGGTCTGCAGCACGCGCTTGATCCGGATGCCGTACTTCTCGATCTGCGAAATCTTGTCCGGGTTGTTGGTGACGAGCGAGATATCGATGACGCCGAGCGCCTGCAGCATCTGCGCGGCGACGCGGAAATCGCGCATGTCGTCGGGGAAGTTCAGCGCGCGGTTCGCGGCGAACGTGTCGAGGCCCTGCGAGATCTGCAGGCGGTACGCGTCGAGCTTGTTGTACAGCCCGATGCCGCGGCCCTCCTGACGCAGATAAAGCAGGATGCCGCCTTCGCGGCCGAACATCGCGACCGACTCGTCGAGCTGCTCGCCGCAATCGCAGCGCGCGGAGCCGAACACGTCGCCCGTCAGGCACTCGGAATGCACGCGCACGAGCGGTGCATCGGCGAGCGGCCCGAAGACGAGCGCGAGATGCTCGGCGTTGTCGCAAAGGCCCTGGAACGTCACCATCTCGGGCTCGAACTTCTGCTGAGCGGTGCGCGGGCGAATGGGCACGTTCACGCGCGTACGGACGGACGCGCTCAGTGTTGGGGGGATTCGACCATCATTCATGCTGTGCCTCAAGGTTATTCAACATTGAGATACGCATCGCGAAGAACACGGAAGCTTTGTCGCTTGTTGTTATGTCGAAGGGGTGAATCGACTTCCGGTTTGTTGCTGTCTCTCGGGTTCTAGGCGAGCTCTTGATTGGCTGCTGCGTCCGATTGTGCAAAAGCCTCGCCGATTGTGCATCCGTACCGATTACGGTATCGCCGATCATTGATCGATCCGTGTCTTCATCACGCCATTGGTTGCGCGCTCAACCAATCGCAATTGCACCCGCACCCGCACCCGCACCCGCCGCCTTGCCGTAGTCGACCGGTGCGTCGGCGGGGCGCGGCGTCTCGCCCGCGCGCTCGATCCAGCCGCCGCCGAGCGCGCGATACAGATCGACGAGATTCGACCAGCGTGCGAGCCGCGCGCTGATGAGCTGCTGCTGCGCCGAGTACAGATCGGTCTGCGCGGTCAGCACCGACAGGTAGCTGTCGACGCCGTTCTTGTAGCGCAGGTCCGACAGATCGTAGCGGCGCTGCTGCGCGTGCTCGTTGCGCTCGAGCGCCGCGATCTGCTGGTCGTACGTGCCGCGCGCGGCGAGCCCGTCCGACACTTCGCGGAACGCGCTCTGGATCGCCTTCTCGTAGTTCGCGATCTCGATGCGCTTCTGCACGTGCGCGAGATCGAGGTTCGCGATGTTCTGCCCGCCCTCGAAGATCGGCAGCGCGATGCTCGGCGCGAACGACCACGCCGCCGTGCCGGCCTTGAAGAGCCCGCCCAGCGTCGGGCTCGCGGTGCCGAACGCCCCCGTCAGCGAGATCTTCGGGAAGAACGCCGCACGCGCCGCGCCGATGTTCGCGTTCGCCGCGCGCAGCGTCTCTTCCGCCTGCATGATGTCCGGCCGGCGCGTGAGCAGATCGGACGGCAGCCCGGCCGGAATGTCGGTCAGCAGGTTCTGCGCGTTCAGCGGCAAGCCGGCCGGCAGATCGTCGGGCAGCGGCTCGCCGACCAGCAGCACGAGCGCGTTGACCGCCTGCGCGCGCGCACGCGCCTGCGCCTGCTGGTTCGCGAGCGCCGTCTCGACGACCGTCTGCGCCTGGCGCAGATCGAGCTCCGAGCCGGTGCCGTTGTCGAACTGCAGCTTCGTCAGGTCGTACGACGCGCGCGCCGTCTTCAGCGTGTTCTCCGTGACCTGCAGCAGATCGTCGGTCGACAGCAGCGCCAGGTACTGGTCGGCGACGCTCGCGACGAGCGAGATCTCCGCCGCCTTGCGGGCCTGCGCGGTCGCGAAGTACTGCGCGAGCGCCTGGTCCTTCAGGCTCTGCACGCGGCCGAACAGATCGAGCTCCCACGACGCGGACACGCCGACGTTGTAGGCGCGCGAGATGAGCGGCCGGCCCGTCGTCGACACGCCGGACGGGTAGCGCTGGATCGCGCCCGTGCCGGTGCCGTCGAGCGTCGGGAACAGGCCCGCGCGCGTGATCTGATACTGCGCGCGCGACGCCTCGACGTTCAGCACCGACACGCGCAGGTCGCGGTTGTTTTTCAGCGCGATGTCGATCAGCCGCTGCAGGCGCGGATCGACGAAGAACTCGCGCCAGCCGATGTCGGCGGCCGTCTGACCGTTCGCGCTGCGCGCGCCGGACGCGGCGCCCGGCTGCGCGGCGTAGACGCCGTCGGTCGGGAACGCGCCCGACACGGGCGCGGCCGGACGCTCGTAGCGCGGCGCGAGCGTGCAGCCCGTCGCGAAGACGGCGACCGCGAATGCGGCCGAGCGGATCGCGGAGCGCGCGACCGAGGCCGCGACGCTCGGCGAGCGGTGGCGGCGATGGCCGCGCGCGACCGTCGTCGTATCGTGTGAGAAGCGATGCATCGTGTCGTTCATGGTTATCGGGTTGCCGCGAGAAGTTGCGCGCGCTCGCTGCGCATGGCCGCGCCGTGGTCCTTTGCGACGAACGTATAGACGGTCGGCAGCACGAACAGCGTGAAGAGCGTGCCGACCAGCATGCCGGTCGACACCGTGATGCCGATCGCGAAGCGGCTCGCCGCGCCGGCGCCCGCCGCGAACACGAGCGGCACGAGGCCCGCGACCATCGCGGCCGTCGTCATCAGGATCGGCCGCAGCCGCACGGCCGCCGCGCGCTCGATCGCCGCGCGGCGGTCGAAACCTTCATGACGCTGCAGGTCGTTCGCGAAGCTGACCATCAGGATCCCATGCTTCGAGATCAGGCCGATCAGCGTGACGAGCCCGATCTGCGTATAGATGTTCAGCGTCGCGAAGCCGAGGTAGAGCGGGGCGAGCGCGCCGCAGATCGACAGCGGCACCGACACGAGGATCACGAGCGGATCGCGCAGGCTCTCGAACTGCGCGGCGAGCACGAGGAAGATCACGATCAGCGCGAAGCCGAACGTGACGGCGAGCCGGTTGCCTTCCTGCACGTACTGCCGCGATTCGCCGAGCCAGTCGATCGAGAAGCCGGCCGGCAGCTTTTGCGCGTCGAGGAACGCGACCGCCTCGCTCATCGTCACGCCGGGCGCCGGCACCGCGGAGAACGTCGCCGAGTTCATCTGGTTGAATTGGCTCAGCGCGTTCGCCTGGCTGCCGTTCGTCACGTGGATCACCGTCGACAGCGGAATCATCCGGCCGGAGCCCGTTTTCACGTAATACCGGCTCAGCATCTCCGACGACAGCCGCTCGCCGCGCGACACCTGCGGAATCACGTCGTACGAGCGCCCCTTGAAGTTGAAGCGGTTCACGTAGTTCTCGCCGACGAGGACGGCAAGCGTGTCGGCGATGTCCTTCATCGTCACGCCGAGCGTGTTCGCCTGATTGCGGTCGATCGTCACGCCGACCGCGCGGCTGTCGAACGTCAGGTCGCTGTCGACGACCGCGAAGAGGCCGCTCTTCGCCGCCGCCGCCTTGATCCGGTCCATCTGCGCGTAGAGATCCGCGAAGCTCGACGGCGAGCGCAGCACCATCTGGATCGGCAGCCCGCCGCTCGACGCGGGCAGCGCCGGCAGCTGGAACGCGAACACGCGGTCGCCCTGAATCTGGTCGCCGCGCGCCTGGATCAGCGCCTGCAGCGTCGACGCGCTGCGCTTGCGCTTTTCCCAGTCGACGAGGTTCACGCCGGCGAAGCCGAGATTGCTGCCGCCGTAGCTGTTCAGGATGAAGCTCGTGTCGGCTTCGGGCAGCGTGCGGAACACGCGCTCGATGTCGGGCGCGTAGCGTTCCATGTAGTCGAGGTTCGCGTACTGCGGCGCCTTCACCGCGACCATGATCGAGCCCTGGTCCTCCTGCGGCGCGAGCTCGCGCTTCACGCCGGAGAAGAGCAGCACGATGCCCGCCAGCACGCCGACGCCGATCAGCAGGATCGCCGGCCGCGCGGCGAGGCTCGCGTGCAGGCCGCGGCGGTAGACTTGCGTCACGCGCTCGAGCGTGTGCTCGATCGCCTTCGCGACGCGGCCTTCCGACATCTTGCTCGTCAAGAGCAGCGAGCCGAGCATCGGCGACAGCGTGAGCGCGACGATCCCCGACACGAGCACCGCGCCCGCGAGCGTGAACGCGAACTCCTTGAAGAGCGACCCGGTCAAGCCGCCCATCAGCCCGATCGGCGCGTACACGGAGATCAGCGTCGCCATCATCACGAGCACGGGCGACGCGATCTCGCGCGCGCCGATCAGCGCCGCGCGCGCGGGCGGCTCGCCTTCCTCGATGTGCCGGTGGATGTTCTCGACGACGACGATCGCATCGTCGACGACGAGCCCGATCGCGAGCACCATCGCGAGCAGCGTCAGCAGGTTCAGCGAGAAGCCCGCGGCGAGCATCAGCGCGGCCGAGCCGACGAGCGACAGCGGGATCGTCAGCACCGGAATGATCACCGCGCGGAACGAGCCGAGGAACAGGAAGATCACGACGACGACGATCGCGATCGCCTCGGCGAGCGTCGAGCGGACCTCGGCGATCGACGCGTTGACGAAGCGCGCGCCATCGAACATGTTCGCGATCTGGATGCTCGCCGGCTTGTTGCGCTCCATCGCGGGCAGCACCGCGTCGACGCCGCGCACGATCTCGAGCGGATTGCCGGCGGGCGTCGCGTTGACCGCGATGTACACCGCGCGGCGGCCGTTCATCAGCGCGCTCGAGTTGTAGTTCTCGCCGCCGATCTCGACCGTCGCGACGTCCTTCAGCCGCACGAGCCCGCCGCCGTTCGGATCGCTCTTCACGACCATCTCGTTGAACGCGCCGACGTCGGTCAGATCGGTGTTCGCCGAGATGTCGGCGATCGTGAGCGAACCCTTGACCTGGCCCGGCGCCGCCTGCACGTTGTTCGCGCGGATCGCCGCGGCCACGTCGCCCGCGGACAGCCCGTGCGCGGCGAGCCGCGTCGCGTCGAGCCAGACCCGCATCGCGAGGTTCTGGCCGCCGAGGATCTCCGCCGACGCGACGCCCGGCACCGTCGTCACGAGCGGCTGCGCGACGCGCACGACATAGTCGGTGATCTGCGGGATCGACAGCGTGTCGCTCGCGAAGCCGAGGTACATCACCGCGGTCGGCGCGTCGGTCAGCTTCGTGATCACCGAGTCGTACGCGTCGGCGGGCAGCTTGTACTTCACCTGCTGGACCTTCGCCATCACCTCGGTCATCGCGCGGTCCGCGTTCGCGTTCAGGCGCAGCCGCGCCTTCACGATGCTCTTGCCCTGCGTGGTCGTCGACGTGATGTACTCGATCCCGTCGGCGGTCGCGATCGATTGCGCGATCGGCGTCGTCACGAAACCCTGCATCAGGTCCTGCGATGCGCCGGGGTAGTCGGTCTCGACGCTGATCGTCGCGCTCTCGAGCGCCGGATATTGCCGCACCGGCAGCGACATCAGCGCGCGCAGGCCGACGAGCAGGATCAGCAGGCTGAGCACGAGCGACAGCACCGGGCGGCGGACGAAGACGTCGGTGAAGCGCGCGCGCGTCGCGCCCGATTCGTGCGGGGCGCCGGCGTTCATTGCTCGGCTCCCGACGATGCGCCGTCCTCGAGCGCGACCTTCACCTTGTCGCCGGCCGCGAGCCGCACCTGGCCGGACGTGACGACGACGTCGCCCGCCCGCAGGCCGTCGGCGATCGCGATGCGGCCGTCGGCGCGCCGGCCGGTGCGCACGGGCTGCAGCCGCACGACGCCGAGGCCGTCGCGGCCCGGCTTGCCGACGACGAGCACGGATTCGCCGCGCTGCGACGTCTGCACCGCGGTATCGGGCACCGTCAGCGCGCGCTCGCGCGGCGGCAGCTCGAGCCGCGCCTGGATGAACATGCCCGGGCGCAGCAGATGATCGGGGTTCGCGAGCGTCGCCTGCACGGCGACGTTGCGCGTCTCGGAGCCGACCTGCGGCTCGATCGCGGTCACGCGGCCGACGAGCGCGCGGTCCGGATACGCGTCCGTCGCGATCGACACGTTCTGACCGAGGCGCAACTGGCTCAGGTTCTTCTGCGGGACCGTGAAGTTCGCGTACAGCGTGTCGAGATCGGTCAGCGTCGCGATCGCGTCGCCCGCGTTCAGATACTGGCCGAGGTTCACGCGGCGCAGGCCGAGCACGCCGTCGAACGGCGCGCGCACCGCCTTTTGCGTGATCACCGCCTGCGTCTCGCGGATGTCGGCCGCGGCCGCGTCGAAGTCGAAGCGGTGCTGGTCGAAGATGTTGCGCGGCTCGGCGCCCGTTTGCGCGAGCGCCTGCGAGCGGTCGAGCTGGCGCTTCGCGAACGCGGCCTTCGCCTGGATCGATGCGAGCTTCGCGCGCTCCGGCTCGTCGAAGAGCTGGACGATCAACTGGCCCCGGCGGACCGTCGTGCCGGCCTCGAAATGCAGCGCGACGACGCGGCCGGCCGCTTCGGGCGCGAGCGTCACTTGACGGACCGCGTCGAGCGAGCCGACCGCGTCGAGCGTCACGCGCTCGGGCGCGGCGCGCACGGAGACGGCGGAGACCGTCAGCGGAGGTGGGGAAGCGAGGGGACGATCGGTGGCCTGCACGCGGCTTTCCCGCCACAGAAACAGCCCGCCGAAAATGAACGCCAACAGCGCCAATGCAAGCAATAGCCGACGGCCCATGGAAATCTCTCAGTCATTTTGTAAGAATCGCGGACATGATTTGTCTGACGACGGAATAAGTCAAGCATATCCTTGGTTTATTTGGGTGATTTGCCCAGGTGGCTTGCGCGATCGTTGCATTGCGCAAGCCGGGCGTTTGATAATGCGGCGATGGACGATATTTTTTCGAAGCAGGAAATTCCGGTCTCCGAGCGCGTGCTGAACGTGCTGAAGCGGCGCGGCCCGTTGCAGGCGGCCGAGCTCGGCACGTTTCTCGGCACGACCGCCGAGGCCGCGCGGCAGCAGTTGAAGAAGCTCGAGGCGGACGGGCTCGTCGAGGCGGAGAACGTGCCGCAGGGCGTCGGGCGGCCGGCGCGGGTCTGGCGGCTCACGACGCTCGGCCACGGCCATTTCCCGGACGCGCACGCGGACATGACGGTCGACCTGATCCGCATCATCCGCACGACGCTCGGCCAGCCGACGCTCGATCTCCTGATCTCCGCACGCGAGACGGAGATGCGCCGCACGTATGCGCAGACGCTCGCCGGCGTGACGGACCCGGAGACGCGGATCGCGCGGCTCGCGGAGCTTCGCGACAGGGAAGGCTATTTCGCCGAATGGTCGCGCGCGCCCGACGGCGACGGCTGGCTCTTCATCGAGAACCACTGTCCGATCTGCGCGGCCGCGACCGCGTGCCAGGGGTTCTGCCGGTCGGAGCTCGAGATCTTCCGCGAGATGCTCGGCGATGCGCTGTCGATCGAGCGCATCGAGCACATTCCGGTCGGCGCGCGGCGCTGCGCGTATCGGATTCGGTCGTGCGTCGGCGGTGCGCGGCGGGAAGGGACGGCCGCGCCTTCGCGCGGCGAATGACCGGGCGCCGCGCGGCTCGTCGAGCGCTTCCGCGGCCGCCGCTCGATCCGCAAGCGAACGCCTGACGCCAGTGCGCCGCGACAAGCGGCGCGCGCGGACGACGCCGATCGATGAGCCGCCGCCTAACTCGCCTAACTCGCCCGACTCGCGCGGCCGCGTCGAAGCGAGGGACGCGACCGGCACGCCGAATGAAAGAAGACGAAGCAGCCGGCCGTCTCGCGAACCGGCAACGCGCCGGCCGGCGATGCGCTCGCGCGCGCCTAGCGCGTCGCCGCGCGCAGGAACTGCCCCGAGCGCCGCGTTTCGCCGTAGCCGTCGGCGAACGCGCCGTCGCGATACACGATCTGCCCATTGACGAGCGTCGCCGCGATCGCCGCGCCGCTGCGGTTCACGAGCCGGCGCAGCCCGCCGAACACGGCCATGTCTTCCTCGTGATACGCGTCGACCGACGCGTCGAGATGCTCGGGATCGACGATCGCGATATCCGCGCGATCGCCGGCGCGCAGCGTGCCGGCGTCGATCCCGAAGTACGCGGCGAGCTCGCCCGTCACGCGATGCACCGCCTGCCGCATCGACATGAACGGCCGCCCGGCGCGCTCGGCTTCGCGCACGCGGCGCAGGAAGCGCACCGGCGCGTTGTAGAACGCCATGTTGCGCAGATGCGCGCCCGAATCGGCGAAGCCGATCTGCAACGCGGGATTCGTCGCGATCCGGTCGAGCACGTCCGCGCGGTGATTCGCGATCGTCATGCACCAGCGCACCTTCTGGCCGTACGCGACGACGAGATCGAGGAGCGCATCGGCCGGGTGGATTCCGCGCTCGTCCGCGACCTGGCCGAACGACTTGCCGACGACCGATTCGTCCGGACAGCCGACGATCCGCGTGTCGTACAGGTCGCGCGTCCAGAGCCGCAGGTCGAGCCCCCTGGCGACCTGCTTGCGGAACTGACGCCGGTAGCCTTCGTTCTGCAGCAGCTTGTTGCGCTCGAGCGCATCGTTCAGATGCAGCGCCGCGCGGCCCGCGCCGAATTCCTCGAAGATCACGAAATCGATGCCGTCCGCATAGACCTCGAACGGCACCGGCAGATGCTGCCAGACGAGCTCGCCGCGAAAGAGGGCGTTCGCGAGCCGCACGCCGCCGAGCTGCACGTCGATGGTGCCGCGCGGCGCCGCCTTGCTGTCGGCCGCGACGAGGAGCGACGTGCGCAGCGGCTTGCGCACGAAGTAGCCGCAGCTCTCGGCCATGAAGAGCAGGCCGTTCAGCGGATTCGTCGTGTTCGGCGCGCTTTGCAGCACGCGGCCGCGGCGGCGCAGCAAGCGGTTCAGGCGCCGGTACTCGCGCCACGTCGCGAACGTCGACGGCAGCGACTTCGACCGGTAGCGCTCGCCGTCGAGCTTGTCCCACGGCGTCGTCATCGACGACAGCCCGAGGAAGCCCGCGTCGAGCGCGTCGTCGAGCAGCCGCTCCATCCTTTGCAGATCCGCTTCGTCCGGGCGCACGCGCTCGTCGACCGCCCGCCCGAGTCCGAGCACGTACGTACGCAGATCCGAATGGCCGAGAAACGCGGCGACGTTCGGGCCGAGCGGCAGCGATTCGAGATGGCGGACGTACGCGGCCGCCGTGTCCCACGTCTTCACGCGCGACAGCACCGCGAGCATCTGCTCGCGCGGCAGCGCCTCGACGCGGCTGAAGAGATCGGTGCAATCGAGCGCGTCCGCGTGGACCGTCGACAGCGAGCACGAGCCGAGAAAGACGCTCGTCACACCGTGCCGCACCGATTCGGGCAGCCCCGGCGACACGAGGATCTCGGCGTCGTAATGCGTGTGGATGTCGACGAAGCCGGGCATCACCCATTTGCCGGCCGCGTCGATCACGTTTGCGCCGTCGGCCGCGAGCGGCGCGTCGGACACCGTCTCGACGCGGCCGTCGCGAATGCCGAGGTCGCGCGCGCGGGGCTCGGCGCCCGTGCCGTCGAACCACAGGCCGTTCTGGATGATCGTGTCGTAACGCGCCATCTGGGGTGTCTCCGTTTCGTGTTCTGGACGGCCGGGCGCGTGCGCCGCGTCGCGCTCGGCGCGCGTTCCGGGCCGGTGTTGCGGGCGATGCGGGCCGCCCGCCGGTTCGCCGGACGGTCGGCATCATTTGCGGTGGCCGTCGTGCGTCACCAAAACGTTACATTGATCGATGTCAAGATGAAATGCAATCGAGCGATGCTTCGAGTCGGAGCCGCCCGAATTGCAAGCGCCGGGTACGGTCGATGACGAAGCGTGTCGGTGCGGGCGGCTGCGAGGCGGACAAAGCGGACAAGGCGTTCGGATGTTGCGGCGCGCCATCCCGTCGTCCTTCGCCGTCGCGCTTCATCGCCGTGTTCCGTCGAGGCCCGGTCGGCATTCGCACGGCTTGCCGCGCTCGATCGTCGCGTGGCGACGCAGCATGCACGGCGAACGTTCGCCCCTGGCGCGACGCACATGCCGCCGCATGACGCGATGAAGGTAGCGCCGCCATTCGCCCGATCGGCGCAAACACATGGAGGCGCTACCGTCGCGGCGCCGGACGCCGGGGCCGCGTTCGCCGCCCGTCCCGTCGCCGGCGCCGGCACGCCCGTTGACCCGCATCAAAGATCGCCGCGACCGCGAACGTAGAGTAGTCGCATCGTCCCGCCGCCGCTCCCCGCGATTCACGATGCCGCACAACCGCCGCCTTCGCCTCACGCTGGCCGTCGCGCTCGCCGCCGCCGCGGCGCTCGGCTATGCGGCGCTGCGCTGGCCCGCGCTGTTCGGCTCGAGCGAGCCGCCGTCGCGGATCGTCGTGTCGGGCAACATCGAGGCGCACGAAAGCGTGCTGAGCTTCACGCAGGTCCAGGCGCCGATCGTCTATCTGCCGTTCGACGAAGGCGCGCGCGTCGCGCGCGGCACCGTGCTCGCGCGCGTCGACGATCGCCTGTACCGGCGCCAGACCGACATCGACCGCGCGAACGTCGACGTGCAGACCGCGCAGGTCGAAGCGAACCGCAGCAACGTCGCGGCGCTCGAGCACGGCGTCGTCAGCGACCGCTTCGACCTGGCCGAAAAGCAGCGCGACTTCGCGCGCGCCGACACGCTCGCGCGGCAATCGGCGGTGTCGCAGCAATCGCGCGACCTCGCGCAGACGGCCGAGCGCCAATCCGCCGCGGCGCTCGCGCGCGACCAGGCGCTTCTCGCCGCCGCGCGCAACGACGTCGCGCTCGCCGCCGCGAACGTGACGGCCGCGCAGGCGAAGCGCAAGCTCGACGAGACAACGCTGTCGTACGCGGCGCTCGCCGCGCCGTTCGACGGCGTGATTTCGGTGCGGCACGCGGAGCTCGGTCAGCTCGCGGGGCCGGGCGTCGCGATCTTCACGATTGCCGAGCTCGATCACGTGTGGTTGCGCGCGTACGTGAACGAGCCCGACGTCGGGCGCATCCGGATCGGCGAGGCGGTCGACGTGCGCACCGACGCGTATCCGTCCGCCGTCTACCGCGGCCGGATCAGCTTCGTGTCGCCGCAGGCCGAGTTCACGCCGAAAACGGTCGAGACGCACGAGGAGCGGATCACGCAGGTCTACCGGATCCGCATCGACATCGACAATCCGACGCACGAGCTGTTGCCCGGCATGCCCGCCGACGCGACGATCGCCGCGATCGCGAGCGGCCGATGAGCGCGTCCGATGCCGCCGGAGCCTCGTCCGCGCCGACCGTGCGCGTCGAGCATGTCGCGCGCCGCTTCGGCGCGCTCGACGCGGTGCGCGACGTGAGCTTCGCGGTCGCGCGCGGCGAGATCTTCGGGCTCGTCGGCCCGGACGGCGCGGGCAAGACGACGCTGATGCGGATGCTCGCGGGCGTGCTGCGCCCGGACGCGGGCCGCATCGAGCTCGACGGCATCGACGTGATCGCCGACCCCGAGCGCGCGAAGATCGCGCTCAGCTACATGCCGCAGCGCTTCGGGCTGTACGAGGACCTGACTGTCGACGAGAACGTGTTCTTCTACGGCGAGCTGTTCGAGGTGCCGCGCGCGCGCTATCGCGCCGATCTCGCCGAGCTGCTCGCCGCGGCGGGCCTCGAGCCGTTCAGGCGGCGGCTCGCCGGCCAGTTGTCGGGCGGGATGAAGCAGAAGCTCGGGCTCGTCTGCGCGCTGATCCACCGGCCGAACGTGCTGCTGCTCGACGAGCCGACGACGGGCGTCGATCCGGTGTCGCGGCGCGACTTCTGGGCGATCCTGTACCGGCTGCGCGAGGCGGGCGTGACGATCGTGATGTCGACCGCGTACATGGACGAGGCGGAGCGCTGCTCGCGGCTCGCGCTGCTGCACGCGGGCGTCGTGCGGCGGTGCGATACGCCGCAGCGGCTGAAGCAGTCGATGCGGGGCGCGCTCGTCGCGGTGGGCGGCGGCGATCCGCGCGCGATCCGCGACGCGCTCGCCGATGCGCCCGGCGTGCTCGGCGCGCTGCTGATGGGCGATCGCGTGCACGTGCGGGTCGACGACGCGCAGCGGCGCGCGCCCGAGCTCGCCGCGCGGCTCGCGGCGCGCGCAATCGCGCATGCGCCGATCGTCGCGATCGAGCCCGGCATCGAGGACGCGTTCGTCGCGCTCGTCGGAGACGCGGGATGACGCGCGCGACGAAACCGCCCGCGGCGGGCTCGCCGGGCGCCGCCGCCGCCGCGAACGCGGGCACGAATGCGAACGCGGCCGCGCCCGACGGCGTCGTCGTCGCGCGCGGCCTGACGAAGCGCTTCGGCGCGTTCACCGCGGTCGACGCGCTCGACCTGTCGATCACGCGCGGCGAAGTGGTCGGCTTCATCGGCCCGAACGGCGCGGGCAAATCGACGACGATCCGGCTGCTGTGCGGGCTCTTCGCGCCGAGCGCGGGCAGCGCGACGGTCGCGGGCTTCGACGTGCGCACCGAAGCCGAATCGGTGCGCGCGCACATCGGCTACATGTCGCAGAAATTCTCGCTGTACGGCGATCTGACGTGCCGCGAAAACCTGCGTTTCTTCGCCGGCATCTACCGGGTGCCGCGCGACGCGATCGACGAGCGGATTCGTTTCGCGATCGAGACGGCGGGCCTCGAAGGCCGCGAGGACGCGCTCGTGCGCACGCTCGCGGGCGGCTGGCGGCAGCGGCTCGCGCTCGGCTGCGCGATCCTGCATCGGCCGCCCGTGCTGTTTCTCGACGAGCCGACATCCGGCGTCGAGCCGCAGGCGCGCCGGCGCTTCTGGGATCTCATTCACCGGCTCGCGGCCGACGGCGTGACAGTGCTCGTGTCGACGCACTACATGGACGAGGCCGAGTATTGCAACCGGATCGCGCTGATCGACGCGGGCCGGCTGATCGCGATCGGCAGCCCGGGCGAGCTGCGCGAGCGCGAATTGGGCGGCGCGCTGTTCGAGCTTGCGTGCGCACCGCTCGGCGAGGCGGTCGCCGTGCTGCGCGGCGCGCGCGGCGTGCTCGACGCGTCGATCTTCGGCGACCGGCTGCACGTGCTCGTCGCCGACGGCGCGCGGGCGGGCGCGCTGCGCGACGCGCTCGCCGCCGCGCGCATCGAGGCGGGCGAGCCGCAGCCGATCCGCCCGAGCCTCGAAGACGTGTTCGTGCAGCTCGTCACGCGCGTCGAGCAGCGCAAGCGGAGCGCGGCATGAGCGTCAGGCGCCTGATCGCGATCGCGTACAAGGAGACGCTGCAGATCTGGCGCGATCCGCGCAGCCTCGCGATCGCGCTCCTGATGCCGCTGATGCAGATGGCGCTGCTCGGCTATGGCGTGAGCCTCGACATCCGTCACGTGCCGCTCTGCGTGCACGACGAGGAGCGCAGCCAACTGAGCCGCGAGCTGATCGACCGCTTCGTGTCGTCCGGCTGGTTCTCCGGCGTGCGGACGCTCGGCAGCGAGGCCGCGCTGCGCGCGGCCGTCGACCGGCGCACGTGCGTCGCGGCCGTCGTCGTGCCGGTCGACTTCTCGCGCACCGTCGCGACGCGCGGCGCGGCATCGGTGCAGACGATCTTCGACGCGACCGACACCAACACCACGAACATCGCGATCGGCTATGCGCGCGGCATCGTCGCGCAGTTCGGCGCGGATCTGAACGCGCGCTGGCAGGCGTCGCACGGCGTGCTCGCGCAGACGGTCGGCACCGTCGATCCGGAGCCGCGCGTGTGGTTCAACGAGGGGCTCGACAGCCGCAATTTCGTGATTCCGGGCGTCGTCGCGGTGATCCTCGCGCTCGTCGGCGCGCAGCTCACGTCGCTGACCGTCGCGCGCGAGTGGGAGCGCGGCACGATGGAACAGCTGATCTCGACGCCCGTCGCGCCGTTCGAGCTGATGCTCGGCAAGGTGATCCCGTATTTCGCGATCGGCTTCATCGACGCGGCGTTCTGCCTGCTGACGACCGTCTACTGGTTCGGCGTGCCGTTTCGAGGCAGCTTGCTGACGCTGATCGCGACGACCGCGCTCTTCACGCTCGTCGTGCTCGGGATCGGCTACCTGATGTCGGTGCGCATCCGCAGCCAGCTCGGCGCGAGCCAGGTCGCGCTGCTGTTGACGATGCTGCCGACGACGATGCTGTCCGGCTACGCGTTCGCGATCGAGCAGATGCCGGTGCCGATCCAGGCGGTGACGCTCGTCGTCTACGCGCGCTACTACGTGACGATCCTGCGCTCGGTGTTCCTGAAGGGCGGGCCGTTCTCGAACGTCGCGGCGCCGTTCGCGGCGCTCGCGCTGTACGCGCTCGTGATCGGCTGGCTCAGCGTGCGGGCGTTCCGCAAGCATCTCGATTGACGCGCCGCGTCCGACGGAGCCGCCGCCATGTTCGACCGCGTGCAATCGATGCTGGTCAAGGAGTTCCTGCAGTTGAAGCGCGACCGCTGGGCGCTGTTCCGCCTCGTCGTGCCGCTGTTGCTGCAGGTGATCGTCTACGGCTATGCGGCGACGTTCACCGTCAACCATGTGGCGACCGCGCTGCTCGATCTCGACCGCAGCCAGGCGAGCCGCGATCTCGTGTCGCACTTCGTCGCGACGGGGCGCTTCGACATCGTCGACGACGCGGCGAGCGACGACGCGATCCGCCGCGACATCGACGGCGGCCGCGCGGAGTTCGCGATCGTGATCCATGCGGGCTTCGCGCAGTCTCTCGGCAGCGGGCAGACCGCGCCGCTGCAGTTGATCGTCGACGGCACGAACTCGAACACCGCGCTGATCGCGCTCGGCTACGCGAGCCAGATCGTCGCGCAGTTCCAGGCCGATTGGACGATGCGCGCGTGGCCGTCGAACGCGGGCGCGGCGCCTCCCGCGCTGAGCGTGTCGCTGCGCGAGCGGCCGTGGTTCAATCCGGGCCTCGACGACCGCTGGTTCTTCATTCCGGGCGTCGTCGGCACGCTGACGCTGATCCAGGTCGTGAGCCTCACCGCGTTCGCGGTCGTGCGCGAGCGCGAGGTCGGCACGCTCGAACAGATCATGGTGAGCCCGATCCGGCCCGTCGAGTTCATCCTCGGCAAGACGGTGCCGTTCTTCCTGATCGGGCTCGGCGACGTCGCGCTCGTCGCGGCTCTCGGGATCGGCTGGTTCCACGTGCCGTTCGTCGGAAGCTGGCTCGTGATGCTGGCGGGCGTCACGCTGTTCCTGCTCGCGACGCTCGGCCTCGGGCTGCTGCTGTCGACGTTCTCGCGCACGCAGCAGCAGGCGTTCGCGCTCAACTTCTTTCTCGTGAACCCGATCTTCATCCTGTCCGGCTTCGCGTTTCCGATCGCCGCGATGCCGCGCGTGCTGCAGTGGCTGACCTATCTGAATCCGCTGCGTTACTTCCTCGTCGTGATGCGCGGCGAATTCCTGAGCGGCGCGGGGCTCGCGGTGCTGTGGCCGCAGCTTGCCGCGATGGCGCTCCTCGGCGTCGCGATGCTGGCGCTGAGCGTGCTGCGCTTCCGGAAGTCGCTCGACTAGCGCGGTGACGCGCGGCGCGGAGCGTTGACGCACGTCAAGCGGCCGGCCCGGCCGCGCGCTACGTTGTCCGTATGCCGTTTCGTGTTTCGGGGGAGACGATGGACCGCTCGTCGATATCGCACGCGATGCTTGCGTCCGGCGTCGCGCTCGCGTGCGCGCTGGCTGCGGCGGGCGCGCACGCGCAAGACCATGGCGGCCGCGCGGGCGGTTTCCACGGGCAGCCCCGGTTCGAGGGGCACCCGGGTTTTCACGGGCATCCGTCGTTTCGCGGCCATCCCGATTTCCACGGCCGCGACTTCGGCCGCTTCGCGCCGCGCGAAAGCTTCCGATGGCGCGGCGGACACTGGTCGCGCGGCTGGCACAGCGGGCGCTACGCGTGGTGGTGGGTCGTCGACGGCGTCTGGTACATCTATCCGGAGCCGGTCTATCCGTACCCGACGTACGTCCCGCCCGCGGTGATCGTGCAGGTGCCGCCGCCCGTGCCGAGCGGTTTGCCGCCCGCGTCGGCGTGGTACTACTGCGACGATCCGCAGGGCTATTTCCCGTACATCGCGTCGTGCAACGTGCCGTGGCAGGCGATTCCAGTGCAGCCGTGAGCGCCTCGCGCGCCGCGCCGACCGGAATTGGCGCGACGCCGCGCGACTGACCAACCGGTTGCGTCATGGAAAGACAATTTGCGCGCGCGCAACGGCGGGAGCCGAGCGGACCGCACGAGGTCCTCACGCATTGGCCACGAATACGCACCAATCGGTGCGCGCGAAGCGGCACGATTTCACCGACCGTTGATCGACGTCAATCGCGCGCACAGGCGATCGCCGATGCTCGCTGATGTACATCGCGCGCTTGCGCGCATGCCGTGCGCCGCTATTCCGACGATTCCGACGACGCCCGCGCATGCCGCCGCCGACTGCCCGGCGCTCCGCGCGCGAAACGTCCGACAAATCGACAAGGAAAGACGATGATCTACGGATCGAACGAACTCTATGCGGCGATGAAGCTGCGCCGCGATCACGCGCCGCGCGCGCATGCGATGGACAGCTACGGCGCGCCGGCGCGCCTGAAGAGCGGAATGGGCTGCAGCGAATGCGGCGCGCTGTATGACGACGGCCGCTGGAGCTGGCATGCGGCGGCGGGCGCGCTCGCGCAGATCGCGTGCCCTGCGTGCCGGCGGATCCGCGAGCGCGCGCCGGCGGGCGAACTCGTGCTCGAAGGCGGCTACTTCGCGCGCCATCGCGACGACATCGTCGCGCTGCTGCGCCATCGGGCGGGCGGCGAGCGCAACGATCGTCCGCTCGAACGCATCCTGTCGATCGACGCGCTGCCGGCGCGCACGGTCGTCCGCACGACGGGCTCGCATCTCGTTCACCGGCTGAGCGAGGCGCTCGTGCGCGCGCATCGCGGCGACCTCGCGATCGACTATCGTGAAGGAGAGGACGTGCTGCGCGCGCACTGGATGCGCGACGCCATGTAGCGCGTCCGCCGTTCCCGATCACCCCGCATCGCCCACTGCACGCCGAGGAATCCCGATGAAGAGCGAAACCGGATACTTGGGCTTCGTCGTCGTGCTCGTGTTCATGGTGCTGCTCGCGCTGCAGCTCGCGACGCTGTCCGCGCCCGCGACGCAGATCGCGTACAGCGACTTCCGCAAGCTCGCCGTGGCCGCGCAGGTCGACGATCTCGAAGTCAGCCCGACGCGGATCACCGGCGTGCTGCGCAGCAGCGCGGCGGCGGCCGCGCTGCCGGCGTCGGACGCCGAAGCGGTCAAGCGCGCGGGCGCGCCGTGGCGCTTCGCGACGAAGCGCGTGACCGACGACCACCTGATCGACACGCTCGCCGCGACGGGCACCCGCTACCGCGGCGCCGAGGACGACACGTGGATCGGCACGCTCGCGTCGTGGGTCGTGCCGATCGCGATATTCGCGATCGTCTGGAACCTGATGCTGCGCCGCCCGCGCGGCGGCTTGCAGGACTGGTCGGGCGTCGGCAAGAGCAAGCCGCGCGTCTACATGGAAGCGAAGACCGGCATCGATTTCGACGACATCGCCGGCATCGACGAAGCGAAGGCCGAGCTCCAGCAGATCGTCGCGTTTCTGCGCGCGCCCGCGCGCTACCAGCGGCTCGGCGGCAAGATTCCGAAGGGCGTGCTGATCGTCGGCGCGCCCGGCACCGGCAAGACGCTGCTCGCGAAGGCGGTGGCGGGCGAGGCGGGCGTGCCGTTCTTCTCGACGAGCGGCTCGTCGTTCGTCGAGATGTTCGTCGGCGTCGGCGCGGCGCGCGTGCGCGACCTGTTCGAGCAGGCGCAGCAGAAGGCGCCGTGCATCATCTTCATCGACGAGCTCGACGCGATCGGCAAGGTCCGCGGCGCGGGCCTCACGTCGGGCAACGACGAGCGCGAGCAGACGCTCAACCAGCTGCTCGTCGAGATGGACGGCTTCCAGGCGAATTCGGGCGTCATCATCATGGCGGCCACCAATCGTCCGGAGATTCTCGATCCCGCGCTGCTGCGCCCGGGCCGCTTCGACCGGCACATCGCGATCGACCGGCCGGACGTGACCGGACGGCGGCAGATTCTGTCGGTTCACGTGAAGCAGGTGAAGCTCGCGCCGGACGTCGATCTCGGCGAGCTCGCGTCGCGCATGCCGGGCTTCGTCGGCGCGGATCTCGCGAACATCGTCAACGAGGCGGCGCTGCACGCGGCCGAGCTCGACAAGCCGGCGATCGACATGTCGGATTTCGACGAGGCGATCGACCGCGCGATGACCGGCATGGAGCGCAAGAGCCGCGTGATGAGCGAGCAGGAGAAGATCACGATCGCGCATCACGAAGCGGGGCACGCGCTGATCGCGCAGACCCGCGCGCACAGCGATCCGGTGAAGAAGGTGTCGATCATCCCGCGCGGGATCGCGGCGCTCGGCTACACGCAGCAGGTGCCGACCGAGGACCGCTACGTGCTCAGGAAGAGCGAGCTGCTCGACCGGCTCGACGTGCTGCTCGGCGGGCGCGTCGCCGAGGAGATCGTGTTCGGCGACGTGTCAACGGGCGCGGAGAACGACCTCGAGCGCGCGACCGAGATGGCGCGGCACATGGTCGCGCGCTACGGGATGAGCGAGCGGATCGGCCTCGCGACGTTCGGCGACGCCGACAGCCGCGGGCTGCCGCCCGTCGTCTGGCAGCCGGGCGGCGAGCGCTGCAGCGAGAGCACCGCGACGCGGATCGACGACGAGATCCAGCGGCTGCTCGCCGAAGCGCACGATCGCGTGTCGCGGACGCTGAAGGAGCGGCGCGGCGCGCTCGAACGGATCGCGCAGTATCTGCTGAAGCACGAGGTCGTCGATCACGAGATGCTCGTGAGGCTCGTGAACGACGCGCCGCTGCTGGAAGGCGAAACGGCGAAGAAGGGCGAGCAGGGCGGGAGCGCGGCGAAGCGGGTCGACGACGATCCCGATCCGCCGACGCAGCCGACGGGCGCCGACAAGGCCGATCATTCGGTGCCGCAGTGACGCAGGCCGCATCGGCCGCGGTGCGCTCGCCGGGCGCGTCGGACGGCGCGAAACGGCTCGCGAAGCGAGGTGAGCGCCCGATCGGCCCGGCGGACCTCCGCGGCGGCGATGTCGCGCGGAGACGGCGCGGCGCGGGCGTCGAACGCATGACGAAGCGCTCGTCGCCGCAACCGTCGCGGGGCGCGCCGCGCCAGTGCGGCCAACGCCGCGCACGCGCCGCCGGCCGCGCGACATCGCGGGCGGCGCACCGGCGAGCCGCCCGCCGCACCCTCTCACTCGATCGGCCATTCCCTCCGCGGCCGCGCCCAGAACAGCACCAGCACGAGCGCGCCGAACATCCCGCCCAGATGCGCGAAATGCGCGATGCCGCTCGCCGCGCCGGCGACGCCGAGCAGCAGCTCGACGCCCGCGTAGACGAGCGCGAACACCCACGCGGGCATCGGAATCGGCGGAAACAGCAGCACGACGCGGCGCGACGGATACAGCAGCGCATACGCGGCGAGCACGCCGAACACGCCGGCCGACGCGCCGATCGTCGGCGCGCCGCCCGTCGCCGTGTAGCGCGCGACGACGAGCTGCGTGAGCGCGCCGCACACGACGCTCGCGAGATAGAGCGTGCCGAAGCGCGCGCGGCCGAGCGAGCGCTCGACGTCGCGGCCGAACATGACGAGCCCGAGCATGTTGAAGATCAGGTGCGACAGCCCCGCATGCAGCGCGCTGTACGTGACGATTTGCCAGACATGGAATGCCGGCGCGCCGGCCGTGGCGCCCGTGCCGAGCCGTGGCGGCCACAGCGCGAACAGCGTGAGCACGCGGTCGGGATCGGCGAGCTCGATGAAGAAGCCGATCAGGTTCAGGACGACGATGGCGAGCGTCATGGCGGCCGCGGACGGGAAAAGGGGGGAGCGTCGACGGTCATTATGCCGGTATCGCGCGGCCGCCGCCGCTGACGCTGAACCGTTGACGCTGACGCACGACGGCCGGCGGCGCGACGCGATCGACGCGATCGACGCAACCGGAGCGACCTACGTGACCCAAGCGGCTAGGGCCGGCTCACGACGCGCGTGCCGGCGCGGCCGTCGATCATCTCGACGATCCGCCCGAGCGCGCCGATCACGGCCGGGCGTCCGGTGCCGAGTACGAATTCGCACGCGGCCTGCACCTTCGGCCCCATCGAGCCCGCGGCGAACGACATCGCCTGCGGCTCGCGCGCGTCGATCTCGCGCAACGGCCGGCTCGCGGGCGTGTTCCAGTCGACGTAGACCGCATCGACGTCGGTCGCGATCAGCAGCAGGTCGGCTTCGATCTGCGCGGCGAGGAGCGCGCTGCAACGGTCCTTGTCGATCACCGCCTCGACGCCGCTCCACGACCCGCCGTCCGGATCGGGCGCGACCGGAATCCCGCCGCCGCCCGCCGCGATGACGACCGCGTCGCGTTCGAGCAGCCAGCGGATCGGCTCCAGCTCGACGATCCGTTTCGGCAGCGGCGACGCGACGACATGCCGAAACCCCGCGCCGTCCGGCGCGATCCGCCAGCCGCGCTCGACCGCGAGCCGCCGCGCGTCGGCTTCCGGATAGACGGGGCCGATCGGCTTCGTCGGACGATCGAACGCGGGATCGAGCCGGTCGACTTCGACGCGCGTGAGGAGCGTCGCGATCCGCCGGTCGCGCGGCAGCCGGTTCGCGAGCTCCTGCGCGAGCAGGTAGCCGATCATTCCCTCCGATTCGGCGTCGAGCACGTCGAGCGGCGTCGGAGCGCCGTTGCCCGCGGTCGCCTGCAGTGCGAGTAGGCCGACCTGCGGGCCGTTGCCGTGCGCGACGACGAGCTGGTTGCCCGCCGCGACGCGCGCGATCTGCTCGGCCGCGCGCTTCACGTTCGCGAGCTGGTTGTCGATCGTCTGCGGCTCGCCGCGCCGCAACAGCGCGTTGCCGCCCAGCGCCACCAGAATGCGCATTGCGTGCCTCCGGGCGTCAGCCGAGCGTGGCGACGAGCACCGCCTTGATCGTGTGCATCCGGTTCTCTGCCTGCGAGAACACGATCGACGCCTCCGATTCGAACACCTCGTCGGTCACTTCGAGCTCGGTGAGCCCGTAGTGCGCGTGGACCTCGCGCGCGGTGTCGGTCTCAAGATCGTGATACGCGGGCAGGCAGTGCATGAAGCGCGTGCGCGGCTTGCCGGTCGCCTGCATCAGCCGCGTGTCGACCTGATACGGCTTCAGCAGCGCGATCCGCGCGCCCCACGCCGTCACGGGCTCGCCCATCGACACCCAGACGTCCGTGTAGACGAAGTCGACGCCTTTCACCGCGGCGAGCGGATCGTCGGTCAGCTCGATCAGCAGCGTGAACGGAAGCCGGCGCGGCGCGATCGCCCGCTGCGACGCGGGCGTCGTCGCGGGGAGCGGTGCCGGCGGATGGAACAACTGCCTGGCGGAATGCTCCATGATGAAACCCCTCGACGGATATTGAATGTATTAAGGCACCGGGTTCAGGGCTCCGAATTGACTTGGATCAGCGACACGCGCGGCGTCGATTCAGGAGGGCGGCGAGTGGAGATTCGATTTCCGGCGGATCGAGATGACGGATTTGCATCGCGAAGCACGGTGCGCCCGTGGGCGCTCGGGCCTTGTCCGGCGCATGGCGCGGGCCGGATCTCGTCACGCCGTTCGCGATGCGTTCGAGTGCGCTCGCCGCAACGCAATATGAACGGGATGTGAGCGGGCGCAGAGTCGGCGCATGCTTGCTTTCTGATATCGAGTCGCTATGACCGATTGCGCGACGAAATTCCGGGTTTGCCATTCGATGCGGCGCAAGCATCGCTCGAACGGCTGGAAAAATCGACCGATTGCCGGTTTGTGTCGCGCAGCGCCGATCGATGCCGCGCAAATGATTCGTGATCCGGACGATATGACGAGTGGCGCGTCACGATCGATGTGCCGAACCAATCGTATTGCTCGCCGATCGTGAGCGGCTTGCGCCGCGCTTCGCGGCATCGCGTCGCCCCGGCATCGCGACGGCGGACGTTGCGAACCGCTCCGGCCAGCCGCTCCTTCGCGCCGGCCGAGGGGGCCCCGCATTCCGCAATCGAACCGCCCGCATCGGCTTGCCCGCCGCCGGGTTCTTATCGATAATAGCCGGGCCATCAGGGGGAGCCGGACGATCGGCTGAGAGGTTCCGCGCAAGGAACGACCCCTAAACCTGATCCGGGTAATGCCGGCGTAGGAATGAGGTCCGCCATGTCTTGTCCGAAGCTCGCCGGTCGCCGCGCCTCGGCCGCGCCTCCCATGTTTCCCGTTCCGCTCGACCCGCGCCGATGACGCCGTCCGTCATCGCGCTCGTCCTGTTCGCGGCGATCCTGCACGCGACGTGGAACGCGTTGCTGAGAAGCGGCGCGGACCGTCTGTGGAGCATCACCATGATGAGCTTCGCGACGACCGCCGCGGCCGCCGTCTGCGCGGCGCTGCTGCCGCTGCCCGCGCGCGCGAGCTGGCCGTATCTGGCGGCGTCCGCCGCGCTGCAGGTCGGCTACAGCGTGTTTCTCGCGTACGCGTATCAGGGCGCGGCGCTCAGCCAGGTCTATCCGGTCGTCCGCGGCACGGTGCCGCTGCTCGTCACGCTGGGCGGCTACGCGTGGGCGGGCCAGCGCCTGGGCGGCGCGTCGCTCGCGGGCGTCGCGCTCGTATCGGGCGGCATCGCGAGCCTCACGCTCGGCCGGTCGCGGATTCATCTGCGCTCGTTCGCCGCCGCGCTCGTCACCGCGCTCTTCATCGGCGGCTATGTGACGGTCGACGGCGTCGGCTCGCGCATCGCGGGCGATCCGCTCGCGTACGCGGCATGGATCTTCATCGCCTACGGCATCGCGATGCCGGCCGTGTTCTTCCTGTTCGGCCGCCGTTTGAGCGGCGGCTTCACGCGCGGCGAAATGCTGAAATCCGCGGCGGGCGGGCTGATCTCGCTCATCAGCTACGCGGCGGTCGTCGACGCGCTGTCGCGCGGTCCGGTCGGTCCGATCGCCGCGCTTCGCGAGACGAGCATCGTATTTTCGGTGTTGATCGGCTGGGCGTGGCTCGGCGAGAAGCCGAGCGGGCGGCGCTTCGCCGCCTGCGCGGCGGTGGCGGTCGGCGCCGCCTGCCTCACGTATCCCGTTTGACGGATCGCGTTTGCGGCGGCCGATGCGGCGAGATCGGGCGATTGGCGGAAGGCGAAGGCGCTGCTGCAATGCAAGTGCTGGTTCACACTGATGCGCGCTTTTACCTATATTGATATGATGAATCGTCGCCCGCTTATCCTGACGAATTGCTTTCGATTCTGAGTTGACTCGATTGTCGCCGCGACGGCTCGGCGGTCGCCGAACGTGCCGTGGGTTCGCGCGTTCACGGGAGGCCGTTCGCGATGCGGATTGCGCCGCACTTTCCGAGGGGCGCGCGCCGGGAGCATATCGACGGCAGGATCGCAGACATTGCTCAAGGCGTATCGCGCGAGGCACGGCCCCGAGGTGCGCGCGAGTCGGGCGACGAGGGCGACGAGGGCGTGCGGCGGCTGACGGCCATCGATCTTGCGAATCGAATTCGGACGCGCGTTTGGGGCGCGAAGGCCGGCGAGAAGATCGATCGGTCATTCATAAACGCGGTCTCGATCGAACCCGGGCCGAATGACTGCGCAAGTGCGCAGGAAATTTGGCGCATTCGACTGTGCGGGAGCCGCATCCGCGCAACGCATTCGGCCTTGCCGAATGAAAAGGCTTGATCGAAGCCCCTCTCGATCCGCAACGATGAGAACGAGGAGAGTGCCACATGCAACATCATTCCAACGTGATCATTGGCGGTGGCCCCGCAGGAATCAACATGGCTCTCGAATTCGAGAGACGGGGAATCGAGTACCTCTTGCTCGAAGCGAACGAGACCGTCGGTGGGCAATGGGACCGATTTCCGGTATGCGGGCAGCTTATTTCGCTAAACAAACGATACGTTCCCGGCAATCACCACACGTACCGGATGCGATACGACTGGCACACATTGAGCACCATCAGCGCCGATGACGTCGCAACCGATCCCAAGCTGCGATTCACGGAATGGACGTCGGAACATTGGCCGTCCGCAAGAATTTACAAGGAGTATTTGAAATACGTCGCGGAGAAGAAAGGGTTGTCGGCGCACATTCGAACGCGTGCGCGTGTGCAGCGCATCGCGCGCGAAGGCGGGCGCTTCGTCCTCGGCATATCGAATGCGCATAGCATCACCGC
Source organism: Burkholderia oklahomensis C6786 (assembly GCF_000959365.1). Classification (NCBI taxonomy): domain Bacteria; kingdom Pseudomonadati; phylum Pseudomonadota; class Betaproteobacteria; order Burkholderiales; family Burkholderiaceae; genus Burkholderia; species Burkholderia oklahomensis. The sequence goes on from NZ_CP009556.1 coordinate 2,004,442, forward strand.
GGATCGTGTTTTTTGCGCCACCGGCAGGTCGGAGCCGATCGTTCCGGATATCAAGGGGCTCAATACCGAGACCTGCACGTTCTACGGAGACTTCGAGCCCGATACCGCGGCGCGGCGCTACCGGAACAAGATCGTCATTATTTTGGGTCGCGGCAATTCGGCGTTCGAGATTGCGCATCATCTCGTCGATATCACGGCGGAGACCCGCGTTGTCACACGGTCTCTGCCGATGTTCGCCCGGCAGACGCACAACGTGCATGACTTGCGGGCGCAGGTCTCCGACGTGTTCGATCTGATGCAGCTCAAATCCAACAACAATGTCGTGAGCGATCGCATCGTCGAAGTCGGGCGAATCACCCGCGGCAAGCACGAAGGCCGTTTGCTGGTCCGCTACGAGACGCCTTGCCCTCACTGGTCCCCTCCGAGATGGATGAAGCGAACCGGCATCGTGGACGACGTGATCGTATGCTGCGGCTTCAACTACACGCTGTCCGAAGTCTTCGACAGGGAAACCGTACGGCCGGCCATTGACGAGAAGGGAAAATATTGCCTGCTGACGTCGAGTTGGGAGTCGGTCAACGTCCCGGGCCTCTATTTTCTCGGCGCTCCAATGCGCGTCAACGATCCGGATGCCGCTTCCGGCTTCGTTCATGGCTTCCGATGCAACATTCAGGCGCTCGGGAGCATCGTCGCGGAAAAGCATCATGGCATGGCGCTCGAGCCGGTGTTCGAATGCGACGTTCCGTTGGCGCACCCGTCCGATCAGCTCGTTCATCTTTCAGAATTTCTCGTCGAGCTCGTCAGCACGAGCATGCCGTTGTTCGAGCTGTTCGGCTACTTCGGATGCGCGGTGACGTTCGAGCCAGGCGGCGACGACGGCGTGGTCCGGGCGCGCGTGTGGCCCGCATTCCCGCGAGCATATAACCTCGAGCGCTGGGGCAGGAAGCAGACGAGGCTCGAAATCGTTTTCGAATATGGATTCAGCCGATATGGCGACGGCGAATTGCCGACTCACTATTTCACGCTACCCGCCGATCATTTCGATACTTCCCGCAGCGCGTACATCCATCCGGTGTTTCATGTCTATCGGGGGGGCGTGGAAGTGGATTCCTTCCATATGCAGGAAAGCCTCATCGGCCGCTGGGATATCGACGATTATGTCGACGAGGAAACCAACCTCGACCAATACAAGAACGTCGCGTTCAATGCGTGCGCATGTGCGCTGAATCTGGATGAACGCCGCAGCATGTTGCCCGTGCTCGACGAGTTCGTGGACGCATGCTATCCCTTGATGAGCGAAGAAGAAGTGGCTGAGGCGCTTCGAATTCAGCCAACGCTGGCTTTGCTCGTGAACCGTTCCGGATTGCGTACCGGGTCCGCCACTAGATAGACTCCCATATTTATCCGCCAATCTGCCTGGTCAGCCGCCGCCGGCTCATCGCCGATCAACTGAAATCGGCATGAGCCCATGGTCGTCGCCGATCGATTGGGTCGAGCCGAACGTTTGACCATTGATACGCCTGACGACGAACGGCATCGGAAAGCGACGGACGCCGACTGTCCAGCGACGGCTCAAGGTCGAGAATGAGGGCTGCTCCATGTCTGGAAATATCACTGCGCTCGACGGTCTGCTCGGGCTCGTATTGACCTCTGCGGTGCTGATCGCCGTTCCCGGCCCAAGCATCATGTTTCTTGTCGGCCAAGCGATGACGGCGGGGCGGCGTAGCGCGATGCGCGGGGTCATCGGCAACGCGATAGGAACCTACTGCGTCGCCGTGATTGTCGCGCTGGGAATCGGCACCTTGCTGATGCGCGCCGACAACGTCCTGACAGGTATTCGTTTGCTCGGCGCCGCCGTCCTGCTTGCCATCGGAATCCAATACCTGTTTTCCAGACCGTTGCCGGCCGCGGAAGTCCGGGCGACCGACAAACGCAAGCAGACATTGGTCGCCGGCGTCATCGTCGGCGTCACCAATCCGAAAGCCCTGATCATGTTCGGTACGATCGTGCCGAGCTTTCTGAACAGAGGGGTCGAAAGTCCAGTGGAATCGCTGCTGTTCTTTTCGCTCGTGCCCATCGGCCTGGGTTTGTTGATCGATTCAGCGTGGGTAGCCACCGCACATGCGGTGAGATCACGCGCGTTCTTCAACGAGAAGGGACTCAAACTGATTAATATCGCGGGCGGAGGCTTGATGATCGCCATGGCCATGCTCTTGGCCATGGAAACGTTGCGTTGACGACAAGCCTGCGCATGTCCTCTGCGTCGTCGCAATGCGTCGGGGCATTGTGCTGAATGACGGTTTCACGGTATTCGCCTCTCGTCGAGGCCGGATGAAGGTGCGTCGACCGCGCGGTCGACAACGACTGCGCGGTCGTGGGGGCGAATCGGAGAGCGCTTGCAGGCGCAGCGGTCGAGCGCCTCGAATGCCGCGCGCTCAACCCGCCGCGCGCAGCTCGGCCTCGGCGAGAAAGGCCTCCCGCGCCCGCAGCTCGCCTTCCTTGAAATACCCGCCGCGCAGCGTTCGCGCGAAACCGGGCGCGCCGAAATCGCCGCGTCCGTGAAAGATCCGCCGGTTGTCCCACACGACCATGTCGCCTTGCGACCACACATGCAGATACGATCGCATCGTCGCGACGAGGCGCGCCTTGAACGCGTGATATGCGCGGAAGAACGGCATCAGATCGTCGAAGCCGATGCCGTCGAAGAACATCTTCGTCGGATTGTTGACGAGGCGCTCGACGGAGCCGTCCGGCCGCAGCCGGACGATCGGCGTCCGATGCTCGTAGCGCTTGCGCGCATTCGGATAGTCGGCGCGGTAGACGACGCGCGTGTGCGCGAGCCGCTCGAACATGTCCGGCGACGCGTCGCGCAACTCGGACAGGACCGCCCAGCCGTCGACGAAGCGCGTGCAGCCGACCTGCTCGCGCGCGCAGCGCGGATCGACGTCGAGACCGTAGAGGAACTGATAATCGGGCGGCGGCGAGCAATACGGGATGTCGGTGTGCAGCGGCAATGCCTTCGTGCTGAACGACACGCTGTCGGTCGCGTCGTCCGCCTTCACTTCGAGATCGAAGAAGTCGCCGAAGTACGATGGGTCGAGAAAGCCGGCGAGCCGCTCGCGGACTTCGTCGAACGGCGCCGCCGCGCCGTCGCCCGCCTTCAGCGCGACGATGCCGAATTCGAACAGCTGATTCAGCGCGCGCCGCAGCGTGGCGTCGCTTTCCAGCACGTCGGCGATGCCGAAATGGCTCGACGACGGCGCGCCGCGCTCGGGCCAGGGCGTCCAGCGCGGCCGCGCCGCCTGTCGCCCGGCGGCGGGGGCGGCATCGCGGTAGTCGTTGCGCTCGAGCCAGTCGAGCGCGTACGTGCTGACGTGCGCGTCCTGCCAGACGATCCGCAGCCCATGCGCGTCGAGCGACACGCGCTCGGGCCGGATGCCGGGCGGAATCGTGCCCGGATCGAAGTGGCGTTGCCGGCAGTAGCCGTTGAAGCAGTCTGCGCACTCGCAAGCCTGGCGCAGCCATACCCAGTGATAGCGGCTCGACCGGCCGGATTCCCAGTCGATCTGCAGATGATCGGAATGCGACGTCAGCATGTCGGCTCCTTCGGAATGCACGTCGTGCGGGCGGACTATCGGCGCTGCGCGATGAAGAGCCCCTGCAGCAGGCATCCTTCCTCGACGAAGCGTATCTTGCGCTGCCAGCGCTCGACGATGTGCTCGGCGTCGAGCGTGTCGATCGACGGATCGCGCGCCGCGACGCGCGCCTCGTAGCGATGCAGGTCGTCGATCAACTGGCGGTGCGCGTCGTCGCTGACGTCGCGCGCGGCCACGACATCGAAGCCGGCGTCCGCGACGATGCGCGCGTAATCGTCGATCGTCTTCAGGTCGTAGCCGGACACCGACGTGTAAGCGTCGAACTCGAGCGACGAGCGGCCGCGGCAGAAGTCGGTCACGTACAGACGGCCTTGCGGCGCGAGCAGCGCGTGGCAGCGCGAGAACAGCGACGGCTTGTCGTGCTCGTACATCAGCACGTCGCGCGAATAGACGATGTCGAAGCGCTCGCCGGCGAGCGCTTCGTCGTGGATGTCGGCGTTGACGAAGCGCACGCGCCGCCGCGGATCGAGCGCCGGCTGCCGGGCGGTCGCGAGTTCCGTCATTCGCGGCGCGGTATCGAGCCCGACGACCGTCACGTCGAAGCGGCTCGCGAGATGGAATGCGGCGCCGCCGAGGCCGGAGCCGATGTCGAGCAGATGCATGCCGGGCTCGATCGACATTTTGTCGGCGAGCATCGTCCTGAATCCTTCGATGCCGCCCGGGCTTTGAAAGCCGTCGCCGTAGATAATTTCAGAACGCAGAATATTGCGCTCGTTTGAATAGCGCTGCGCTTCGTATTCGCTGGACAGCCCGATCGGATGCGTTTGCATAATCGATCACCTTTTTATGTTTCGGTCGCGTGACGATGAGATGTTCCGTACCGGATGACGGTACGGAGTGGAACAACGTTACGGATTACGGCAAATGCAAGCTGATGCGGAGCCGGATGCGGCGATTGCGTCCGGGCGTGCGGCGAGACGCCGCCGAGCGGCCTGCCGGCTCCGGCCGGGCCCGTGCAGCGGCGCTTCGCCGAACGACGCGCTGTATCGGCATTGATTAATAGGTATAGCAACGCCCCGTTTCATTTGTCAATCGGTTGGCGCAATAATCGCTGAATGAAGGCGAATATGCGAAGACCGTCAATTTCGTTAAGCAAATCGCATTCGAGCGAATCGATAGGGTTGTGTTAGGCTAAGCGCTCTGCGAAATTTCCGAAAACGGAGAGGCCGCTGAATCGCGACGCGAAAATATATGCTCGCAAAATCCGGGCGAATTCGTCCGGATTGTTTCTTTATTAATCATAGAGGCGGCCAACTGCCGCCGATTTGCGCGTCGGGCCGAACGAAAGCGCGCGCAGAGAGGGGGCGAAGATGCGGAGCATCAACGATGACTGACCCGAAAAGCGCCGGCGCCGCGCCACGTGAACCGGCGGCGCTCGCGACACCGCGCGTCGCGGTGATCGCCGTCACGTTTCGCGGCGACGACGTGATCCTCGTCCAGCGCGGCAAGGAGCCGCAGAAGGGCACGTGGGGTTTTCCCGGCGGCTCGGTCGAGCCGGGCGAGAGCCTGCACGACGCGGCCGCGCGCGAGCTGTTCGAGGAGACCGGCGTGCGCGCGGCGGTCGGCGAGCCGATCGACGTCGTCGAGGTGATCGGCTTCGATCCGGGCGGCCAGCACCACCACTACGTGCTGGTTGCGATGCCGTGCCGCTACGTCGAGGGCGCGTTGCGGCCGGGCGACGACGCGGCGGACTGCCGCTGGGTCCGCGTGCCGGACGGCGTGCTCGAATTCCCGGGCGTCCTCGCAGACCACGTCACGCGCGTGGCGCTGCGAGCGCACGCCATCTGTCATTCCAACCAAAAGGAAAACAGCCGATGAAGCGTATGTTCTTGGGCGGACCGTTCAAATCCCTGGTCGACAAGCACACCGGCGTCATGCCGGAAGACAGCATCAACCTGTTTCGCCGCGTGATCGATCATTTCGAGGATCGCGGCTGGGATGTGCACTGCGCGCACCGGCGCGAGCACTGGGGGCGCGAGTTCATGACGCCCGCCGTGTGCACGAAGACGGACTACGAGCAGATCAGCCTGTGCGACTACTTCGTCGCGTTCCCGGGCGCGCCCGCGTCGCCCGGCACGCACATCGAGCTCGGCTGGGCGTCCGCGCTCGGCAAGCCGATCGTGCTGCTGCTCGAAGCCGGCAGGGAATACGCGTACCTCGTGCGCGGGCTCGACGAGATCACGCGCATCGAGCGCGTCGAATACAGCGAAGGCCGGATCGACCCGGCCTCGATCGAAGCCGCGATCGGCCGCTTCGACGCGAGGGGCTGACATGCTGCGCTATCCGGGTCTCAGCGAGCTCTATCTCGCCACGCTCAGGGACGTCTGCGGCGCGTACGAATACCGGAGCGCGCCGCGCGGGCACGCGGAGCGCGAAATCATCGGCTACGGCGCACGGATCGACGATCCGCGCGCGCGCTTCTGCCGGCACGCCGCGCGCAAGCAGAACGTCGTCTTCAACTACGCCGAGGCGCTGTGGTATCTGTCCGGCCGCAACGATCTCGAGTTCATCGAGCACTACGCGCCTTCGATGGCGCGCTACAGCCCCGACGGCAAGCATCTGCCCGGCACCGGCTACGGCGCGCGGCTGCTGCATTACGGCGAGCGGTCGCTCGATCAGATCGAGCGCGCGGTCGACATCCTGTCGCGCGACGACGCCGAGAGCAAGCGCGTCGTGCTGCAGATCTTCAGCGCCGACGAAGATCTGTACCGGCGCAACATCGATGTGTCGTGCACGCTCGGCTTGCAGTTGCTGCTGCGCGACGGCCGGCTGCACACGGTGGCCTTCATGCGCGCGAACGACGCGTATATCGGGCTCCTGAACGACGTCTTCTCGTTCACGTTCCTCCAGGAGTACGTCGCGTCGCGGCTCGGATGCGAGGTCGGCACGTATTCGCACCACGTCGGCTCGATCCACGTGTACGACGACAACCTGCCGCGCGTGCAGGCGCTCCTCGACGACGCCGAAGCGGCGATCGTCACGGCAGAAGCGCCGCCGCGGATGCCGGCGGGCACCGGCCCCGCGACGATCCGGCGCGTGCTCGACCACGAAAGCCGGATCCGCGCCGGGCGGATGTCGCTCGCCGCGCTGCACGACGTCGATCTCGACCCGTACTGGCGCGACGTGCTCGGCCTGTTCTGGATCTATCGCGAGATCAAGTCCGGCAATCCGCCGCCCGACGACGCGCTCGCGTTCGTCGGCCCGTTCCATCGCGCCTATCTCCTGAACCGCTGGGACATGGCCTCCGCGTCGCTTCAATAACGGACAAGGATCAAGGATATCGATGAAGACCGACTGGACCGAACAGCAGGTTTCGCAGCGCTTCGACGCATACGACGACCGGATCGAGGACCGCTTCGGCTACCGGCCGCTCATCGCCGAGCTGACGGGCGCGCACGGCACGGCGATCCGCGTGCTCGACTACGGCTGCGGCGGCGGCAAGGTGTCGCGGCGGCTGAGGGCGGCGGGCGTCGCGCACGTGACGGGCGTCGACATCGCGACGACGATGATCGACAACGCGAACGCGGCCGGCGCCGACGCGGGTTTGCAGTTCGCGCACATCGACGGGCCGTCGCTGCCGTTCGCCGACGCGAGCTTCGACGCGGCGATCAGCTGCTTCCTGTTCGTCAACATCCCGGAGCGCGCGGAGCTCGCGCGCGTCGCCGCCGAGGTGCTGCGCGTGCTGAAACCGGGCGGCACGTACTACATCCTCGATACGAACCCGCGCACGACCGGCGTGCAGTTCCCGACGTTCCGCAACGGCGAGCCGGGCGCCGTCTATCGCGACGGCGACACGCGTCCGGTGTACCTCGACGTGCCCGGCGAGGGCGTGTTCGGCGTCGTCGACACGCACTGGGACATCTCGACGTACCACCGCACGCTCGAAGAGGCGGGCTTCGCGCTCGCCGCGACGACGGAGCTCGGCTTCAGCGCGGCGGAAGCGGGCGGCGCTCCCGGCGCGTATGCGCACGCCGAAGGCAGCAAGCCGTTCGTGCTGTTCAAGGCGACGAAGCCGCAGCGCTGAAGCGGCGGGCGCGCGCGGCGCGGCGTTCGCCCTGTCGTGCGCGGGGGATCGAACGCCACTGCCGCGCCCAAGCGCCAACCGAAGGCCGCGCGGGAACGGGAAAGCACGCGAGCGTCGCCCGTGCGGCCGATCGCATGAGCGCGCGATGCGGTCCGCCGGCGGGCGCCGCATCGCTCGAATATCCATTAAAAAAGATGAATCACGAGGGAACATGATCGCGAACGTACTGACGATCGCTGGCACCGACCCGACGGGCGGCGCGGGCATTCAGGCCGATCTCAAGGCATTTTCCGCGATGCGCGCGTATGGGATGTCGGCGATCACCGCGGTCGTCGCGCAGAACACGACCGGCGTGCGCAGCTTCCGCGCGCTCGATCCGGCGTTCGTCGCCGACCAGATCGACGCGGTGTTCGACGACGTCGCCGTGCACGCGGTCAAGATCGGCATGATCGCGACGGCGGCGATCGCGGAGGTGGTCGCCGCCGCGCTCGTCAGGCATCGCGCCGCGCCGATCGTGCTCGATCCGGTGATGGTCGCGAAAAGCGGCGACCGGCTGCTCGATCCGGACGCGGTCGACGCGATTCGCGACAGGCTCGTGCCGATCTCGACGCTGATCACGCCGAATCTGCCGGAAGCGGGCGTGCTGCTCGATCGAAGCGAGCCGCGCACGCTGGACGAGATGCATGCGGCGGCGGCCGAGCTGCACGCGCTCGGCCCGCGCTGGGTGCTGCTGAAGGGCGGTCATCTGGCGGGCGAGCGCAGCGTCGACGTGCTGCGCGGCCCGGCGGCGGCGACGGTCGAGCTGTCCGCGCCGCGCGTCGCGACGAAGAACGACCACGGCACCGGCTGCACGCTGTCGGCGGCGATCGCCGCGCTGCTGCCGAGCCATTCGGTCGAGGACAGCGTGTGCCGCGCGAAAGCGTACCTGAGCGACGCGCTCGCCGCGTCCGGCAAGCTCGACGTCGGCCGCGGACACGGGCCCGTCCATCATTTCCACGCGCTATGGCATTGACGCTTCCGCCGCTCGCGGCGCCGAAGCGCATTCACGCACACGACTCATTCGACAAGGATTCATCATGCGTCGCCTCTTGTGCTGTATCACGATCGTCCTGGGCTTCCTGGTCGCCGCGCCGTCCCACGCGGGCGGCGCGGCCGCCGTCCAGCAACTGACGGTCGCGCTGTATCCGTGGGTGCCGCGCGTCGACCAGTTCAAATCCGCGATCGAGACCGAATGGAAGAAAGTGCAGCCGACCGTCGCGCTGCAATTCGTGTCCGCCGACGAATGGGACGGCGGCTACCGGAACAATCCGCCCGAGAACGCCGACGTCTACGTGTACGACGCGATCTTCTTCGATTACTTCCGCAGCCAGAACTGGCTCGAGCCGCTCGCGGCGAACGAGATCCAGAACATCGGCGATTTCCTGCCGTACGCGATAAACGGCGTGAAGGCGGGCGACCGTTACTACAGCATCCCGCAGCTCGGCTGCGCGAACGTGCTGTTCTACCGGAAGGACGACGCGGCGCTCGCGGCCGCGACGACGCTCACGCAAGTGCGCAGCGCGCTCAAGCAGTGCACGTTCACGAGCGAGATTCCGCCCGACAAGCGCGGGCTGATGATCGACATGTCAGGGCGGACGACGAACGCCGCGCTGTATCTCGACGCCGCGCACAGCCGCACGGGCGCGTATCCGCTGCCGCTGCCGTGGAGCGCGAACGACCTGAACGGCGAGGCGGTCGCGAGCCTGCGCTCGCTGATGGCGATGTCGAGCTGGCTGAACGCGACCGCGGAGCTGCCCGGCCAATACGACCGATCGACGTGGTTCAGCGACGGCGACGGACGCGCGGTGATCGGCTATTCGGAATCGATGTCCGCGATGAGCGAAGCGGCGCGGCAGAATCTCGACTTCAAGTTTCTGCCGCTGTCGGACGAGCCGCAGCCGCCGCTCTTCTATGCGGACGTGATCGGCGTGAACACGACGACGCACGCGCGCGGCACGCGCACGCTCGCCGTGCAGCTCGCGAACGTGATCGCCGCGTCGTCGACGATGGTGCAAAGCGTCGGACCGGACCGGAGCGGGGTGCCGCAGTATCTGTTCTCCGCGCGGCGCAGCGTATTGCAGACGCTCGCGCAGCGCTATCCGCTCTATCGGAAGATGGTCGCGCTGATCGATGCGCGCGAGCCGGTGATGTTCAAGATCGATGCGCAGTCGCGCAACTGGCTCGCATCGATGAGCGGGCCGATCGCGCAGAGCGCGCGCACCGGCTATCCGTGCGGCTGCGATGTCGACACCGCGCTGCCGATCGCCGACTATCGCGGCGCGCAGGCCGTGTGTCCGACCGTCTGCGCGGCGCAGGGCGGCTGGAACGGTCAGTGGACCAATCAGTCGCCCGCGGCGCCCGCCGGCACGTCCGCGTGCGGCTGCAACGCGTGCGCGACGTCGACCTCCGCGAAATAGCCGAGCGCGCTCGCGATCCGCATCGATCGTTCCGGCCGCGCGAAGCCGTGACACGGGGCGTCCGGCCGGACCGATGCGGCGGATCGGGCGCCCGGCGCGCGCAGCGCCGGCCCTTTGGCGGCGCGCGCGTCTATAGTTGCGCCCACGCGCACATCTGCCCGAAGGATTCGACCTGAGCGCGAGATTCGTAGATTTCGCACTGCAGATCCCCGCTCAGCCGGTCGAACTCGATCCGCTTGCCGCCGCCGAGCAGCGTCCATTCGGGATCGGTGGACAGCGCCCGCAGGATTTCCGCATGCCACGAACTGAGCTTCGTGGCCGTTCCTCCGTCGACCGGAATCTCGTATGACATCTTCGGCAGCGGCAGCCCCGCGGTCGCGAACAGCTTGACCATCCGGTGCGCGACGTCGAATGACGGGAACATCCGCTTGCAGCGATCGAGAATTTCCATCGCAACCGAGTCCCACAGGTTGATGGGCGGCATCGACATCGGCTTGCGGAGGAAGTCGGGCTCGTGGAACGCGATGAATCCGCCCGGCTTCACGAAGCGCGCCGCGTGGCGGATGAACTCCGCGACGTGCAACTGATGCATCAGCACGCATCGGGCGATCACGACGTCGAAGCTGTGCACGCCCTCGACCTGATCGAGACCGCATGCGCGAAAGCGGATGTTGTGCAGCCTCGCGCGCTCCGCGTTGGCGGTCGCCGCGTCGATCGCGATGTCGCTCTGGTCGATCGCGACGACGGTGCCGGTCGGGCCGACCATCTCGGCCGCCAGCATGCTGACGCCGCCTGTCCCGCAGCCGATGTCGAGCACGCGCATCGAAGGCCGAAGGCGCGCGGATTCGAGCAGACGCCGCGTGATCGGCTTCAGCATCTCCGACTGGAAGTCCAGTCGGCGAAGTTCTATGGGGGAGTGACCCAATACATATTTGGACATTGTTCGTTCGATCTCCTCTTGACGATTTGCAGTCGATCGCGGAAGCGCGTCGGGCGTTGCATGCCGCATGTCGTTTGTGCGATGCGCATCCGCCCGCCGCGAACGGCCCGCGACGACGCGCGCATTGGTCAGGACGGCGCCCGTGCCGCTCGGCCGAAGCCGCTGCGCGAAGCCGCCTCGCGTGATCGGCGGGCCGGCGTCGCGGCGCCACGAAGGCCATTGCGACTGCGCAAGCGATCGGCATGCAGCGGCGGTATCGAACGCGATGCGCGAGTGCATCGTACGCGCTCGACACACATCCCGGACGATCGTTCACGGGTGGAGCGCGGCAAGCCGCACGCGCGCGACTGCAACGCGACGCACACGGACGCCTCGATTTGCCGGTCGGCGGATCGGCGGAGCTTCGCGAAACGGCGATCGGGATCGTTCAGGATCCGGCCGCATTTCAGGCACGCCAATGTGCCGATACAGTTTTCGAACCGATGCGACCGTTCTTTTCATACCGTGCGTATTCGCCGCGGAGCGCACGCCGGAACGCACGCGATTCGCAGCGAATCCTGCTTTGATAGCACGCGGATTCCTTGGCGAAAAGCACGAAGCTTCGGAGGTCGCTCGTCGTCCGAACGATCGACGCGGCGGCCTGCGAGCGCATGTATTGAACAACGGGCAACGCCGATCGACGCGTCGGTCAATACGCGCGAGATTTGTTTCGGCGACTTAATAGATATGCGTCGCTGCCGGCCCGCATGCCGGTGCGGACATTCGAGTCGCCTATCGTCACGATCGACGAAGGCGGTGAATGAGACGATCCCGCGCGTGGCGTGGGCGCTCAACGACGGGCCGAGCGCCAAACGAATGCGATGCAAGCGCGCCGCAGATGGTTTCTGCGATCCGCGCGATCCTCGCAGACGAAGGCCGGCGACCCGCGAACCCGGCGCCGATGCGCATCACGCCGGCGCAACCGCGCTTGCGACCCCCTTGACCTGCATCAACCCGGCAATCACCAGCGAACCGCATTCTTTTGACCAGCGAAACAGTGCGCGCCGAACGGACGTGTGCATCTTCGCCGTCCAAATGGAGGAACCGCCATGCGAAACACTGTTCATCGAGCGATGCGCGTCGTCGCAACCGTCGTCGCCTTCGCCGCATTCGGCTCGGCGGCCGTCGCGAGCGAAACGCTCGAACCCGCCACGCAAAACGGCATCGCCTATCTGACGGGCGGCGTCGGGCAGGACGAAGTCGACGCGTTCCGCGCGGCCGCGCCGAAATACAACCTGCGCGTCATGTTCGCGTCGCGTAACGGCGAATACCTGTCCGACGTCGACGTCACGATTCGCGCCGCATCGGCGCAGCCCGTGCTGATCGTCCACACGACAGGCCCGTTCCTGTACGCGCGGCTGCCGGCCGGGCAGTACCGGATCGACGCGCACTACGGCGGCGCCGAGCAGCGCCGCAGCGTGCGCGTGCCCGCGCGCGGCGGCGTCCACGTCGATTTCCGCTGGGCCGAACCCGATCGCCGCAGCGCGGCGCAGATCTGCAACCCATGCCCCGGCAAGCGTCAGCCATGAGCGGCGCCCGGCCGGCGCCGACGTGCCGGCCGGCCAGCGCGCGCCAGGCCGCGTTCGCATGAGCACGGATCCGGCCGCGCATCGCGCGCGCGCCGGCATGCCCGATGCGGCCGAGCCGGCCGGCGACGCGTGGCGCCGCACGCCGCCCGGCGGCCTGTCGAGCGCGCAGGCAGCCGAGCTGCGCGCGCGCTTCGGCCCGAACGCGGTCGATGCGGGCGGCCGGCACGGCTGGTGGCGCACGTCGGTCGACGTGCTGCGCGAGCCGATGCTGCTCCTGCTGCTCGGCGCGGGCGCCGTCTATCTGGCGCTCGGCGAGTTGCCGGACGCGCTGACGCTGCTCGCGTTCGTCGCCGCGATCGCCGCGCTGACGATCGTGCAGAGCCAGCGCACGGCGGGCGTGCTCGCCGCGCTTCGCGCGCTGTCCGCGCCGCGCGCCGACGTGATGCGCGACGGCGAGCGACGGCTCGTCTCGGCGACCGAGCTCGTGCCGGGCGACCTGCTGTGGATCGCCGAAGGCGCGCGCGTGCCGGCCGACGGCTGGCTCGTCGACGCGCACGAGCTGAGCACCGACGAATCGCTGCTGACGGGCGAGTCGGTGCCGGTCGACAAGGCCGCCGCGCGGCCCGACGCGCCGACACCCGACGAAACCGCGTGCCGCCTTTACTTCGGCTCGATGGTCGTGCGCGGGCAGGGGCGGATGATCGTCACCGACACCGGGCCGCGCACGGCGCTCGGCCGGATCGGCAAGTCGCTGACCGGCATCGCGAGCGCGCCGTCGCCGCTGCAGCGCGACGCGCGAGCGCTCGCGAACCGGATCGCGCTCGTCGCGCTCGGGCTGTGCATCGCGCTCGTCGCCGTCTATCGCTGGCGCTCGGGCGATTGGCTGCCCGGCGTGCTCGCGGGGATCACGCTCGCGATGGGCATCTTTCCCGAGGAAATTCCGGTCGTGATGACCGTGTTCATGGCGCTCGGCGCACGCCGCATCGCCGACGAAGGGATGCTGACGCGGCGCATGAGCGCGATCGAGGCGCTCGGGCAGACGTCGGTGCTGTGCGTCGACAAGACGGGCACGCTGACACAGAACCGGATGACGGTGCGCGCGCTGTTCGCGAACGGCGAGCGATGGACGCTCGGCGACGACGCGGTCGACATCGGCGAGCCATTTCACGAACTGCTCGAATATCTGGTGCTCGCGAGCGAGATCGAGCCCGTCGATCCGATGGAACGCGCGTTTCAGCGCGCGGGCCGGCAATGCCTGGCGGACACCGAGCATCTGCACGACGACTGGTCGCTCGTCCAGGAATACGCGCTGACGCCGGAGCTGCCCGCGATGTCGCACGTGTGGCGCGCGCCGCGGCTCGAACATTGCCCGGTCGCGTGCAAGGGCGCGCCCGAGGCGATCTTTTCGCTGTGCCATCTCGACGACGCGACGGCGCGCGCGCTGCTCGCGCAGGCCGAGCGGATGGCCGCGCGCGGGCTGCGCGTGCTCGGCGTCGCGCGGGCCGCGCACGCGCGCGGCGAGTGGCCCGCGCGGCAGCATGACTTCGACTTCCGTTTCGTCGGCCTCGTCGGATTGATCGACACGGTGCGCGCCGAAGTGGCCGACGCAATCGCGACCTGCCGCGCGGCCGGCATCCGCGTCGTGATGATCACGGGCGATTATCCGTCGACCGCGCGCGCGGTCGCGGGCGAAGTCGGCATCGACGCCCATGCGGTCGTCACGGGCGACGAGCTCGCCGCGATGAACGACGCGGCGCTCGACGAGGCCGTCGAGCGCGTCGACGTGTTCGCGCGCGTGCGGCCGGACCAGAAGCTGCGCCTCGTCGCCGCGCTCGAGCGCGGCGGGCGGGTCGTCGCGATGACGGGCGACGGCGTCAACGACGCGCCCGCGCTGAAGGCCGCGCACGTCGGCATCGCGATGGGGCTGCACGGCGCCGAGGTCGCGCGCGAGGTCGCCGCGCTCGTGCTGCTGCGCGACGATTTCACGCCGATCGTGTCGGCGATCCGCCAGGGCCGGCGCATCTACGCGAACCTGATGCAGGCGCTCGGCTATACGGTCGCCGTCCATCTCCCGATGATCGCCGCGGTGATGGTGCCCGCGCTGCTCGGCTGGCCCGCGATGCTCGCGCCGCTGCACATCGTGTCGCTGCAGCTCGTGATCGATCCGGCGTGCTCGCTCGTGTTCGAGAACGAGCCCGCCCGCGCCGACGCGATGCGCGTGCCGCCGCGGCCGCAGCACGTGCGGCTGTGGTCGTCGCCGCTCGTCATGCAGGGCGCGGTGGCGGGCGCGCTCGCGGCGGCCGTCGTCGTCGGCCTGTACGCGCTGCTGCTCGAGCGCAACGGCGATCCGGCGTTCGCACGCACCTGCGCGTTCGCCGCGCTCGTCGCCGCCAACGTCGGCCTGATCTTCGTCGTCCGGGCGCTCGCGGGCGGCACGCGCGCGCAGACGCCTTTCGCGGGCAACCGGTATCTGTGGGCGGTGCTCGCGCTCGCCGCGTGCGGGCTGCTGTTGCTGCTTGCGATCCCCAAGCTGGCGTCGCTGTTCGGCCTCGTGCCGCTGCTCGCGCGCTGACGGCGCGCGTCCGGGCCCGCGGCGTTTCGGAACCGATCCGAGGAATCACGTCCATGTCAGCCGTTATCGCGCTGTTCGTCACGATCCTGCTGTTGAACCTCGCGCCGGCGTTCGCGCCGCCGACGTGGATGGCGATGTCCTGGCTCGGCTTCAGCCGGCCAGACGACGATCCGCTGCTGATGGCAATCGTCGCGGCGACCGCGGCGACGATCGGCCGGCTGATGCTCGCGAAGGCGTCGCGCGCGCTCGTCCGCGGACGCCTGATGAGCGACGCGGACCGCCGCAACGTCGACGTCGCGAAGGCGTGGATCGAGAAGCGGCGGCGCGTCACCGCATGGGTGCTGCTCGCCTACGCGTTCAGTCCGCTGCCGTCGAACCATCTGTTCATCGCATATGGCCTGACCGGTCTGCCGCTGCGCCTGATCGGCGTGCCGTTCTTCTTCGGGCGGCTCGCGAGCTACACGCTCTGGGCGTCGCTCGGCCAGTTCACGCACGACTACGTCGAGCCGGAAACGAATCTCGGCGGCGCGTATTTCGGCATCTACTTCGCGGTGTCGCAGCTCGCGTTTCTCGCGCTCGTCTACGCGTTCGCGAAGGTCGATTGGCCGTATCTGCAGCGCCGGCGCAGGATTTGCTTCAGGCGCGCGGGGAACGACGAGGGCGAAGCGAACAGGTGAGGGCGCGGCGGGTTCGATCGCCGCGTGAACGGGCGAGGCCGGACGGATTGGTCGCGCGCCGGACGGAAAGCGGGGACTGCGAGCGCCGGCGTCGACATGCGTTGCCCAACGGGCGATGGAAGCAACGTGTGTGTCATGCGTGATCCATTCCCACCGTGTGATGCCGCGGCGCATGTGCACAAGCACGCCGACGTCAAGACGGCCGATGCGCGCCCGGTCGCGTCCGCCCGCCGGGCGCGCCGCTTGCATGGCTCGCGTGCGACGCTGCGCGATCGAGCCATCCGAGCGCAACCCCCTTGAGCAGCTCCAGCGCGATCGCGAACCCGATCGTCGCGACCAGCACCGCCGCGATGATCCGTGGCGCGAGCGGCGCCATCAGCGTGCCGCTCGTCGTCAGTACGACGGCGAGCGCGACGTCGACGAGCGAAGAGGCGAAGAGCAGCGACCCCGGCCGTGCCCGCTGCAATCGCCGGCGATCACGGATCACGTAGACGACCGCCTGGCTGTCGAACACGAGCGTGACGAACGCGAGGCTGCGCAGCGCGTCGACGGGCAGTGCATAGCGGAAATGCGCGACCGCCATCACCGCCGAGCCGAACGCGCATTGGCACAGGCCGATCGCCGCGGCGGCCAGCGTGATCCGCCGCATCCGCCACGCGTCGGGCGACGCGGACGGCGTCACGCGATCGGTCGTCAACGCCATCGTGATGAAGTCGCCGGTGATGAGGAGCAGCGCCATCAGCATCGGCGTCAAGAGCGCGTGCCCCGTCATCAGGACGCCCGCCGCCAGGAACAGCACGAGATGGATTTTCTTCGCGAGCGCGTTCAGCGCATACGTCGTCAGGCGCTCGAACGCGCAGCGACCCTCGACGATCGCGGCGACGATGCCGTCGAGCCCCGGCTTCGTCAGCACGATCGCGGCCGCCTTCTTTGCGACGTCGGTCGCGGTCGACACCGCAACGCCGGCCTGCGCTTGCCGCAGCGCGGGCGCGTCGTTGACGCCGTCGCCGCACATCGCGACGACGTGCCCGTCGTCCTGGAACGCCTTCACCAGATGGAACTTGTCTTCCGGCAGCACTTCCGCGTAGACGTCGACGTCGTTCGGCGGACGCCGTGACCGGTTCACGTTCGCCGGCGTCGCGACGCCGGCGCCGAGCCCGACTGCGCGTGCGACGACGCGCGCCGTCGCCGCCGTGTCGCCCGTGACCATCACCGGGCGCACGCCCATCGTGCGCAATTGCGCGACGAGCGGCGCGGAATCGGCGCGCGGCGGATCGCCTAGGCCCACGTAGCCGACGATCTCGACGGGGCCGCCGTCGCGTCCGGCCGCGACGGCGAGCACGCGCAGGCCGCTTTGCGCGAGCGCGTCGACCGAGGCGGTGTCGACCTGCGCGCCGGCGGCGGCGGCGACCGCCGCGGGCGCACCCTTCAGCACGCGCAGCGTTCGCCCGTCGCCGACATCCACGCACGCGTCGGCAATCCGCCGGCCCGGGTCGAACGGCGTGAAGCGCACGACGCGCGCGCCCGCGAGCGCCGGCGACGGCCGCTCCGCGCTCGCGCGCCGGATCGCCGCGTCGACGGCGTCCGCCGATCCTTCGGCGCTCGCGAGCGCCGCGTAGGCGAGCACGTCGTCCTCGCTCGCGTTCGGCGACACCGCGCGCACCGCGTCGACGCGCACCGCATTCGCAGTCAGCGTGCCGGTCTTGTCGACGCAAAGCACGTCGACGGCCGCCGCCTCGTGCAGCGCCGACAGGCGCGTCAGCAAGACGCCGCCGCGCGCGAGACGCTGCGCGCCGAGCGCGGCGGCAAGCGTGAAAGTCGCCGGCAGCGCGACGGGAATCGAAGCGAGAATCGCCGTCAGCACGAGCGGCAGAATGCGCGGCAGCGGCATGTCGGCCGCGTGCGCGTACAGCACGAGCGCGACGACGATCGCGGCGTTCACCGCCGCGAGATTGCGCACGGCCGCGACGATCGCGCGCTGCTCGCTGCTGTCGCTGCCCGCGATCCGCACGAGCTCGGCGGTGCGGCCGAAGTAGGTGCGCGCGCCGGTGGCCGTCACTTCGGCGACCGCGGCGCCCTGGCGCACGAGCCCGCCCGCGTAGGCGGGCGCGCGCGCCGCCGCTTCGACGGGCGCCGATTCGCCGGTGAGCGTCGACTGGTCGAGCAGCACGGCGCCGCTGATGATCCGGACGTCGGCCGGCACGATGGCGCCGAGCGTCAGCTTCACGGCATCGCCGGGCACGATCGACGCGGCCGGGACGCGGGTCCATCGGCCGTCGCGCCTGACCGACGCGGCCGGCGCGAGCCGCGCCTTCAGTACGTCCAGCACGCCGGCCGCGCGCGCTTCCTGAAACAGGCTGAGCGCGACGTTGAAGATCAGGAGCGCACCGATGATGGTCGCCTCGAGCCGCTCGCCGATGATCAACTGCAGCACGATCGCCGCTTCGAGCATCCACGGGATCGGCGCCCAGAAGTGCGCGACGATGCGTCGCGACAGCGGCACGCGCGGCTCGGCGACTTCGTTCGCGCCGAATTGCGCGAGGCGCTGCGCGGCTTGGGTACTCGTCAGGCCTGGCGGATCATCGGCAATCATCGTGGCGGCTCGGCGATGCGTTTGCGTCGCGGCGTCGCGGTCGCGCGCATCTCGCGAACGCAAACGCAAAAGAAGGCGAGGCGCCGGACGGGCCGCGTGCGACTTCGATGTCGGCTTCGGCCTTGGCTTCGATGACGACTGCGGCTTCGGCTTCGGCGTCTGGACTCCGATCGGTCGAACGCAACGCGCGCCCCGGCGGTCGACGAGCCTCCGCACGGCATTCGCTGCGGCCGAACGCGGGCCAACGGCGAGTGTCGATGCTTCGTCGCGTCATCACGCCCGACGCGACGACGAATCGCACCGCAATCGACGGCGCGCCGGCCCGTCGCATCGCCGCGCGGTCGACATGCGCCGGCCGGCTAGCGAACGCAGGCGGCAGCGGGGTCTCGATGTTCGGCTCGCGCGGCTGCAAGATGGCCTCCCGGTCGACGATCCGTCGTCGCGGTTCGATTCTGAATGCGGCCACGGGGCGGCGATTGACGCAGGTCAAAGCCCATCCGGGCGCAACACCTAGGCTAGTTTCGCATGCGATCGATGCGGCGAGCCGGCGAACATTCGGCATTGCGCGCCGATCGAGGAGCGAAGCGAAGTGACCGCACTTTGGGAACATTTCCAGCATGGCGCGGATATCGGCGTGCGCGGCGTCGGCGAGACGCTCGCGCAGGCCTACGAGCAGGCCGCGCTCGCGCTGACGGCGATCGTCGCGAATCCCGCGTCGGTGCGGCCGCTGCGCGCGTTCGAGCTCGCCTGCGCGGAGACCGACCGCGAGCTGCTGCTCGTCGACTGGCTCAACGCAATCGTCTACGAAATGGCGGTACGCAAGATGCTCTTCAGCCATTTCGACGTGACGCTCGCCGACGACGGCCTGCGCGCGCACATCGCGGGCGAGCCGGTCGATGTCGCGCGGCATCGTCCGGCCGTCGAGCCGAAGGGCGCGACCTACACGGCGCTGCGCGTGGACCGGCTCGACGACGGCGCGTGGATCGCGGAATGCGTCGTCGACGTCTGAACGGAGCCTGCCGATGGACCTGACTCGGCTGGAGCAGCACGGCGAGTTCGAATGGCGCATTCCGCCGACGGGCGGCATGCGCGTGCCCGGCATCGTCTATGCGGACCGCAAGCTGATCGGCGACATGGACCAGAAGGTGTACGAACAGGTCTGCAACGTCGCGACGCTGCCGGGCATCGTCGCCGCGTCGTTCGCGATGCCGGACGCGCACTGGGGATACGGCTTCCCGATCGGCGGCGTCGCGGCGTTCGATGCGCACGCGGGCGGCGTGATCTCGGCGGGCGGGGTCGGTTTCGACATCTCGTGCGGCGTGCGCACGTTGCATACGGGGCTTGCGCGCGAGGACATCGACGCAGTGAAAGGAAAGCTCGCCGACGCGCTGTTCACGCACATCCCGGCGGGCGTCGGCAGCACCGGGCGGCTCAGACTGTCGGCCGCGAAAACGGACGACATGCTGACGGGCGGCGCCGCGTGGGCCGTCAAGCAGGGCTACGGGACGCCGCTCGATCTCGAGCGCATCGAGGAGGGCGGCGTGATGCGGCACGCGAAGCCGTCCGCGGTGTCGGCGCTCGCGAAGAAGCGCCAGCGCGACGAGATGGGCACGCTCGGCTCCGGCAACCACTATCTCGAAGTGCAGGAGATCGCCGACATCTACGATCCGGCGTGCGCGCAGCGCTACGGACTGCAGCGCGGGCAGGTCGTCGTGACGATCCACTGCGGATCGCGCGGGCTCGGACACCAGATCGGCACCGAATTCCTGAAGGAGATGGTGATCGCCGCGAAAAGCCACGGCATCGCGCTGCCCGACCGCGAGCTCGCGTGCGCGCCGATTCTGTCGGATCTCGGCGAGCGCTATCTGGGCGCGATGCGCGCGGCGATCAACTGCGCGCTCGCGAACCGGCAGATCCTCACGCATCTGACCCGGGAAGTCTTCGAGAAGGTGCTGCCGGCCGCGCAACTGACCCTGCTTTACGACGTGTCGCACAACACGTGCAAGGTCGAAGAGCACGTGATCGACGGTCGCCGCCGGCAGCTCTACGTCCATCGCAAGGGCGCGACGCGCGCGTTCGGACCCGGCCATCCGGCGCTGCCCGACGCGCTGCGCGACGCCGGCCAGCCGGTGCTGATCGGCGGTAGCATGGGAACAGCGTCGTACATCCTCGCCGGCGCGGATGCGGCGGGCGGCGAACGCGCGTTCGGCTCCGCGTGCCACGGCGCGGGCCGCAGCATGAGCCGCTTCGCGGCCGCACGGCGCTGGCGCGGCCGGGCGCTCGTCGACGAGCTCGCGAGCCGCGGCATCCTGATCCGCAGCCCGTCGGACCGCGGCGTCGCCGAGGAGGCGCCGGGCGCGTACAAGGATGTCGGCGCGGTCGTCGACGCGGCCGCTGAGGCCGGGCTCGCGCGCAAGGTCGCGCGGCTCGTGCCGATCGTCTGCATCAAGGGTTGACGCGATGCGTCGACCCGGAGCGAAACGAGCGACCTCAACCGGAACGGGAGAAAAGCCATGTCCATGAAGCTCAATTCCGCATCGCACCCCGCCAGTGCGACCGAAATTCGCGACATCGTCGGGCCGATCGAAGACGACGTCATCGCGAAGATCCTCGAAATCGAACCGACGAGCACCGAGGTGCTCGATGCATACACGTGGTTCAGATCCGACGAACGCCTGCAGTTCCGCCTCGATCGCGAACCGCATGGCCGGACCGCACGCGTGGTCGAGATACTGGAGCGCGAGGAGCCGGACGGCGACGACATGCGCCAGTGAATCCGCGCATTCGAATGCGGCGCGAGTGGGGCGGACGCAAGCGCACCGCGCCCGCGCCGCACGAATGCATTTGCGATTGCGACAAACTCAGTCATCGTCGGGAACAGGCAGGCGAATCGTCATGGTCAAGGTGAACCGCAACTTTCGGACCATGTCCGCCGGACCGCCGGCAACGCCTCCCGCCGCCCGCGGGCAGGCGCCCGGCAAGCCGCCGCGCCAGCGGGCGCTGCGGGCGTTCCTGTCCGCGCGCGTCGGCGCCGAATGGGCTTCGGTGCGCGCGGAACTCGCGCACCGCTTCCCCGAGCAGCCCGACGTTCCGGCCGACCTCGTGGCGACGCATACGTCGTCGAAGCACGGGCGCGTTCGCGTCCACGCCGCGCACGGCGTCGTCGTCGCGCTCGAGGACGCGAACTGCGCGTTCTACGTCCATCCGGAGCTCGGCACGCTGATGCGCAACGCCGCGCTCGCGTCGCGCGTGCAGCGCGAGAAGGAACGCGAAGCGCGCCGTGTGGAGGAACTGCACGCGCGGATGCGTCCGGTGTCCGCGCACACGCAGGCGCACAAGATCGGACCCGCATGGTATCTGGTCGAACTCGACTATCTGCCGTTTCCGCGCCGAGAAGCCGCCGATACGGGCGCGCGTCATGCGCACGAGCACGAGACCGTGTTCGACGCGGTGCTGGGCCGCGTCGTCGATGCGTCGGACCGCTTCGACCTCGAGCACATTTACGGACGGCGCGGCGTGTACGGTGCACGCAAGCGCGAGCTGTCGTACCGCGAGCTGCGCGATCTCGGCTTGCTTTCGTCAGTCAAGACTTGACGGACGGATGGGCCCCCGGAAGGGACGACGCATGATGCGCGGACACGTCCGGACCTTGATCGTAATCAATGGATGCCCGATCCGATGCGCAATGCTTGAACGTATCGATGAGCGTGCAAGGAGACGACTATGCCGGACTTCGTACTGTTGACGCGTTTGTCTCCGGAGGGACTGAAATCGCCGTCGAGCATGGAGACGCTCGAGAAACGCGCGGTCAAGGAAATCGAGGAAGCGTGCCCGGGCATCGAATGGCGGCACAGCTACGCGATCCTCGGGCCATACGATTATCTCGACGTGTTTTCCGCGCCGGACATCGAGACGGCGTTCAAGGTGTCGGCGATCCTGCGCACGCTCGGACGCTCGCACGCCGAAGTATGGGCCGCGACCGAATGGCGCGCGTTCAAGGCAATCATCGAATCGATCGGCTGATCGCGGCCGATTGAAGCCGATCGATTGAAGCAGGCCGATGCGGGAGAGGCGCAGCCGACCGCTGCGCGACGGCCCGCATCGCCTAACGAGTGGCGAATGGCCGTTTCATTGGAGGAGCGCGAGCCGGATCGGTCCGCGCGTTGATGCGATGAATGAAGCCGACGGCACGCGCGACGCTCGCGTGCGCCTTTTCCTCTGCGGAGACGTGATGACGGGCCGCGGCATCGACCAGATCCTGCCGCACCCGTGCGATCCTCAGCTGTACGAATGCTATTGCCGGTCGGCGCGCGACTACGTGCGCCTGGCCGAGCTCGCAAACGGCAAGCTGCCCGTGTGCGTCGACTACGCGTATCCGTGGGGCGACGCGCTCGCGGAGCTCGACCGTGTGCAGCCGCACGCGCGGATCATCAATCTGGAGACCGCGGTCACGACGAGCGACGACCATTGGCCGGACAAATCGGTGCTATATCGGATGCATCCGCGCAACATCGACTGCGTGTCGAGCGCGCGCATCGACTGTTGCGTGCTCGCGAACAATCATTCGCTCGACTGGGGGCGCGCCGGCCTCGCCGACACGCTGGAGACGCTGCATCAGGCCGGCATCCGGACCACCGGCGCAGGCGACGACGACGCGCGCGCGGCCGAGCCGGCCACGCTCGACCTGCCGGGCGGACGCCGAATCTGCGTCTACGCGTACGCGGTCGAGACGAGCGGCGTGCCGCCGTCGTGGGCCGCGACCGCACGGCGCAGCGGCCTGAACTATCTGGCGAATCTGTCGTCCGAGCGCGCGACGCTGATCGGCGAACGGATCGCCGCGCAGCGACGCGCGGGGGATCTCGTCGTCGTTTCGCTCCATTGGGGCGGCAACTGGAGATTCGAGATCGGCGACGACGAGCACGCGTTCGCGCACCGGCTGATCGACACGGGCGCGGCCGACATCGTCTATGGCCATTCGTCGCACCACGTCAAAGGCGTCGAGATATACCGCGGGCGGCTGATTCTCTACGGCTGCGGCGATTTTCTGAACGACTACGAAGGCATCCACGGCCATCAGCAATTTCGGCCCGATCTCACGCTGATGTACTTTCCGGTGCTCGACGCGGACAGCGGAGCGCTCGTCGAACTGTCGGCGGTGCCGATGCAGATTCGCAACCTGCGGCTGCAGCACGCGCCCGCCGAAGCGAAGACCTGGCTGCACGCGGTGCTCGAGCGCGAAAGCCGGAGGTTCGGCACGCATGTGTCGGCGTGCGATGCCGATGCGCTGCATCTGCATTGGTGAGACGGCTTCGGTGGATGTGCGTCGCAAATGCGTCGAGGCACGGCGCGGCCGAGCTTCGACGCGATCGTCGGGCGGTTGCAGCGCGATCGTCTGCCGTTCGTTCCGATCCTGGCGACATCCAATTCCGGCGCCGGTCACTCGCGTATTTCGCGTGCGATCGAGCGGGCCGGGGCCAATCGCAGCGCGCCGATATCGACCGACGAGCATCGTCCATGAACCGGCATGGCATCGCTCGGCCCATGCTGCTGCGCAGATTCAGACCATTCGCCACACATCCTTCATCGTCAGCGCGACGTGACGAACATAGGGTGCCGCGAGCATGCTCATGTGATTGCCCGGCGTCACGACCGCATCGACTCGCTCGATCAGCGCGGTCCATCCGAACGCCGGCACCATGTCGCCCGCATCGCGATCGCCGTTGGCGACGATCATCGTCGCGTCGCCCGCGTATCGGCTGCGTGGCGCGTAGCACGTGCCCAAATTGGCCTCGAACACCTGCCGCAGGTGTCGCACCGAGTCGACAGGTGCGCGCGGCGGCAGCAGTGCGGTTCTCACCATGTAGGCATGGACGAACGCATCCCGTGCATCGACGCCCGCGGCGACGCAACGGGCGATTTCTTCGTCGGTGATCCCGGATGGCGCGCCGGCCGCCTGTTCCAGCAGTCCGATCAGCGTGCGCAGCATGTCCGCATCGGAAGGCGCACGCCATGCGTGCAGGGCGGGCGGCGGATTCGAATCGAGCAGGACGAGCGGGGCGCAGCGCCGTCCCATGCCGTCCAGCAGCCGCGCCGTTTCGAGCGCGATCCAGCCGCCGAACGAGTGGCCGACGATACGCGGCGGTCCCGGCGGATTGGCATTCAGAATCGCCCGCGCGTACCGGCGCGCAGCCGCCTCGACCGACCGGTCCGGCTGGCGCAGGCCATCCAGCCCCCGAGGCTGCAGGCCACATACGGGCACGTCGGCGCGCATCATGGTCGCGAGCGGAACGAACGATGCGACGCTGGCGCCCGCGCCCGGGATGCAGAACACCGGCGCTTGCCCGGCGCGGCCTGCTTGGATGACGAGCAGGCAATCCGTTTGCTCCGCATCCGTGTGCGCGTGGCCGCGCGCGCCCGCCAGCTTTTCGCCGGTCGGCACCTGCGGGACGTCGTCGCGTACGTCCCGCGACCGCAGTCGTTCGACGTATTCGGCAAGCTCGACGATGGTCGGATTCGCGAAGATCTGCTCGATCGGCACGGTTACATGCAACGCGTCGCGGATACGGAGCGCGAGTTGAAGCGCCTGCAACGACGTTCCGCCGAGCGCGAAGAAGTCGTCTGGCGGTTCGCAGCGTGCGACGCCGAGCAGATCGGCCGCGATCGCGGCGATGCGCGCTTCGGCGGACGACTCGAAACCGGCATCGGAATGACGCAATACGCCGTTCGACGGCGAAGCCGCGCTTGCAGCCGGCGACGATGCAAGTTCGCGTTCGCGCGCTGCGATGTCCGTCTCGGCAATCCAATGAAACGGCGCAGATTCGTGCTTTCGCTCGCCGTGAGTCGCCGCTTCGCGGAGCAGTGCATCGAGCGTGTCGAAACCGGTCACAACCGGGCTCGCCACGAGCCGCAACAGCCATTGCCCGCCGCCGGGGATGCGAGCGATGCACGCGAGCAGCAACGGCGGACGTTGCATGTCGATGCGCATGCCGGGCAGGGCGGTCAGCGCCGCCAGCTGCGCAGCGGGATCGAGATCGGGATCGAGCAGGGCGGTGTGCGCCGTCAGGCGAACCCGGCGAAGCGTGACTTGCATCGGCCGCCGCAGGCGTTCCCAAAAGATGCCCGTTCGCAGACTCGCGTGCCGATCCGTTGCGCGCTGCAGTGCTTCCAGCAATGCATCGAGATGCGCCCGCGAGTCGAGCGTGACGTGCGCCGCCATCAATCGCCCGCCGTCGCATCGATCGAGCAGATGCTGCGCCAGCCTATGTTCCTGCGTGCGGGTGAGCGGAGCGATTCGCTCGACGTTTGCCGCACCGCCAACGACAGTTCCGGCGATCCGATTCAGCGCGTCGCTCCCCGACATATCGAGCGTGCTTACGTCTGAATCGGCATCGTGACAATCCGGTGTCTGCGAGTTGGCTTCGGTGGACGTATCGATCGAAACGTGCATGCGTGTAAGAGCTCCCGGGTTCGATGTCGCGAGACGCGCGACCTGTTCGTGTCCCATCCTGTTGTCGGGCAGCGGGGCGCCGAGTGGAGCTGCCTCATTTCGAACGCGCAATTAGTTGCCTTCATTGCAATGATAAAACGGCCGCAAAATAATCAGTCAATCTATTTGTTTTGCGGAAACTATTTCATGAAAATGAATGCCGGGTGAGTCTGGCGATGTTTATGAGATTTGTACATCTGTTTGAGATTGGTATGCCTTTTTTAAGCCAACGCTTCCTCGGTAAAAATTTCTGGATGTCATCGACATAACGGAATTCGATATCCTGGATAACAGGCTTGCTTAATTAATAGGCATTCGTGCGAATTTGGAGTTCGGTCGACAAGATTCATTCGACGCCTGATCGGCATGAAAATATCGTTTAAATTCATCAATATGGAGCGTGAATTTGACATCCGGCACGACGGCGGGCAGGCAAGCGCCGACTGAATTTTCGTAGCGGCCGGCAAGCAACATAAGCTTCAGTTCCTGCAAGCGCCGCGCCTCCCGGATGTCATCCGTTAATGAAATCTTTGCGCCTTCTGCATGTAAATTTTGCGTCTGTAAGATTTGTCAGGTGAGCGTTGTTGTTTGAAATAAAGCGGGACACCTTGTCATAAAATTGCTTGACACATGAGAAGTTATGCCTAATTCTACTCGTGCCTTGAAGATGAAAGTGCATTGAAAAATGCATACCCAATAACCGGACATCAGGCCAGTTCAGGGGACAATTCCCACAGCAGAAATACTTAATTCTCTGAAGCACTTAATGCGTTGGGCGCGGTCGCGGGCTTGCATCCGAGCGATGCCAAGGCAGTACATCCGGCGCGTCTTTCCAGCCAGTGGTTTCGCGCGATTTCACCTGCGCGCCGCCACGGCAAAAACCCGGCACATCATCTTGCTATCCCTGGGAACCAGCTATGGATGACGAATTGTATTTCGTAGTGCGAAACAATGAGGGCCAGTATTCGGTCTGGATGGATGGGCGAAGCCTCCCCGCCGGCTGGGAAACGGTCGGTGAACCTGCGACGAAGCAGCAGTGCCTGCAACGCATCGAGCAACTCTGGACGGACATGGTTCCTGCCAGCGTCCGCGAGCATCTCAATCAACATTCGGGCTCGGGAATCGACTATGCCGTACGATGAAATTCTGCCTATTGAAACGCTGGTTCGACCCAAAGTGTCGGACTTCCGCACGCATTACCTGGACAAAGAGCGTCCGGTGAAGATCGCGAGGGCGCTCGATGCGTGGCCGGCGATGCAGAAATGGTCGCTCGACTACTTCGAGAACAGATTCGGCGACGAGACCATCGGCGTCGAGAGCTTTCAGCCCGACGAGCGTGGGCCCGGCAACAATAGCCCGCAAGGTTACGTCAAGCACCTGCGTTTCCAGGAGCTCAAGCTGAAGGACTTGATCCACATCCTGCGGACGAAGCCGGATCACATGTACTACATGGCGTCGCATCCGTTTCGCAAGAGCTTTCCGAACCTGCGCGCCGATCTCGCACCGCATCCGTACGTGCAGGGGCATATCGAGCACATTCCCGGCGCGCACATGGATTCGTACCTGTGGATCGGGCCGGCCGGCACGCACACGCCGATCCATACCGATCCGATGCCGAATTTCCTGACGCAGGTCGTGGGCAGGAAGATGGTGTACCTGTTTCCGCCGGACCAGGTCAGCAAGAATCTCTATATCGGCCAGTTCGAGCGCGAGACGTTCAGTCCGGTCGATTTAGAGAAGCCGGATCTCGAGCGTTATCCGAACTATCGGCACTGCACGCCGTACCAGGCGATCATCGAGCCGGGCGAGACGCTGCACATTCCGCGCAACTGGGGACATTGCGTGATCTCGATGGACATTTCGATTTCCATCAGCACGTTCTTCATCACGTATCCGCAGCTGTTCCGCCTGGTGCCCGAGTTCTTCGCCGAGTACGTGAAGCGCGCGTTCGAGGGCTGGCGCTGGAAGGGCATGGAAAACGAGCGGGCCGGCCTGAATCCGCCGCCGCGCTGATTCCATCCGCACGATGCATCAGGCAAGAATCAACAATCATCAGAATCGGCAAGGATGAAATCGTGAGCGCTGGCGAAGCAAAGGATACCGAAGTACTCGTGGAAGCGCGGGCATCGGCGCAAGCCGTCTGCCTGGCGTTCAATGAAAACGCGGAAGCGGTGGAGCCGCGCGTGCGGGCCGCGATCGCGGTCGCGGCCGCGCGGATCAATCGCTATCCGTTCGACGCCGAACCGCGAATCATGCAAAAGCTCGCCGAGCATTTCGGCTGTCCCGAGGACAACCTGATGCTGGTGCGCGGCATCGACGAATGCTTCGATCGTGTCAGCGCCGAGTTTTCGTCGATGCGGTTCGTCACCGCGTGGCCGGGCTTCGACGGCTATCGCGGGCGGATTGCCGTCAGCGGGCTCCGGCATTTCGAAATCGGCCTGACCGACGATCTGCTGCTGAATCCGGACGATCTCGCGCAAGTGTCGAGCAACGATTGCGTCGTGCTCGCCAATCCGTCGAATCCGACTGGCCAGGCGCTGACGGCGGGCGAGCTCGATCAATTGAGGCAGCGCGCGGGCAAGCTGCTGATCGACGAAACCTACGTCGATTATTCGTCGTTTCGCGCGCGCGGCCTGGCTTACGGCGAGAACGAACTGGTGTTTCGGTCGTTCTCGAAATCCTACGGTCTCGCCGGTTTGCGGCTCGGCGCGCTGTTCGGGCCGAGCGAGCTGATTGCGTCGATGAAGCGCAAGCAGTGGTTCTGCAACGTCGGCACGCTCGATCTGCATGCGCTCGAAGCCGCGCTCGACGACGATCATGCGCGCGACGCGCACATCGCGAAGACGCTCGCGGAGCGCCGTCGCGTCGCCGGCGCGCTGCGCGAGCTCGGCTATCGCGTCGCGCCATCCGAAGCCAATTTCATTCTCGTCAAAAACGCCGCCGGCGAGCGCACACTGCAGTTCCTGCGCGAACGGGGCATTCAGGTGAAGGACGCCGGCCAGTTCGGACTTCATCACCACATCAGGATCAGCATCGGCCGTGAAGAGGACAACGATCGGTTGCTCGCGGCGCTGGCCGAATATTCCGACCACTCATAAGGTGACTCCATGACCGCTGCAACGCTCGTTCGTGCGCAAGCGCACGAAGAAGACCTGTCTGTCGAAGAAATTCTGGATTCGAGCTGGTTCCAGCCCGAAATGTTCAAGACGCTCGACTACGTGAAAGGCTTCGTCGGCGCGAAGGTGATCTTCCAGATGCTCAAGCTCGGCGTGTTCGACGATCTACTCATGGGCAAGGCCCTCGATGAAATCGCGAGCGGCCGCTCGCTCGATCCGTACCTGCTGCGCACCGTGTTCGAGTATCTGACCGTCGAGGGACTGCTCGTCAAGGAAGGGCGCGAGGACACGGCATCGTTCCGGCTGTCCGATTACGGCTCCCGCATCAAGCATTACGAAGGGTGGTTCAACATCCTGATCGGCGGCTACGACAGCATCTTCTCGAACATCGGCGCGATGCTGAAGGAAGGCATCGATGGCTACAAGCGCGACGGCAAGTGGGTCGGCGTCGGCAGCTGCCAGATTTCGAAGTACGACACGATTCCGATCACCAAGGCTTTCATCGAGTCCGTGAAACCGGATGCGAAGCAGATCGTCGACTTCGGCTGCGGCAACGCGCTCTACCTGTGCACGCTCGCGAAGGAGCTGGGCGACATCAAGGCGATCGGCATCGAGCCGGATACGAGCGCGTACGAGGCCGGCCTGAAGAAGGTCGCCGAAATGGGCCTGCAGGAGCAGGTGCGTCTCGTCAACGTCGATGCGCTGGATTACGAGATCGACGAGCAGCCCGACTTCATCCTGTTCGGCTTCGTGCTGCAGGAAATCATCGCGCAGATCGGCCGGCCGGCGTTCATCAAGTATCTGCGCAAGCTGGGCCGGAAATTCGCCGACAGCTACCTGATGGTGATGGAAGTCGACTACGACATCGACAACCGTGAAGTCATGCAGTCGCCGATGGGCCGCGGGTATTACAACCCGTATTTCCTGCTTCATCCGTTCACCAATCAGCTGTTGCTGCCGAAGCGCGAGTGGGACGAAATCTTCGCGGAAGCGGGCTACGACGTCATCCTGGACGAGGTCACGAGCCCGAAGGCGGATCCGTCCGGTTTCGGCATCTGCTACGTCCTCAAGTATCGCGGTGCGGATCGCTGACTGATTCGATCAACGGCTCGACACGCTTTCGTGCGCGATCCGAATAGGATTCCTACATGAATGACATCACTCGCGAAAAGGTCCTGCTCTGCGTCGACAACGTCGCAGGACTGGAAGTGCTCAAATACCTGGCAAAGAGGCCGAGCGTCGAGGTCGTCGCCGCAATCGTCCATCCCGAGGCGAACGCGACGCACCTCGACGAAATCGTCGAAGTGTGCGAGCGGCACGGCATTCCGCCGATCGAAATCCTCGATGCGCGCGCGCGCTTCGACGAGCTGATCGCGCCGCTCGCGCCGGACTTCATCGTTTCGATCTACTTCGACTACATCCTCGACGATCGCTTCATCGAGCTGCCGACGAAGGATTCGATCAATCTGCATCCCGGCTATCTGCCGTACAACAAGGGCTTCTACTACTACGCGTGGGCCGTGCTCGACGGCACGCCGGCGGGCGTCAGCATCCACCGGATCGTGTCGGCGGTCGACGCGGGGCCGATCATCAGCCAGAAGCGCGTGCTGATCGACGGAACGGACACGGGCGACGTCATCTACGACAAGCACATGGACGCGTCGGTCGAGCTGTTCCGGACGACCTGGCCGAGCATCGAAAGCGGCACTTATCGGTTGTTCCGGCAGCGGCACAAGGGCACGCGCAAGAAGATCACCGAAACCAACGAGGCGATGGAGATCGATCCGAACGCGACCTACGTCGCGCGCGAGCTCATCGATCTCCTGCGCGTGTTCTGCTTCCGCGGCAGCGGCGGCTGCGTGATGAAGATCGACGGCAAGAAATACAGCATCGGCATCGAATTCTCGGAACTGGCCGACAACGTCAACCAGATTCGCGGCAAGCGCGACAACTACCTCGTCGGCTAGTCGACGAACCCATCCATCACGGAAGATCCGACATGAAACCCAAACACATTCTCCTCGCCTATTCCGGCGGTCTCGACACGTCCACCGCGCTGCATTTCCTGAAGCGGCATTTCGATTGCCGTGTCACCGCCTATTGCGCGAACCTCGGGCAGAAAGAGGATTGGGAACGGATGAAGCGCCGCGCGGCGATCGCCGGCGCGGACGAGCTGATCATCGAGGATCTGCGCGAGACGTTCATCGGCGATTTCGTGTTCCCCGCGCTGAAGGCGAACGCGTCGTACGAGCGGGACTATCTGCTCGGCACGCCGCTCGCCCGCCCGGCGATCGTGAAGGGGCTCATCGAATACGCGCGCAAGCACGACGTCGACTGCCTGTCGCACGGCTGCACGCAGAAGGGCAACGACCAGGTGCGCTTCGAGATGGCCGCGAAGATCCTCGCGCCCGATCTGCCGACCGTCGCGCCTTGGCGCATCTGGTCGCTGCAATCGCGCGAGGATCTGTTCGCGTATTGCCAGCAGCACGACATCCCGGTCGAAAGCCGTCCGGACAATCTGCTGAGTCACGACGAGAACCTCGTGCACATCACGACGGAAGGCGACTATCTGGAAAGCGTCGCGAACGAGTTCAACTGGCTCGACGTGAACTGGATCACGCCGCCCACGGAGGCGCGCGATGCGGTCGAGACGATCACGGTCGGTTTTCGCCGGGGCGTGCCCGTCTCCGTCGACGGCGCGGCGCTCGGGCCGGTCGAGTTGATCGAGCGGCTGAACGAGGTGGGCGCCCGCAACGGCGTGGGTTTCCAGGACATCATCGAGAATCGCATCAACGGTCTCAAGGTGCGCGGCGTGTTCGAGAATCCCGCGCTGACGATCCTGCATGCCGCGCATCGCAAGCTCGAGAAGATCACGCTCGGCCGCGACGTCGAGCGCCTGCGCAACCTCGTGTCCGACGACTACGGCGACATCGTCTACCGCGGCCTGTGGTTCAGCGACGAGCGGCTGTGCCTGCAGGCGCTCATCGACGAATCGCAGAAATACGTGAGCGGCGACGTGAAGGTTCAGCTCTACAAGGGTTCGTGCACGCCGTCCGCCGTCGAATCGGAGCAGTCGCTCTATTCGCGCGACTTCGTGACGCTGCACGCGGGCCGCGCGATCAGCGGCGAGGACGCGACGGGCTTCCTGAACACGCTCGGCCTGCGCATCGGCATCGAAGCCGCGCGCGCCGCGAAATCGGGAGCCGGCGCATGAGCAATCCGATGGCGAATCCGTGGGCCGGGCGCTTCAGCCAGTCGATGACCGACAGCCTGGTGGCGTTCAACACGAGCCTGCCGCTCGAGGCGCGGCTCTTCGAAGCCGACGTCGACGGCACGGCCGCGCACGTCGAGATGCTGCATGCGGTCGGCCTGCTCCAGACGGCGGAGCACGAGGCGCTCGCGCGCGCGCTCGGCGAGATCCGCGCCGCGTGGCGCGCGGGCGAGATCCGGTTGTCGCCCGCGCTCGAGGACATCCACATGAACCTCGAGACGCTGCTGGTCGACAAGGTCGGCGAGCTCGGCAAGAAGACGCATACCGCGCGCAGCCGCAACGATCAGCAGGCGACCGCGCAGCGCATCTATTTCATGCGCTCGACGCGCGAGCTGGTCGATGCGATCGACACGCTGCAGCGCGCGCTCTTCGAGCACGGCGAGCGTCATCGCGGGCTCGTGATGCCGTCGTACACGCATCTGCAGCGCGCTGAATTCACGTATTACGCGCACTGGCTCGCGACTTACGTGGTGATGCTCGAGCGCGACCGCGGCCGTTTCGTCGACGCGCTCGCGCGCGCCGATCAGTGCCCGCTCGGCGCCTGCGCGTCGACCGGCACGAGCCTGCCGATCGACCGCCGGCGCTCGGCGTCGCTGCTGGGCTTCAAGGAGCCGACGCTGCACAGCATCGATTCGGTGTCCGACCGCGACTATCTGGTCGAATTCGGCTCGCACGCGGCGAATCTGATGATCCATCTGTCCCGGCTGTCGGAGGAGCTCATTTCGTTCACGAGCCAGGAGTTCGGCTTCATCGCGCTCGCGGACGGCTACTGCACCGGCAGCTCGATCATGCCGCAGAAGAAGAATCCCGACGTGCCGGAGCTCGTGCGCGGCAAGGCGGCGTCGGTGATCGGCAACGCGATGAGCCTGATGGCGCTCCTGAAGGCGCTGCCGCTCGGCTACAACAAGGATCTGCAGGAGGACAAGACCGCGTGGTTCGCCGCGCTCGACAACTGCATGACGTCGCTCGCGATCCTGACCGAGCTGGTCCGCACGATGGCGCCCGTGCCCGACAGGATGCGGCAGGCGACGCTCGGCGGACACATCATCGCGACCGAGTACGCGAACTATCTGGTCCGAAAGGGCATGCCGTTCCGCGAAGCGCATCGGGTCGTCGGCGAGCTGGTGAAGACGGCGGATGCGCGCGGCGTCGACGTGTCGGCGCTGCCCCATGCGACGTTCGCCGAAGCGAGCCCGCTGTTCGGCGACGACATCGGCCGCATCACCGTCGAGGACATGGTGGCGCGCAAGAACTCGTACGGCTCGTGCGGCGACCAGGCGCTCGACGAACTGCTCGCGCGGCTTCGCTCGATGCTGGACGCGCATCGGCCCGGCCGATGACCGATCGAGCGCTGACCATGTCGGAGCCCATGCGTTCATTCATCCCGGCCGCGCGGACGGCGTCGGGCATCTCGTACTGCTCGTTCGGCGAACTGCTGCAGGGCGTGCTGCGCGAGGACGACGCCGATTTTCTCGTCACGCTGCCGATCCAGAAATACTCGGTGAGCACGTTCGTGCCGGACCACGGCAGCACCGAGATCGTCACGCATCCGAGCGGCAAGACGAAGGCCGCGGCGCTCGCGAAGGTGATTCTCGGCCGTTACGGGCACAACGTCGGCGGGACGTTCTACATCGACTGCGACATCCCGATCGGCAAGGGGCTCAGCAGCTCGTCCGCCGACTTGCTCGCGACCGCGCGCGCGATCGAGGTCTACATGGGCCGCGAGCTGCCGCTCGGCGAGCTGTGCCGCGACATGAGCGGCATCGAGCCGACCGACGGCGTGATGTTCGCGGAGTCGGTCGTCTATCTGCAGCGCAAGGGGATGCTGTGGTCGAGACTCGGGCGCCTGTCCGGCATCCAGATCCTGTCGCTCGACGAGGGCGGCACGATCGACACGCTCGAGTATCACCGCCGCGACCGCGCGCATCGGCACAACGTCGAGCATCGCAGCGAGTTCAACGAACTGCTCGATCGGATCGTCGCGGCGTTCGGCGCGCGCGATCTCGACGAGATCGGCCGCGTGTCGACCCGCAGCGCGTACATCAACCAGAAGATCAATCCGAAGCGTCATCTGGCCGCGGTTCACGACGTGTGCAAGGCGACGCGGGGGATCGGACTCGTGACGGCGCACAGCGGCACGTGCATCGGCATCCTGTACGACACCGGCCGGCCGGGCCACCGCGACAACCTCGCGAAGGCGATCGATGCGCTCTCGGGATACGGAAACGTAAAGGTCTATGACACGATCCAATAGCCGCCGCGCACACGCGGCCGAACCGCTCTCGCTTCGCTTCGGCAAGGACGACCATGCCATTTTCTGAATCCGTCGCCGAAGCGCCGAGCGCGGTTGCGGCCGGGTACGCGCTCAGCGCGCGAAACGAGCGCATCTATCTCGCGTACCGGGTGCTGACGCTCGCGATCATCGATCGCGCGATCTTCGTGATCTTCCTGATGCACAAGGGGTTCGACGCGTATCAGATCGGCATCCTGCAGGGCGTGTTCTTTCTCGCGAACATCGTGACCGAAGTGCCCGCCGGCATGTTCGGCGATGCGTTCGGCCGCAAGCGCTCGGTGCTGCTCGGGCTCGTCGCGTACTGCGCGTACGCGCTCGGCGTCATCGTCAGCGACGGCTTCGTGCCGTTCGTCTGCCTGTATGCGCTCCTCGGCGTCGCGCTCGCGCTCGTGTACGGCTCGGACACCGCGCTCCTCTACGACAGCCTCGTCGTCGACGGCCGCGTCTCGCATTTCAACCGGGTGCAGCTGCGCGCGAACGCGCTCGGCTTGATCTCCGGCGCGTTCGCCGTGCTCGCGGGCGGCTTGCTGCAGAAGGTGTCGTGGAACGCGGTCTATGCCGCGTATTTCGCGATCTATGCGGCGGCGCTCGCCGCGTGGTGCTTCGCGATCGAGCCGCCCGAGGCCCCGACGGAAAAAAGCACGGGGCGCAAGGACGTGACGAAGGAGCTGTTCGCGTTCATTCGCGGACACTGGAGAAGCGTCGCGCTGCCGATCCTCGGCTTCACCGTGTTCGCGGCCTGCACGACGCCGTTCTTCACGTTCAGTCAGGCGCTCTTCAAGGAGAACGGATTCAGCGTCGAGCACATCTCGTGGTTCTTCTTCGCCGCGCAGATGCTGATCGGCGTCGTGTATCTCGTGATGCAGCGAACCATGTCGTTCCTCGGCTTCTATCCGGTCGTGCTCGCGAGCACGCTGCTGACCGCGGTCGTGCTCGCATCGATGTTCTTCAACGTCGCGGCCGTCGACTTCACCGGATTCTTCCTCGTCATGATCATCAATCCGATCGTCACGGTCGTCGCCAACGAGTACTTCAACAAGCGTCTGCCGAGCCGGATCCGCGCATCGTTCCTGTCGCTGATCGGGCTGTGCATGTCGCTCACGATCGCCGTGATGTATTTCCTTTACAGCTATCTCGCGCAGTACCTGGCGATCTACAAGGTGATGGCGGCGACGTCGCTGATCGCCGCGTGCGCGTGCGCGATCTTCATCGTCGCGCGCTGCGTCGACTCGAAGGAGGAAGCATGATGCTGCGCCGCCTGCTGTATCGCGAAACGCCGTTCGAGCCGCTGACCGACGCCGAGCTGCGGCGCCTCGATGCGGCGTTCGGCGAGATGGTCGCGGGCAATCCGCTCATCTACTACTGGGTCCACCGGATCGACGGCGGGCGCTGGCTGATCACGGACTTCTTCCATCCGTCGATGCTGCGCTATCGCGGGCTCGAGTTCGTGCTCGTCGAGCGCGGCACGGTCTCGTATTACCGGCTGCCGGGCGCGAAGGTCGGCGGCACCGGCCACGTCGCCGCCGGGGACTACCGCGTGAGCATCACGTCTCCCGCCGGCGCGGCGTTCCTGACCGAGATCCGCAAGAACGCGCTCGGCCGGCTCGAGCTGCTCGGCGTCTCGGCGGTGCCGGCAGGCGGCGCGTCGCCGTCGCACGTCGAGCTGCCGCGCCATCCGCTCGAGCCGAGCAAGTTCGCGGACGAGATGAAGGCGGCGATCGCGGGCGGCGTCGAGTGGGTCTACCGGCGCTACCGCAGCGCCGACGATCGCGCGAAGGCCGCGCTCGCGGACGAGTTGCGCGACGCCCGCTGGCCGCGCGCGGTGCGCGGCGCGAGCCCCGAGACGGATACCTATTTGTGGATGCTCGAACAATCGATCGCATGAACGACATCATGACCCAGACACTCGACAGACCCGCCATCCACGTGTACGACAGCGTATCCGGCTCGCTCGATCATCCCGACCTGATCCGGCTCGCGCCGGGGCTCGTCGCGGCCGCGTTCCGGCTGATGAAGCTCGTGCCCGCCAAGTACATCATCGAGAACGCGATCGCGAGCGGGCAGCTGAATCCCGGGATGCCGGTGCTCGAGACGTCGAGCGGCACGTTCGCGATGGGCATCGGGATCGTCTGCGCGGAAAAGCGCATCCCGTTTCACATCGTCAGCGACGCGGCGATCGACGAACGGCTGCAGGCGCGCCTGCGGCAGCTCGGCGGGCGCGTGCAGATCGTCGGGGCGAGCGCGGCCGGCTCGAACGTCCAGGTGCTGCGGCTCGAAGCGCTGCAGGAGCAGCTGCGCGACAACCCCGGCGGCTTCTGGCCGCGGCAGTATGACAACCCGGACAACCAGCGCGCGTATCGCGCGTTCGCCGCGCAGCTCGTCCGCACGTTCGGCACGAATCTCGCGATCGTCGGCACGGTCGGCTCCGGCGCGTCGACGTGCGGCACGATCCGGGCGCTGCGCGAGGTCGATCCGTCGATTCCGCTCGTCGGCGTCGATACGTTCGGCAGCGTGCTGTTCGGCCTGCCGGTCGGTCCGCGCGCGCTGCGCGGCCTCGGCAATTCGATCTATCCGAACAACCTCGACCACACGTGCTTCGACCAGGTGCACTGGGTGTCGCCCGCCGAGGCCTTCGCGAGCACGCGCCGGCTGCACCGCCAGCACGGGCTGTATTGCGGGCCGACGTCCGGCGCGGCGTTCATGGTCGCCGAATGGCTGCGCGCGCAGCGCGACGACGGCAGGACGATCGTGTTCATCGCGCCCGACGAGGGCCATCGCTACATCGACACCGTCTACGACGACGCATGGCTGCGCGAGCAAGGGCATGCCGTCGCCAGCGCCGACGCCGCGCCGGCCGCCGAGCCCGTGCGGGCGGTGAGCCCGAACGCCGCGTCCGGCCCATGGGCGTACGTCGAGTGGGGACGCCGCACGTTCGAGCAGGCGACCGGCCGCTCGCGTCCGGCGGGCAGCGTGCTCGAGCAGATCCGCGATGTCCGGCCCGCGCCCGTCGCATGACGCCGCGAGCGTCGCGTCGCGTTTCGATTTTCCTTTGGCGGCCACATTCATCGTGAAGACCTTCGTATTCATCGAAAGCAACACCACCGGCACCGGCCGGCTCTGTCTGCAAAAGGCGCTGCTGCGCGGCTTCGACGTGCTGTTCGTCACGAGCCGCCCGCAGCTCTATCCGTTCCTGCAGGAAGAGATGGTCGTGCCGCTCGTCGCCGACACGTCCGATCCGCAGCGGATCGTCGACGCGCTCGCGCCGTATCCGGCGATCGCCGGGATTTTCTCGACGTCCGAGTACTACATCGAAACCGCCGCGGCCGTGGCCGCGCGCTTCGGCTTGCCCGCGGCGGACCCGGACGCGATCCGCACCTGCCGCGACAAGGGCCGGCTGCACCGCTGCCTGCGCGACGCGGGCGTCGGCGCGGCCGACACCGCGATCGTGTCCGACCGAACGCAACTGCGCGATCTGGCGCGCAGCCTCACGTATCCGCGCGTGCTGAAGCCGGCGTTCGGCTCCGGCAGCGTCGGCGTGCGGCTCGTGCAGACGGAAGCCGACATGCTCGCGCACGGCGGCCGGATTCTCGACGCGCGCAGCAACGAGCGCGGCATCGCGGTCGCGCCGCAGCTGCTCGTGCAATCGTTCGTCGAAGGCCCGGAATTTTCGGTCGAGGTCGTCGGGCTCGGCGCGGAGCACGGCTATGTGGTGCTCGGCGTGACCGGCAAGCATCTCGGGCCGCTGCCGTTCTTCGTCGAGCGCGGCCACGATTTTCCGGCGCCGATCTCCGCCGCGCAGCGCGATGCGATCGTCGCCGAGACGCTGCGCGCGCTCGACGCGACCGGCCACCGCTTCGGCCCCGCGCACGTCGAATGCCGCGTGAGCGGCGGCAAGGTCGTCGTGATCGAAATCAATCCGCGTCTCGCGGGCGGCATGATCCCGCAGGCGGTCGAATGTGCGACGGGCGTCGACGTCCTCGGCGCGATGATCGACCTGCACGCGGGCACGCCGCCGGACCTGGGCCCGCGCCGCCGCGGCCACGCGGCGATCCGCTTCGTGCTGCCCGCGCGGCGCGGCGAGCTGAAGGCGCTGTCGTTCGAGCCGGACGAGCGCTTTCCGTCGGTGCGCATGCGCTTCATGCCGCTGAAGCAGCCCGGCCAGCGCGTCGAGCCGGCCGGCGATTTCCGCGACCGTCTCGCGCTCGTCATCGCGTCCGCGGCCGATCCGGACGCGCTCGCGCACGCGCTCGAAAGCGTCGACCGGCGCGTGACGGTCGTGCTCGGCGACGCCGACGCGGCCGGCGAGGGCGCGGGCACCGGCCGGCTGCGCCGAACGCTGCATCCGGAGGCGCTCGCGATCGTGCGCAGGCCGGCGCCGCGCGCCGAGCGGCTCGCCGAACTCGACGCGTTCGCGGCGATCGACGAGGCGCATCTGCTGATGCTCGTCGACGCGGGCATCTGCGATCGTGCGCGGGCGGCGACGGTGCTCGCGGAAATCGCGCGGCAGCGCGACGCCGAATTCGCCGCGATCGCCGACGCCGTCGCGCCGCGCGGCGCGTATGCGCTGTACGAGCAACTGATCATCGAGCGGGTTGGGATCGACGCGGGGGGCGCGGTGCATACCGCGCGGTCGCGCAACGACATCAACGCGTGCGTCGCGAAGCTGCGCGCGCGCGACTGGTTCGATACGTGCGGCGGCAAGCTGTGGCGCGTGCGGGCGGCGCTCGTCGACAAGGCGCAACACACGCTCGACTGGCCGCTGCCCACGTACAGCCAGTACCAGGCCGCGCAGCCCGGCAGCTTCGGTTATTACCTGTGGTCGGTCGAGACCGCGCTGCGGCGCGACCAGGCGGCGCTCGAACGGCTCGACGACGATCTCGCCGTCTGCCCGCTCGGCGCGGGCGCGGGCGCGGGCACAGATTTCCCGATCCGCCCGGACGTGAGCGCGGCGCTGCTCGGCTTCGCGCGCAGCTTCGACAGTGCGCTCGACGCGGTCGCGAGCCGCGATCTCGTGCTGCATTTCCTGTCCTCGATCGCGATCGCGTCGACGACGCTGAGCCGGCTCGCGCACGACCTGCAGCTCTGGACGATGCGCGAGACCGACTTTCTCGCGCTGCCGGACGAGCTGAGCGGCGGCTCGTCGCTGATGCCGCAGAAGAAAAATCCGTACCTGCTGGAAATCGTCAAGGGCAAGCTCGCGCACGTCGCGGGCGCGCTGAACGCGGCGGTGTTCGCGGCGCAGCGCACGCCGTTCAGCAATTCGGTCGAGATCGGCACCGAAATGCTCGCGCCGTGCGCCGACGCCGTGCAGGCGTTCGGCGAAAGCTGCGATCTGCTGCGGCTGATGGTGAGCGGCGTGACGGGCGACCCGGCGAAGATGCGCGCGGCGGCCGACGCGGGACTCGTGACCGCGACGCAGGTCGCCAACGCGCTGGTCCGGGAGACGGACATCAGCTTTCACGCCGCGCATCGCCAGATCGGCGCGCTGATCACGCAGGCGCTCGACGCGCACGAGGATCCGGCCGCGGCGCTCGGCGGGCTCGTGCGGGAGTCGCCCGCGTCGGTCGAGGAGGCGGCCGAGCGGCTCGCCCACGGCGGCGGGCCCGGCGCGGCGGGCGCCGGACTCGCGCGGTCGCGCACGCTGCTGCGGCAATCGGCGGACCGCCAGTGGCGGCGTCGCGCCGTATGGCACGCGGCGGATGCGCGACGGCGCGCGCGCGTCGCCGGCCTGCTCGCGGCGTCGCCGGCCTGACGCGACGGCACGACGGCGCGACGGCACGCGACGCGCGGCACGCACATGCAATGACACGCACGACGACGGCCGCGAAGGCGGCTGTCTCGACGACGAACCGGCGCAGCCAGGCCGGGCGACCCAACACATGGACCGAGGCGATGATTGATTTCCTGAGCGACACGGTGACGCTGCCGACCGCCGAGATGCGGCACGCGATGTTCACGGCGAACGTGGGCGACGACTGTTACGGCGAGGATCCGACGGTCAACGAGCTGGAGTCGGTTGCGGCCGGCATGACCGGCAAGGAGGCGGCGGCGTTCGTCACGAGCGGCACGCTCGGCAACCTGACCGCGCTGCTCGCGCAATGCCCGCGCGGGCACGAAGTGATCCTCGGCGATCGCTCCGACCTGTACAACTACGAGGCGGGCGGGGTGTCGTTCGTCGGCGGCGCGGTGCTGCATCCCGTCGCGACCGCGGACGACGGCAGCCTGCCGCTCGAGCGGCTGCGCGCGGCGATCCGCGACAAGACCGACTACCAGTGCGCGCCCGCCGCGGTGATCGCGCTCGAGAATCCGCATTGCCTCGCCGGCGGCCGCGTGCTGTCGCTCGACTACCTGCGGCACGTGCGCGCGCTCGCCGACGAGCACGGGCTCGCCGTGCACATGGACGGCGCGCGCCTCTTCAACGCACAGGCGAGCCTCGGCGCGAGCGCGGCCGACATCGTCGCGCACGTCGATTCGGTCCAGTTCTGCCTGTCGAAGAGCCTCGCCGCGCCATACGGCTCGATGGTGTGCGGCAGCGCCGACCTGATCGATCGCGTGAAGCGCTACCGGAAGCTGCTCGGCGGCGGCACGCGGCAGGCCGGCATCATGGCGGCCGCCGGGCTCGTCGCGCTGCGCACGATGGTCGCGCGGCTGTCCGACGATCACCGCCGCGCGGCGCGCCTCGCCGCGGAGCTGTCGCGGATCCCGGGCATCGCGCTGCGCTCGGCGGCGGTCGAGACGAACATGGTGTTCTTCGACGTCGTCGAGCCGGGCAACGAAGCGTTTCTCGCCGCGCTGCGCGACGCGGGCATCCGGATGGGCGTGCTCGGCGACGGCGTCATCCGGGCCGTCGTGCATTACATGATCGACGACGACGCGATCAGCCGCACCGTCGACGCGGCGCGGGCGATTCTCCGTCCGTTCGCCCCGGCGTCCCAGCCGGCCGCCGTGCCGGAGGCGCAACGATGAGCGCCGTCTCGCTGACCCACGCGCATCTCGATTTCGGCCATGAAGGAACCCGCATGAGCACTTTTCCCCTTTCCACGGCGCGCCTCGTGCTGCGGCCGTTCAAGCGCGGCGATCTGGCCGCGTTCACCGCGTACCGGAACCATCCCGACGTCGCCCGCTACCAGAGCTGGTCGTCGTACACGGACGACGACGCGAACGCGTTCTTCGCCGAGCAGCAGGCGCTCATGTTCGATACCGACGACACGTGGTTCCAGATCGCGGCCGAGCACAAGGCCGACGGCGCGCTGATCGGCGACGTCGCGGTGCATTTCTTCGACGAAGGACGCCAGGCCGAGCTGGGCGTGACGTTCGACGTCGCCGCGCAGCGGCGCGGCTTCGCGCTCGAGGCGGTGTCGCGGGTGATCGAGCTGCTGTTCGCCGATCTCGGCAAGCACCGGATCGTCGCGACGGTGGATGCGCTCAACGCGCGCGCGCAACGGCTGCTCGAGCGGCAGGGCTTCCGCCGCGAAGGGCATTATCGCGAGAACATCTTCTTCAAGGGAGCGTGGTCCGACGAGTATGGCTATGCGCTGCTGAACCGCGAATGGCGGGCCCTTCGGC
Organism: Burkholderia oklahomensis C6786; assembly: GCF_000959365.1. Taxonomy (NCBI): domain Bacteria; kingdom Pseudomonadati; phylum Pseudomonadota; class Betaproteobacteria; order Burkholderiales; family Burkholderiaceae; genus Burkholderia; species Burkholderia oklahomensis. Next base: position 2,046,660 of record NZ_CP009556.1, read on the forward strand.
AAGCTGCGGCGGGAGGCGCGCAATGACGGCGTTCGGGAATTTCGTCGACCTGTGCACGCACCGCGCCGCCGCGAACGGCGACGCGCTCGCCTACCGCTATCTGAGCCCGCACGACGAGGATCGCGCGCTCAGCTTCGGCGCGCTCGATCTCGCCGCGCGGCGCATCGCGGCCCGGCTCGCCGCGAGCGGCACGCCGGGCGATCGCGTGCTGATCGTCTGCCCGCAGAGCCTCGACTACGTGAGCGCGTTCTTCGGCTGCCTGTACGGCGGCTTCATCGCGGTGCCCGCGTACGCGCCGCGCAACAACCACCATTTCGAGCGGCTCAGCAAGATCATCGAAGACGCGCAGCCGCGCGTCGTGATGCTGTGCCGCAAGCAGTACGCGGCCGTTCACGCGTTCATCGAGCAGAATCCGCCGCTTCGCGCGGTCGAGCTCGTCGTCGTCGACGAGCTCGACGACGTGGATCCGGCCGGCTGCCGGCCGCATGCGGCCGCGCGCGACGACGTCGCGTTCCTGCAATACACGTCCGGCTCGACGGGGCAGGCGAAGGGCATCATGGTGTCGCACGGCAATCTGCTCGCGAACGAGGAGATGATCCGCACGACCTGCGGCAACACGCCGGACAGCCGCGCGGTGTTCTGGCTGCCGCTGTTCCACGACATGGGGTTGATGACGCTGCTGCAGGGCGTCTACGTCGGCTATCCGACGTACCTGATGGCGCCGATGGATTTCCTCGCGAATCCGCTGCGCTGGCTGCAGGCGGTGTCGAGTTTCCGCGCGACGCTGACCGTCGCGCCGAACTTCGCATGGCAGCTGTGCGTCGAGAAGATCTCGCCCGAGCAGCTCGACGGACTCGATCTGTCGAGCGTGACGGCCGCGGTCAACGGATCGGAGCCGATCTCGGTGCGCACGCTCGACAGCTTCGTCGCGCGCTTCGGCGCATGCGGCTTTCGCCGCGACGCGTTCCGGCCGAGCTACGGCCTCGCCGAGGCGACGCTGCTCGTCACCGGATCGAGCGGACACGCGCCGAGCGGCGTGATCGAAGAAACGATGGTGTCGTCGGGCGGGCGCCGGACGGTGTTTCAGCGGGTCGGCTGCGGCCGGCCCGCCGCCGGCTGCGACGTGGCGATCGTCGAGCGCGACACCCGTGCGGTCCGCCGCGACGGCGAGGTCGGCGAGATCTGGGTCAAGGGGCCGCACGTCGCGCAAGGCTACTGGAACAATCCGGAGCAGACCGCGCAGACCTTCGGCAACCGCACCGCGGACGGCGCGGGGCCGTATCTCGCGACAGGCGACCTCGGGTTCCTGCATGACGGCGCGCTCGTCGTCACCGGGCGCTGCAAGGACGTGATCATCCTGCGCGGCGACAACTATTACCCGTCGGATCTCGAAGCGACCGCGACGGCGGCTCATCCGGCGCTCGTGCCGGACGGCGCGGCGGCGTTCACGCTCGCGGGCGACGACGCCGCGCCGGACGACGCCGCGGCGCAGGCGCTCGCCGTCGTCGCCGAGGTGCGGCGCAACACGCCGTCCGCGCAGTTCGCGGAGATCGCCGCGGCGATCGTCGAACGGATCTCGGCGGGCTACGGGCTCGCGCTCGAGCGGCTCGTGCTGATCAGGGAGCGCTCGATTCCGAAGACGTCGAGCGGCAAGGTGCAGCGCGGCGCCGTGCGCGCCGAGCTCGACGACGGGCGGTTGAAGACGCTCCACGACGTCCGTCCGGGCGAGACCGGCGTACGCGCCGCCGCGCAGCCGTTCGCCGAGCTGCACGCGATGCTTGCCGCCGCGCGCGGCGACGGCTTCGCGCGAATCGTCGACGGCTTCGTGCTGAGCCAGTTCGCCGAGATCATGAAGACGCCGTTCTACGCGCTCGACCTGACGCGGCCCGTCGCCGCGCTCGGGCTCGATTCGCTCGCGCTCGTCAACGTCCAGCACCGGCTCGGCGCGGCGCTGAAGATCGATGCGCCCGCGGAGCTGCTGTTCGGCGACGCGACGCTCGGCGAGCTGGCGGCGCAGATCGGCGCGCTCGCGCAGCGCGCGTGGGCGGAGCCGGCGGATTCGGCGGAGGCTACGGCCGCGTTGGGCGAAGCGGCGCAGTTGGCGTCGGCAGCATCGGCCGCGCCGTCGGCGGCCGCCGATGCCGGGTTCGAGTCGACCTCGGCGGTGGCCGGCTGGAACGCGACGCCCGGTCAAGCGGCGCTGTGGCTGATCCAGCAGGCCGACCGCGAATCGCGCGATTACAACGAGGGCTTCGTCGCCGCCGTCGACGGCGCGTTCGATCCCGAGCTGTTCATGCTCGCGCTGGCGCGCCTCGCCGCACGCCACGATGCGCTGCGCGTGACGTTCGCCGAAGTCGACGGCCGCCCGGTCGCGCGCGAAGCGGATGCGCTTGAGCAATCGACGGTCCGCAGCGCGGACGATGCGGCCGCGCTGCGGACCGCGCGCGACGCGCTCGCCGCGCCGTTCGACTTGAGCCGCGCGACGTGGCGCGCGGTGCTCGCGAAAGGGCCGAGCGCGACCTACGTCGTGCTGGCGCTGCATCACGCGATCGTCGACATGTGGTCGTTCGACATCCTGATCGCCGAATTGAAGCAGCTCTACGACGCGCTCGCGCGCGGCGCCGACGTATCGCTCGCCGCGGCCGGCGGCTATCGCGAATTCGCCGCGTGGCAGCGCGGCTGGCTGAACTCGCCGGAAGCGGCGCGGCACGCGGCGTATTGGCGCGATCGGCTGCGCGGGATGCCGGCGCGCTCCGCGTTTCCTTCGACGTCGACGTCGATCTCGACGCCCGCGCGCGACGCAAGCGCCGGCGCGCGCGCCCACCGCTTCGCGATCGATGCGCGGACGATGGACGCCGTGCGCGCGCTCGCGCAGCGGCACGGCCTCACGACCTACCACGTGCTGTTTGCGGCCGGCGCGCTGCTGCTCGGCCGCTACGCCGGCCAGCGCGACGTGGTCGTCGGGATGCCCGCGCACGGCCGCCCGCGCGCGGCCGACGCGCGCACCATCGGCTATTTCGCGAACGTGCTGCCGATCCGGATCGCGCTCGACGACCGCAAGCCGCTCGCCGGCTGGCTGCACGACGTCAAGGACGCGATCGTCGGCGGCCTCCGGCATCAGGCGCTGCCGCTGCCCGTGCTGGCCGAAGCGCTCGCGCTCGAGCGGGGCGCGCAGGACGGCGCGCTCGTGCAAACCGTGATCTCGCTGCTCGCGCCGAACGCGGCGCGCGCCGACGCACGCGCAGCCGACGACGCGGCGGACGCCGGCGACCGGCTGTCGCCGTTCGCGCTCGGCGAAGCGGGCGGCCGGCTCGCGCTGGGCGACGCGACGCTGACGTCGTGCGAATCGCGGCACGAGCGCGCGCCGTTCGACGTCGCTTTCACATTGATCGACGACGACGGCGGGCTCGCGGCGTCGATCGGCTACCGCGCCGATCGCCACCCGGCCGCGATGATCGAGCGGCTCGCCGCGAACTACCGCTGCGTGCTGGAGGCGCTCGCGCACGCCGCGCCCGCGCGGCTCGGCGACGTGCCGCACGTGTCGGCCGCGGAGCGCGAGCTGCTGCGCCGCAGCCTGACGCATCGGGCGCTTGCGCCGGCGTCGGCGGCGGGCGGAGACGGCGACAGCGTCGTCGATCGATTCCGCCGCACGGCGGCCCGGCAGCCGGACGCGATCGCGCTTGCCGGCACCGCACGCACGCTCACGTACGGCGAACTGGCGCGCGCCTCCGACGCGCTCGCGCATGTGCTGCTCGACAACGGCGTCGCGCCCGGCGACCGGGTCGTCGTCGCGGTCGGCGAGCGCGCGACGCAGACGCTCCTCGCGCTCGCGACGCTCAAGGTCGGCGCGGCCTACGTGCCCGTCGACCTCGCGAATCCGCCCGAGCGGCTCGCTTATCTGCTGAACGATTGCGGCGCGAAGCGCGTGCTGACCACGCGCCGCGACCGGTCGAGCCTGCCCGCGACCGGCGCGGACATCGTCTGCGCGGACGAGCTCGACGACGCGACGCTCGCACGACATGCGGGCCGCCCGCTGCCGCGCATCGCCATCGCGGCGGGCCAGCCCGCGTATTGCATCTACACGAGCGGCTCGACCGGTCAGCCGAAGGGCGTGCTCGTCACGCACGGCGGCCTGGCGAACCTCGTCGACTGGCACGTCGGCGCATTCGCGCTCGACGCCGGCGCGCGCGCCGCGATGCTCGCCGGCCCCGGCTTCGACGCGGCCGTCTGGGAAATCTGGCCCGCGCTGTGCGCGGGCGCGAGCCTCGCGGAGCCCGCGCCGGACGCGCGGCACGACGTGGCCGAGCTCGCGCGCTGGCTCGACGCGCACGCGATCAGCCACTGCTTCATGCCGACGCCGCTCGCGGAGGCGTTCATCGCGGCGGCCGCGCGGCCGCGCGCGCTGCGCTTCCTGCTGACGGGCGGCGACCAGTTGAAGGCGCGCGGCCGCGCGGACGACGGCTTCCGGCTGATCAACGCGTATGGCCCGACCGAAAACACGGTGGTCACGACGAGCGGCGCGGTCGAGCCGGTTCACGGCGACGACGCGTACGACCGCCTCGCGCCGCTGCCGGACATCGGCGCGCCGATTCGCGGCCAGTCGCTGCACATCCTCGACGCGCAACTGCGGCCGACGCCGCTCGGCGTGAGCGGCGAGCTGTACGTGAGCGGCGCGGGCCTTGCGCTCGGCTATCTGAATCGGCCCGCGTTGACGGCCGAGCGCTTCGTGCCGGCCCCCGACGCGTGCGCGTCCGGCGTGGAGTCGCCCGGCGTGGAGTCGCCGGGATCGCGGATGTATGCGACGGGCGACATCGTGCGGCTCGACGAAAGCGGGCGCCTGCATTTCGTCGGCCGCGCGGACGACCAGGTGCAGATTCGCGGCTTCCGGGTCGAGCCGGGCGAGATCGAAGCGGCGCTCGCCGCGCATCCGGGCGTCGCGCAATGCAAGGTGATCGCGTTCGAGCGCGAACCGTCGGGCAAGCTGCTCGCCGCGTACGTCGCGGGCGACGCGAGCTTGACCGAAGCGGCGCTGCGTACGTTCGTCGACAGCCGGCTGCCGTCGTACATGCGGCCCGCCGCGTTCGTGATCGTCGACGCGCTGCCGCTCGACGCGAACGGCAAGATCAGCCGGCGCGCGCTGCCGTCTCCGGCGCTCGCGGCCGGCGACGAAGCCGCCTTTGCCGATCCGGTCGCGCAGGCGGTCGCGCGCGTCTATCAGGATGTGCTCGGCTGCGGCCCGGTGCGCGCCGACGACGATTTCTTCGCGCTCGGCGGCCATTCGCTGCTGGTCGCGCGCGTCGCGTCGGGCATTCGCGCGCGGCTCGGCATCACGGTGTCGATTGCCGACCTGTTCGCGCATTCGAAGGTGGCGGCGCTCGCGGCGCACCTGCGCGGCGAGGCCGCCGCGCCCATCCTGCCGCCCGGGCGGCTCACGCGCGCCGGACGGCCCGCGCGCGTGCCGCTCAGCCCCGCGCAGCAGCGGATGTGGCTGCTGCAGGCGCTCGAACCGGACAGCACCGATTACCACGTCTGCGGCGCGCTTCGGGTGCGCGGCGCGCTCGATCTCGACCGGCTGGCGGCTGCGCTCACGCAGACCGTCGCGCGCCACGAAGCGCTGCGCACCTGCTTCCCGAAGCAGGACGGCGAAGCGTGCCAGGTCGTTTTGCCGCCGGCGCCCGTCGACGTGGAGCGGCTGTCTCTCGACGTCGGCGGCGCATCGCCGGCGGCGCGCGACGCGGCCGTGCAGGCGCGGATCGACGCGTGGGAAGCGCAGCGCTTCGATCTCGAGACCGGCCCGCTCATCAAGGCGGCGTACCTGCCGCTCGCCGATGACGACGGCTATCTGCTGCTGAATCTGCATCATATCGTCGCGGACGGACGCTCGATCGCGATCCTGCTCGACGATATCGCCGCGCGCTATGCGGGCCTGCGCGGCGACGCGGCCGGCGCGGATGCGCTCGACGCGCCCAACGCCCCGCACTACGCGGACTACTGCGTGTGGAGCCGCTCCGAGGCCGCGCGCGAACGCGAGGCCGCGTCGCTGCCGTTCTGGCGGACGCAACTGGCCGGCGAGCTGCCGGCGGGCATCGCCGCGCTGCGCACGACCCGCGCCGCCGCGGCGCTCGACACGCAAGATGCGCCCGGCGCGCGGCCCGGCGGCGAAGTCGGCGATACGCTGCCGGCCGATCTCGCGGAGCAAATTCGCGACGCTGCCGCGCGCTGGGGCGTGACCGAATCGACGGTGTATCTGGCCGCCTACGGCCTGCTCGTCGCGAAATTCGGCGGCGACGCCGACGTGCTGATCGGCATCGCATACGCGGGCCGCGATCTGCCGGACACGGCGGACATGATCGGCATGTTCGTCAACGTGCTGCCGATTCGCGTCGAGGTTGGCGACGCGGACGCGTTCGAGCGGCAGGTGCGCGGATGGCGCGACGCGTGCGTCCGCGCGTTCCGGCATGCGCACGTCAGCTACGAGCGGATGGTGGAGCTCGCGGGCGGCGACCGCCGCGACGGCGCGGGCGAGCTCGTGAAGGCGATGTTCGATTTCGAGGAGCGCGGGCTGCTGCCGCTCGCGCTCGGCGACGCGCAGCTCCGCGTCGAGCGCCGTCCCGACCGCAGCGCGAAATTCGACCTGACGCTGCGCTGCAGCCCCGACGCGGACGCGCGCATGCGGATCGCGCTGAACTTCCGGCGCGCCGCGCTGAGCGTCGGGCGGGCGCGGCGCCTGCTCGACGCATACCGGCTGATCCTCGAACAGGTGCTGCAAACGCCGGACCTGACGCCCGCCCGCACGCGGCTCGTCGACGACGCGCAAGCCGACGCGCTGCTGCGGCTCGGCGGCGGGCCGGCCGCGCCGTGGTCCGGCGCGCCGGTGCATCGGCAGATCGAACGGATCGCGCACGCCGATCCGGACGCGCTCGCGATCGCGGGCGAAGACGGCGCGCGCATCGGCTACGCGGTGTTCAACGCGGTCGCGAACCGGCTCGCTCGCCGGCTGCGGGCGCTCGGCGTCGCGCCGCGCGACGGGGTGGCGCTCTGCATGCGCCCCGGCCCGTCGTTCGCGCTCGCCGCGCTCGCGGTGCTGAAGCTGGGCGCCGCATACGTGCCGATCGACCCGCGCTATCCGGACCCGCGCAAGCTGCGCATCGTCGCGGACAGCGGCGCGCGGCTCGTCGTCACGGAGCCGGACGCCGCGCCCGCGCAGACGCCGGACGCCGCCGCGCTCGTCTGGTGGGACGCGCTCGCGGTGGAAGCCGCGACGCTGCCGGACGGCGATCTCGGCATCGAAACCGCGCCGGACGATCTCGCGTACATCGTCTACACGTCCGGCACGACCGGCGCGCCGAAGGGCGTCGAGATCCCGCACCGGGGCCTCGCGAACCTGTGCCAATGGCATGCGCGCGCATACGGGCTGCACGACGCGCCGCGGTCGATCCGCGCGAGCCAGACGGCGGGCATCGGCTTCGACGCCGCCGTGTGGGAAATCTGGCCGTATCTGTGCACGGGCGCGAGCGTCTGGTTCGCGCCGGACGCGGCGCGGCAGTCGTCCCGCCGTCTCGAAGACTGGCTGACCGCGCAGCGCATCACGCATTGCTTCGTCGCGACGCCGCTCGCGCACGCGGTGCTCGCGGACGGCTGGCTCGGCTCGCCGAGCCTCGCGTATCTGCTGACGGGCGGCGAGCGGCTCACGCGCCGCGCGCCCGCCGGCGCCCGCTACCGGCTGTTCAATCACTACGGCCCGTCGGAGAACAGCGTCGTCGCGACGGCGGGCGAAGTCGCGCAAGTCGCCGGCGGCGAGCCGCCGTCGATCGGCGCCGCACTCGACAACGTCCGCGTCTACGTGCTCGACCGGCACGGCCAGCTCGCGCCGCGCGGCGTGCCGGGCGAGCTGTGCATCGGCGGCGCGTCGCTGATGCGCGGCTACCGGTCGAACGACGCGCTGACGCGCGCGCGGCTCGTCGCCGATCCGTTCGCGGGCGTGCCCGATGCGCGCATGTACCGCACCGGCGATCTCGTATGCTGGAACGACGCGGGCGAGCTCGACTACGTCGGCCGCGCCGACAATCAGGTGAAGATTCGCGGTCACCGGATCGAGCCGAGCGAAATCCTGCATGCCGTCAAGTCGGACGCCGGCGTGTACGACGCGGTGGTGACCACGGTCGACCATCCGCAAGCCGGCCCGCAGCTCGTCGCGTACGTCGTGTTCGATCCGGCGCGCGCGGCGGGCGCGCCGGATCGCGCGGCGCGCGTCAAGCGCGCGATCGCCGCGCAGCTGCCGGAGTTCATGGTGCCGGCGCACATCGTCGAGCTCGACGCGCTGCCGCTGACGAGCAACGGCAAGGTCGACTACGCGGCGCTGCCCGCGCCGCGCGCGGCGAACGCCGATGCGCGGCGAACGCCGCTGCGCACGGAAACCGAGCGCGCGCTCGCCGGCATCTGGGGCGAGCTGCTCGGCGAGCCCGTCGACGACGCGCACGCGAACTTCTTCGCGCTCGGCGGGCATTCGCTGCTGGCCGCGCGGGCCGTCGCGCTGATCGAGACGCGCCTTGCGCGCGAGATTGCGCTGAAGGACTTTTTCGCGGCCGAGGATCTCGCGGCGCTCGCGCGCGCGCTCGACGCGGCCGGCGCCTATGCCGGCATTCCCGCCGCGCCGGCCGGCGCGCCGGTTCCGCTGTCGCCGTATCAGCAGCGTCTCTGGCTCGTGCAGGCGTTCAATCGCGGCAGCGTCGACTACAACGTCGTCGGCGCGCTGCGCGTGACCGGCGCGCTCGATCCGGCGCGGTTCCGCGCGGCCGTGTCGGCGGTGGTCGAGCGGCACGAGATCCTGCGCACGCGGATCGTCGACACCGGAGACGGCCCGCGCCAGCGCGCGCCGGACGGTGACGCGCGCGAAGCGGACCTGCTGCAGATGAACCTGACGGGCAACCCGCCGTCGATGCAGGACGGTTTCGTCCGCGACTACCTGGCTCGGATGGCCGTCGAGCCGTTCGACCTGGCCGCGGGGCCGCTCTTCAAGCTCGTGCTGATCCAGACGGCGGCCGACAGCGCGGTGCTCGCCGTGAGCTTCCATCACATCGTCGTCGACGCGTGGTCCGCGAACGTGTTCCTGCGCGATCTGCTCGAATGCTACGCGGCGCAACGCGCGCAGCGTGCGCCGCGGCTCGCTCCGCTGCCGATCCAGTACAAGGACTACAGCGTCTGGGCGCAGCACGCGCTGGCCCGCTCGGAGGACGCGCTGCGCGCGTTCTGGCGCGACTATCTGCACGCGCTGCCCGCGCATGCGCCGCTGCCCGTCGCGCGTCGCGGCGCCGACGTCGCCGACGCCGCGGCGCGCGCCGGCCGCCGGCTGTCGGTCGCGTGGCCGGCCGACACGCTCGCGCGGCTGAAGGCGCTCGCGCGCCGCGAGCAGGCGTCGCTGTACGAGGTGCTGATCGCCGCGTACTTCGCGTGGCTGCACCGGCTGAGCGGGCAGGCCGATCTCGTCGTCGGGATGCCGTACAACGATCGCGGACGCGCGGAGCTGGAGAACCTCGTCGGGTTCTTCGTCAACGTGCTGCCGGTGCGCGCGCGCGTGCGGCCGCACCTGTCCTACGCGGCGCTCCTGCGGCAGGTCCGCGACGATCTGCGCCGCGTGTACCGGCATCACGCGCTGCCGTTCGACCGGATCGCCGAGCAGTGCACGGACGCGGCGGGCAGCCTGTTCCAGACGATGTTCGACCTGCAGGCGGAGCCGCTCGCGGCGGGCGGCGGCAGCGAGCGCGGCGGCCTGCGCGCCGAGCTGCTCGACGGCGCGCCGGAAGCGCCGGTCGCGGACCTGTCGGTCACGTTCCGCGAAGCGGCGGACGGGCTCACGCTGTCGTGCGTATACGCGGCCGAGCGCTTCGATGCGCCGGCCGTCGAGCGCTGGCTCGACAACTTCCGCGCGCTGCTCGACGGCGTGGCGACCGACGCCGATCAGGCCGTCGGGCGCCTCGCGTTCCTGACGGCGGACGAGCAGGCGATCGTCGACCGGCTGCGCAACGCGGCGAGCGTCGACCATCGCGGCGTGCTCGCGGAGGCGGGCGGCGCGGCCGGCCCGGCGCTGCTGCACCGGCTCGTCGACCGCTGGGCGACGGTCGCGCCGGCGGACCCGGCGCTCGTGTCGCCGGTGGAAACGCTGAGCTTCGCGGAGCTCGCGCGCCGGACCGACCGGCTCGCCGGCATCCTGTGGGAAGAGGGCGTGCGGCCGGGGATGGTGGTGGGCGTCGAGGCCGCGCACGGCGTCGACGCGGTGCTCGGCATCATCGCGACGATCAAGGCGGGCGCGATCTGCTTCCCGGTCGACGTCCGGCTGCCGCCGGACCGGCTCGACGCGGTGATCGCGGACAGCGGCTGCCGCCACGTGCTCGCGTCGGCGGGCGCGCCGCTCGGGCGCTTCGACGGCAAGCGGCTCGCGCTCGACGGCGCGGCGTGGCGCACGCGCGACGCGGTCGCGCCGGCCATCGACGCGACGCCCGACCACGGCGTGTTCCTGACCTACACATCGGGCACGACGGGCGCGCCGAAGGCGTCGGTGCTCCATCATCGCGGCATCGTCAACTACATCGGCACGGTCGTCGAACGCTTCGGCTATGCGCGCGGCGATCGCGCGATGCTGTTCGCGCCGCTCACGTTCGACGCGTCGCTCGAGGAGATTTTCGCGCCGCTGTGCGCGGGCGCGTCGCTGTACATCGGCGACGAAAACGTCAAGCGCTCGGTGCCGGCGCTCGTCGACACGTGCCGCGCGCAGCGGATCAGCGTCCTCACGCTGCCGACCGCGTACTGGCGCGTGCTGAGCGAGCATCTCGCGGCAAGCGGCGGCGCGGCCGAGCTCGGCGCGGTGCGGCTCGTCAGCATCGGCGGCGAAAAGGTCACGCTCGAGGCGATCCGCCAATGGCATCGCGCGACGGCGGGACGCATCGCGCTCTACAACATCTACGGGCCGAGCGAATGCTCGATCGGCAGCATCGTCGACCGGATCGATGTCGAGCGCGCGCTCGAAGACGGCGAAGTCTATCTGCACCACCCCGTCGCGAACGCGCATCTGCACGTGCTCGACGCGTGCCTGAATCCGGTGCCCGCCGACATGCCGGGCGAGCTCTACATCGGCGGCGTCGGCGTCGCGCACGGCTACCACGGGCGGCCCGCGCTCACCGCGCAGCGCTTCGTCGCCGATCCGTTCGCCGCCGCGCCCGGCGCGCGTCTGTACCGGTCCGGCGATCTGGTCCGCTACGACCTCGAAGGACGTCTCCATTACCTCGGCCGCACCGACTTCCAGGTGAAGGTGGACGGCATCCGCGTCGAGCCGGAGGAGATCCAGGCGGTGCTCGAATCGCATCCGGAAGTCGCGCAGGCGGTCGTGCTCGCGGGCGAAGCGCGGCATGCGCGCAATCCGCTGATCGGCTATGTGATCCTCGAAAAAGCGCCGGCCGGCGCGCGCGCGGCGACCGGCACCGACGGCGCGGCGTTCGTCGACTTCCTGCGCGCGCGGCTGCCCGCGCACATGGTGCCGACCCAGGTCGTCGTGATGGACGCGTTCCCGCTGACGACGAACCAGAAGGTCGACCGCCGCGCGCTGCTGCTCGCGGCGAACGATTCGGTCGTGGCCGCGCCCGCGCTGTCGGCGACCGAAACGGCGCTGCTCGCGCTCTGGCGCGAGCTGCTCGGCGACGACACGTTCGGCATCGACGACAACTTCTTCAGCCTCGGCGGCAGCTCGCTGCTCGCGATCCGCATCAACAGCCGCGTCGAGGCGATGTACGCGGTGCGGCTGCCCGTCGCCGCGCTGTTCGACTGCCCGACGGTGCGCGCGCTCGCGGTGCTCGTCGAGCGGCTGCGCGCGAGCCGCGACGCCGTTCTCGACGAAGCCGCGCAGCCGATCGAGCGGATCGACGCGCGCGCGACGCCGCTGTCCGGCGCGCAATACCGGCTCTGGTATCTGCATCAGCGCGATCCGGACAGCACCGCGTACCATCTGCCGGACCTGCTGAAGCTTGCCGGGCCGCTCGACGCCGCCGCGCTGCGCACGGCGCTCGCGCGCACGCTCGACGAGCACGAATCGCTGCGCACGACGTTCGTCATCGAAGGCGAGACGCCGCTGCAGGTGATCGCCGCGCAGGCGCAGCCGCGGCTCGACGTGCACGACCTGTCGGCGCTCGCGCCCGATGCGCGCGACGCCGCGCTCGATGCGCTCGTGCGCCGCGCGCTCGACACGCCGTTCGATCTCGCACGCGGACCGCTCGCGACGTTCGCGCTCGCGACGCTCGCGCACGACGAGCACGTGCTGCTGTCGGTGTTTCATCACATCGTCGTCGACGGCTGGTCGGTGGGCCTGTTCCAGCGCAGCCTCGCGCGCCATTACAACGCGGCGCGCGGCGGCCGCGCATCGGCGCAATCCGCTGACGACGCGTCCCCGCGCGCGCTGCAATACCGCGACTTCGCCGCGTGGCACCGCCGCGTGCTCGACGGCGGCGAGCGCGAACGTCAGCTCGACTACTGGCTCGCGCAGCTCGACGGCACGCTGCCGGTGCTGCAACTGCCGACCGACTTCAATCGCCCGCCGCAAGCGAGCGGCAGCGGCGAAGCGTTCTCGTTCGAGCTCGACGCGGCGCTCGCCGCGCGGCTGCAGGCGGTCGCGCAACGGCATCACGTGTCGATGTTCATGCTGCTGCTCGCGGCGTATGCGGCGCTCCTCGCGCGCTACGCGCGGCAGGACGATCTGCTGATCGGCGTGCCCGCGCTCGGCCGCACGCGGCCCGAGTTCGAGTCGGTCGTCGGCTTCTTCGTCAACACGCTGGTGATCCGGGTGCGGGCGAATCCGTCGATGACCTTCGCGAGCCTGCTCGAGCACGTGCGCGCGACCTGCCTCGACGCGTTCGATCACCAGGACGTCGCGCTCGAAGAAATCGCGGCCGGCGTGAACGCGCGGCGCGAACGCGATGGCGGCGGGCTGTTCCAGACGATGTTCTCGTACCAGGAGGCGGACGCGCTCGAACCGGCCGCGTTCGACGGGCTCGTCGCGACGAGCGTCGAGCCCGAGCACCGGAGCGCGAAGTTCGATCTGTACCTCGCGACCTGGGCGCAGGACGGGCGGCTCCACGGCGGCTTCGAGTTCAGCACCGACCTGTTCGAGGCCGCGACGGTCCGGCGCATGGCCGATCACTACCGGAACCTGCTCGCCGGCGTCGCCGCGCATCCGGACGGCGCGCTCCACGCGCTGCCGCTCCTCGGCGACGACGAGCGCGCGTACCAGGTGCGCACGCTGAACCAGGCGTCGCGGCCGCTGCCCGACGGCGTCTACGTGCGCGATCTGTTCGCGCGGCAGGCGGCGCTGCATCCGGCGCGCGTGGCGGCGACCTGCGGCGCCGCGTCGCTGACCTACGGCGAGCTCGACCGCGCGTCCGATCGCGTCGCGCGCAATCTGCTCGCGGCCGGCGCGCGCGGCGAGGATCTCGTCGGGCTGCTGATCGGCCGCAATCTCGACTATCTGGTCGCGATGCTCGGCGTGCTGAAGGCGGGCGTCGCGTTCACGCCGATGAACCCCGATGATCCCACGCACAAGCTCGACCGGATCGCCGAGCTGGGCAACGTGCGCTACGTCGTGCACGACGCGGCGAGCGCCGATCGCGCGCACGCGCTGACGACGCAGGCGGCGCGCCTTGCGCTCGACGCGCTGCTGCGCGAGCCCGCGGCGGCGGTCGACTTCCTGCCGCTCGCGCCGTCTTCGCTCGCGTACGTGATCTACACGTCGGGCTCGACCGGGCAGCCGAAGGGCGCGATGATCGAGCAGCTCGGGATGCTGAACCACCTGCTCGCGAAGATCGGCGACTTGGCGATCGGCGCGGACGACGTCGTCGCCGAGATGGCCGTGACGACCTTCGACGTGTCGATCTGGCAATACCTCGTCGCGCTGCTGGCCGGCGGCCGCACGGCGGTGATGCCGGGCGACGCGGCGTGGGATCCGCAGCAGCTGTTCGCGCAGCTCGACGCCGACGGCGTGACCGTGTTCGAATCGGTGCCGTCGCACATGAAGATCCTGATCGACGAACTCGAAGCGCGGCCGGGCCATCATCGGCTCGACCGGGTGCGCGTATACGTCAGCAACGCCGAAGCGCTGACGCCCGCGCTGTGCGCGCGCTGGTTCGCGTGCGCGCCGCACATTCCGGTGGTCAACACGTACGGCGCGACCGAGTGCTCGGACGACACGAGCCACCTGTGGATCCGCGCGCCGCTGTCGACCGCGTTCCCGTACGTGCCGATCCAGGGCACGCTGCCGAACCTGACGACCTATCTGCTCGACGAGCGTCTCGAGCCGGTGCCGGTCGGCGTGACGGGCGAGGTCTACATCGGCGGCGTCGGCGTCGGGCGCGGCTATCTCGGCGATCCGGCGCGCACCGCGCGCGCGTTCGTGCCGGACCCGTTCTCGCCGGAGCCGGGCCGCCGTCTCTACAAGACGGGCGATCTCGCGCGCTACCGGCCGGGCGGCACCCTCGAGTTCCTCGGCCGCGAGGACTTCCAGGTGAAGATCCGCGGCCAGCGGGTCGAGATCGGCGAAGTCGAAAAGGCGATCGGCGATCACGACAACGTGCGTCAGGCGGTGGTGGCCGCCGCGCGCGACGGCAAGGACCGCCTGTATCTGCTCGGCTACGTGATTCCGCATCGCCATCCGGCGCCGACCGTGGCCGAGCTGCGCGCGTTCGTCGCCGGCCGCGTCGCGAGCTACATGGTGCCCGCGTCGTTCGTGCTGATGGACGAATTCCCGCTGAACGCGAACGGCAAGGTCGACCGCAAGCGCCTGCCGAAGCCGGCGGATCAGGACATCTTCCGGCGCAACGAGCACGTCGCGCCCGCGACGCAGACCGAGGCTCGGCTCGCCGAGTTGTGGCGCGAGCTGCTCGACGTCGACGAGATCGGCGCGCTCGACAGCTTCTTCGAGCTCGGCGGCCATTCGCTCGTCGCGGCCGAGCTGACGCTGCGGATCCGCACGCTGTTCGGCGTCGCGCTGCCGCTGCGCACGCTGTTCCAGTCGCCGCGGCTGCGCGACGTCGCGGCGGCGCTGGACGCGCTGCGCACGTCGGCGGACGCGGCCGGGCCCGCGCGCATCGAGCGCCTGCCGGCGCGCGCGCACTACGAGCTCGCGCCGTGCCAGGTGCCGGAGTGGTACGCGTACCAGATGGATCCGACGAGCCCCGTCTACAACATCAGCGTCGCCGACCTGTTCTTCACCGGCAAGCTGAACCGCGACGCGTTCGTCGCCGCGTGGCGGACGATCCTCGACCGGCACGACGTGCTGCGCGTGAAGTTCGACTATCGCGACGGCGCGCCGATCCAGATCGTCGATCCGGCGATCGACATCCGCGCGGACGACGTGTTCCTCGATCGCACGACGCTCGCCGGCGCCGACGCGATCGACGAGGCGAACCGGCTCGGTGCGCGGTTCGGCACCGCGCCGTTCGATTTCGCGAACGGTCCGCTGTTCCGGCTGCACGTCGCGAGCTACGCGGGCGACTTCCATCAGTTGATCTTCGTCGTGCACCACATCATCTGGGACGAGACGTCGCTGATCAACCTGATGCTGGAGCTGAGCGAGCTGTACAACGCGCATGCGGCGGGCCGCGCGCCGAACGTGCCGGCGATCGAGGTCGGCTATTTCGACTACGTGCAATGGATGCACCAGCAGCTGCGCTCGGGCGCGTTCGACGAGCACAAGCGCTACTGGCTCGACATGTACCGCACGCTGCCGCCGCCGCTCGACCTGCCGACCGACCGTCCGCGGCCGAACCTGATGTCGTACCGCGGCGACGCGCTGCGGACCTGGCTGCCGCGCGGCGTCGTGCGCAAGATCGACGCGTATCTGAAGCAGCACGACGTGACGCTCTTCATGCTGCAGCTCGCGATCCTCGACTGCTACCTGAGCCGCATCAGCGGCCAGCGCGATTTCGTGATCGGCTGCCCGATCGCGGGGCGCGCCGACGCGCGACTGAAGCCGCTGCTCGGCCTGTTCGCGACGCCGATGCCGATCCGCTGCACGATCGGCGAGAACATGACGTTCGGCGAGCTGCTCGCGCAGGTGTCGCAGCGCACGCTCGAGGCGTTCGAGCATTATCACTATCCGTCGAACCAGGTGATCGAGCAGCTGCAGCACGAGAAGGACCTGTCGCGGCCGAAGCTGTTCTCGATCATGTACGGCGTGCAGAACAACAAGACCGACCTGATGGGCCGGCTGAAATTCGACGGCCTCGCGCTCAGCCTCGAGAACGTGATCGACACGGAGAACAAGTCGTCGCGGTTCGATCTGAACTTCGTCGTCGACCAGTTCGGCAGCGACATCATGTTCAGCTGCATCTACAACGCCGACCTGTTCGACGCGTCGACGATCGAGCAGATGCTCGACAACATGACGGCGCTGATGGATCAGGTGCTCGACGACCCGGACGAGCCGCTGTCCCGCTACACGATGGTCGGCGCGAACGGCAATCCGCCCGCGGTGCTGCACGGTCCGCGCGTCGACTACGACGGGACGGCGACGATGCATGCGCTGATGGCCGGGCAGGCGGCCCGCACGCCAGCGGGCACGGCGCTCGTCGCGGAGGGCGTCGAGTACGACTACGAGACGCTGAACCGGCAGGCCAACCGGCTTGCGCATTATCTGCTGTCGCTCGGCGTGGCGAGCGGCGACAACGTCGCCGTGATGCTGCGGCCGTCGTTCGAGATGGTCGTCGCGCTGTACGCGATCCTGAAGGTGGGCGGCGCGTTCGTGCCGATCGGCACGCAGTATCCGCAAAAGCGCGTCGATGCGATCCTGCGCAACGCGGGCGCGCGCTGGGCGCTCACGCAAAGCGGCCAGCGGCGCGCGTTCGCCGCGTTCCCGTACGACGTCGTGTGCGTCGACGACGTGATGGGCGCGCTCGGCGGCTATTCGGACCGCAACCCGCCGCCCGTCGATCCGCGGCAGCTCGCGTACGTCCTGCACACGTCCGGCTCGACCGGCGTGCCGAAGGGCATCGAGATCGAGCATCGCGGCGTCGTCAGCATGCTCGCGGACCTGCAGCGGACCTATCGCCTCGACGCGAACGACCGCGTGCTGTTCCACACGCCGTTCACGTTCGACGTCTTCATCCAGGACGTGTTCTGGCCGCTCGCGTCCGGCGCCCGCGTCGTCGTGATGGGCGACGACGCGCTCAAGAGCGCGCACGGCTTCGCCGACGTGATCGAGCGCGAGCGGGTGACGCTCGCCCAGTTCGTGCCGGCGATGCTCGAGACGCTGGTCGACGCCCGCGAGCGGGGCGAGATCGCGGGCCTCGCGTCGCTGCGGCAGGTCATCTGCGGCGCGGCGGCGCTGTATCGCGGCCTCGCCGAGCGCTTCGCGCGCGCGTTCGACTGCCGCCTCGCGAACCACTACGGCCCGACCGAAGTGACCGTCGACGCAAGCCGCTTCGACTGCGGCGAGCCGTTCGCGGGCGACACCGTGCCGATCGGCCGGCCCGTCGGCAACGCGAGCCTCCACGTGCTCGACGCGCACCTGCAGCCGGTGCCGCGCGGCGTGATCGGCGAGATCTGCGTCGCGTCGCCGGGCCTCGCGCGGCGCTATCTGAACGACGACGAAGGCACGGCGCGCGCGTTCGTCGAGGTCGTCGTCGACGGCGCGCCGCTCCGGCTGTACCGGACGGGCGACCTCGGGCATTGCGATCGAACGGGCGTCGTCTACTTCCACGGCCGGGCGGACAAGCAGCTGAAGATCCGCGGCAATCGCGTGGAGCTCGACGAAATCGGCAGCGCGCTGCGCGGCCATCCGGCGATCGCCGCCGCCGCGCTCCAGTACCGCGAGGACGCGGCGCACGGCGGCCGGCTCGTCGCGTACGTCGAGCAGGCGGCGATCGACCATCAGGTGCCGGCCGGGCCGGGCGGCGCGCCGCTGTACGCCTTCACGCTCGAGCAGCGGCCGGAGCTCGCCGCGGCGGCGCTCGCGTCGCTGCCGGGCGCGCCGGACGATTCGGATTCGGCGCGCGAGCTGGCGCGCCGTTTCCCGGCGTGCCAGCTCGTCGTGACGGACGGCGCGAGCGCGGTGACGGCGTTCTGCCAGGCCGTGCCGCTTCGGATCGAGGCGACGGCGGGCGGCGATGCGCCGTCCGCCGCGCCTGCGCTCGGCCGCGACGCGGCGCGGCGGCTCGCGCTCGCGCAGCAGGACGACGGCGTCGAGCCGAACGCGCTGTACGTGCTCGACGATGCGGCGACGGGCGCGCTGGCGACGCCGCCCGCCGCGCGCGCGGCGCTGCTCGCGCAGTGGCGGCGGCTCGCGGCGGCGCTCGGGCTCGCGCGCCTGCTGCTCGCGAGCGCGGGCGGCGGCGCCGCCGCCGAGCCTGCCGACGCGCTCGGGCAAGGCGCGGGCGCTCGTGCGTACCTGACGCGCGATGCGGTGCGCGCGTGGCTGCGCCAGTCGCTGCCCGACTACATGATCCCCGACCAGGTCCACTTCATCCCCGCCATCCCGCTGACCGACAGCGGCAAGGTCGACGCGCGGAACCTGCCGGTGATCGAGGCCGACGAGCGGCCGGGCAGGGAGGCGGCCAGCACCGCGCTGCAGCGCGAGCTGATCGACGTGTGGGAGCGCCTCCTGCAAGTCGAGCAGATCGGCGTGACCGACGATTTCTTCGTGCTGGGGGGGCAGTCGCTGAAGGCGATCGAGATGGTCGCCGAGGTCGGCCGCCGCTACGGCGTGAAGATCCAGCTGCGCCAGTTTTACGAGAACCCGACCATTCGCTATCTGGAAACGCTGCTGACCGGGCGTGCGTGACGCGAATGACGGCGCGTTCCGGCTTGCCGCCGGCCGGAACGCGCACACATCGAGAAGCGGACCATCGAGACAACCAGAAAGGACGTCAACGTGTACATACTAGGCATCAACGCTGCATATCATGAGTCCGCCGCCTGCCTCATCAAGGACGGCCAGGTGGTGATGGCGATCGAGGAAGAGCGCCTGAACCGGATCAAGCACGGCAAGCTGTCGACGCCGGAGACGACGGGGCAACTGCCGTGGAAGGCGATCCGCAAGTGTCTCGACGCGGCGGGCATCGGCCTCGACGCGTGCGCGCACATCGGCTACTCGTTCAGCCCGGACATCCTGCAGAAGGGCGTCGCGTCGTGGCGCTCGGGGAACGGCGGTGCGCACGAATGGCCGCTCGACAAGGAAAGCTATCAGACGCTCGAAGGCGGGCTGAATTTCGCCGAAGGCGTGCTGTCGTCGCGCCGGCAGCTGATCGAGGACGCCGGCTTCAAGGGCGAATTCCATTTCCTGCCGCACCACGACTGCCATGCGGCGAGCGCGTTCCACGTGTCGCCGTTCGACAAGGCGGCCGTGCTCGTGATCGACGGCATCGGCGAGTGGGCGAGCACGTCGCTCTATCACGGCGACGGCGCGACGCTCACGAAGGTGCACGACTTCCTGTTCCCGAACTCGCTCGGCTTCGTGTGGGAGAAGCTGTCGAAGTATCTCGGCTTCAGCCAGTACGACGCGTCGAAAGTAATGGGGCTCGCCGCCTACGGCGACGGCGCGAAGACCATCGACCTGTTCTCGCGGATCGTCACCGACAAGGAGAACATGACGGTCGATCTCGCGGTGCTGCGCCACGAATCGCCCGATTTCACGACGCTCGAAACGCTGTTCGGGCTGCCGCGCCGGCACGAGCCCGTCGACTTCAACACCGACGACTGGCAGGCGTACGTCGACGTCGCCGCAGGGCTGCAACTGCTCACCGAGCAGGTTTTGCTGCACATCCTGCGCAAGTTCGATCGCACGACCTACCGGAACCTCTGCATGGCGGGCGGCGTCGCGCTGAACTGCGCGGCGAACGGCGTGATCGTGCGCGAGAAGCTGTTCGACGACGTGTTCATCCAGCCGGCGTCGAACGACGCAGGCACCGCGATGGGCGCGGCGTTCCTGATCTGGAATCAGGTGCTCGGCCATCCGCGCGAATACGTGTTCAACCATGCGTATCTCGGTCCCGAGTATTCGGACGGCGAGATCGAGACGGTCCTGCAGCGCACGAACCTCGCGTACCGGAAGGTCGACATCGAGAAGGAAGTCGCGAAGCTGATCGCGGGCGGCAGCATCGTCGGCTGGTTCAACGGGCGGATGGAGTGGGGCCCGCGCGCGCTCGGCGGCCGCAGCCTGCTCGCGGACCCGCGCAACAAGGCGGTGCGCGAGCTGATGAACGTGAAGGTCAAGCACCGCGAGCTGTATCGCCCGTTCTGCCCGAGCATCCTCGGCGAGCGCGCGGAAGAGTGGTTCGAGGGCAGCGCGAGCGTCGCGGCCGGCAAGTACATGCTGACGACGTCGCGCGTCCGCGCGGAGAAGGCCGGGCAGATTCCGGCCGTCGTGCACTT
The DNA here is from genome assembly GCF_000959365.1 of Burkholderia oklahomensis C6786. NCBI lineage: Bacteria > Pseudomonadati > Pseudomonadota > Betaproteobacteria > Burkholderiales > Burkholderiaceae > Burkholderia > Burkholderia oklahomensis. The sequence goes on from NZ_CP009556.1 coordinate 2,067,063, forward strand.
CGACGGCACGGTGCGGGCGCAGACGGTGTACGCCGAAGACAATCCGCGCTACCACCGGCTGATCGCCGAGTTCGACGCGCTGACGGGCGTGCCGCTGCTGCTGAACACATCGTTCAACGATTCGGAGCCGATCGTGTGCACGCCGCAGGACGCGATCAACACGTTCATGAAAACCGACATCGACTATCTGGCGCTCGGCAGCTATTTGATCTCGAAGCACTGAGCGGCCTCGAAGCGCCGGCCGCCCGCCGCTCCGTACGGGAGGCGGGCGGCGCGGCGCCATCCCGTCTCACCGTCTCGTCTCACGAACCCGCGTACCCATGACTTCTCGCACGAACCGCTTGCGGCGGTGGCTCAAGATCCTGCCGGGCCTCATCATCCTCGGCGCGCTGCTCGTCGCGGCCGGCGCGGCGCTGTTCCTGCGCGCGAGCCTGCCGCAGCTCGACGGCGACGTGCGCGCGCCGGCGCTCGGCGGGCCGATGACGATCGAGCGCGACGCCGCCGGCGTGCCGACCGTCGCCGCGCGCGACCGCTTCGACGCCGCCTACGGCATCGGCTACCTGCACGCGCAGGACCGCTTCTTCCAGATGGACTATCTGCGCCGGACCGGAGCGGGGGAGCTGGCGGCGCTGCTCGGGCCCGCCGCGCTGGATTTCGATCGCGAGCACCGGCTGTTCCGGTTTCGCGCGCGCGCCGCCGCCGCGCTCGCGCAGTTGCCGCCCGACGAGCAGCGCCTGCTTCGACGCTACGCGCAAGGCGTCAACGACGGCCTCGCCGCGCTCCGCGCGCGACCGTTCGAATACGCGCTGATCGCCGAGCGGCCGGCGCGGTGGCGGCCCGAAGATTCGCTGCTCGTGATCTGGGCGATGTACTTCCAGGTGCAGGGCACGCTCGCGTCGCGCGACATCGCGCGTAACTGGCTCACGGAACACGCGACGTCGCAGCAGGCCGCCTTCCTGCTGCCGTCGTCGAGCGGATTCGACGCACCGCTCGATGCGTCGCGCATCGACGAAAAACCCGCGCCGCTGCCCGACGCCGCGCCCGACTGGTTCGGCGCAGCAGGCGACGGCGCGACCAAGCGCGCGTCGCTCGACTTCCGGTCGTCGGTCGGCAGCAACAACTGGGCGATCGCCGGCAGCCGCAGCGCGCGCGGCGCGGCCATCGTCGGCGACGACATGCATCTCGTGCTCGGCCTGCCGAACACCTGGTATCGCGCGGCCTTCACGTATCCGGCCGGCGCGGCGCCCGTCCGGCGAGCCGTCGGCGTGACGCTCGCCGGGCTGCCGGCGATCGTCGCCGGCAGCAACGGACATGTCGCCTGGGGCTTCACGGTCGGTTACGCGGATTGTCTCGACCTCGTGCCGCTCGAGCGGGACGGCGACGATCCGCTCGCGTTCCGGATGGGCGGCGCGCGTCAGGTCGCGCGCCGGTACGTCGAATCGATCCGGGTGCGGGGCGGCGCGCCCGTCGCGCTGACGGTGCTGGAAACGACGGCCGGGCCGGTGCGGGAAATCGGCGGCCGGCTCTATGCGGTGCACTGGGTCGCGCAGTCGCCCGGCGCGGTGAACCTGGGGCTTGCGCGTCTTGCGGACGCCGTCGACGTCGACGGCGCGATCCGCGCGGCGAATACGCTCGGCATCCCCGCCGAGAACATCGTGGTCGGCGACCGCGCCGGACAGATCGGCTGGACCATCGCCGGCGCGCTGCCGGATCGGCGCACGCCGCGCGACGGCGACGGCGGCAGCGACGGCCCGGCGTGGCAGTCGCTGCTGCCGCCCGACGCGTATCCGCGCGTCGTCGATCCGTCGGGCGGCCAGATTTGGACCGCGAACAACCGGCAGTTGGCGGGCGACGCGTACCGGCTGATCGGCGACGGCGGCACGGATCTCGGCGCGCGCGCGACCCAGCTGCGCGACGGGCTGACGGCGCTCGGCCGCACCGACGAACGGGCGGCGTATCGCCTCGATCTCGACGATCGCGCGCTGTTCATTGCGCAGTGGCGCGACCGCGCGCTGCGCGTGCTCGACGACGCGGCGCTCGCCGGCCATCCGTCGCGCGCGGAATTTCGCCGGCTGCTCGCGAACGGCTGGACGGGCAGGGCGAGCTTCGATTCGGTCGGGTACACGCTCGCGCGCGGCTTTCTGTATCGACTGTACGACGTCACGTTCGACGGGCTCGACGCACGCCTGAAGCAGGTCGATGCAGGCGCGGACTACGAACTGGCGAATCCGCGCTGGCCGGCCGTCGTGGCGCGGCTGCTCGACGCGCAGCCGCCGGGCTGGCTGCCGGCCGGCGCGTCGAGCTGGCGCGACGTCCAGCTGATGGCGATCGACCGGACCATCGCCGCGCTCACGGCCGACGGCGCGCCGCTCGCGCAGGCGAGCTGGGGCGCGCGCAACACGCTGCGGATCGCGCATCCGTTCGCCGGCAGCCTGCCGCTGCTCGGCAGCCGGCTGACGGCGCCCGCCGCGCAGATGCCGGGCGATTCGCACATGCCGCGCGTCGCCGCGCCGGATTTCGGGCAGTCCGAGCGGATGGTCGTGTCGCCGGGGCACGAGGAATTCGGGATCTTCAACATGCCGGGCGGGCAGAGCGGGCATCCGCTCAGTCCGTTCTTCCTGGCGGGCCACGATGCGTGGGTGCGCGCGGAGCCGACGCCGTTCCTGCCCGGCGACGCGCGGCATACGTTGAGATTCGCGCCGTAGCGGACGGGGGAGGGACGCTTCGGCGTGAATCCGGCCGGGGGCGTCGATGTGGTTGCCGTGCGGCGCGGTTGCGATGCGCGTCGCGGATCATGCGGCGCGCCGTGGCCGCCGTATCACCCTCTCGGTGGGTCACGAAACCTTACTCAAGGCGCTCAACGCGGCATGACTTGCCATGACTGCTGTGCGTCAAAACGAGGCAGGGTCACGCCGTCAAACTTGCCCAACTGCGCGGCTGCCCGGCTCGCGCCAATGACGCTCGCCGGGGAGGCCGTCATCCGGCGGGGCTTGCGAAGACACACCGATATTCAGCCTCCAGCTCGGCTTCGAATTCGCCTCAAATTGTGGAGGCATCGCAAGAGTGAAGGATCGCTCATGATTCAACCGTCGGCGGTTGTGCGGACCGATCGGCAATGCGCGGTCCGCCGACGCAAACGCAGCGCGCCATCGTCGGTTCGCCGGAACCGCCGTCGCGCTGTGATTGAAGCGCACCGGTTTCCGGCACGCTCGGAACGGTCAAATGCGAGAGGAGGAATCATGCAAGAGCATGTCGATGGCGCCGTCGGCCGATCCGCTCCGGTTATCGAAACCGCACGCTTGGTTCTGTCCGGCCATCGCCTGGAGGATTTCGACAGCAGCCGGGCAATGTGGGCCGATTCCGACGTGACCCGTTTGATCCGCGACCAGCCGTTCACGATCGAAGAGTGCTGGTTTCGTCTGTTGCGCTATGTCGGACATTGGCATCTGCTGGGCTTCGGCTACTGGACGATTCGCGAAAAGCACACCGGTCGCTTCATCGGCGAAGCGGGCTTTGCCGATGCCAAGCGCGACATCATTCCCGCGCTCGGCGATGCGCCGGAATTAGGCGGCGCGTTGACCCCCGCCGCGTGGGGAAGGGGAATCGCACGCGAGGCGTTGGATGCGGTGCTGGACTGGGCGGACGAACACCTGGCGGTTCGGCGCACCGTTTGCCTGATCGACCCCGGCAATCGCTTTTCCATTCGACTGGCCGGGGAGTTCGGTTATCGGGAGGTCGCCGCCACCGAATACAAAGGCCAGCCGATTCTGCTTTTCGAGCGACCGGCGGCCGAACCCCGTAACCGGAACGATCGGCCATCGGCCGCGGCCGCCGACCGAGACAGGCCCGCATAGTCCGCAGCCGAAGGAGAAGGCGAACCCGGCCGACCGGCTTCGCCCGGCGGCGGCTCACCTGGGCAGTCGTCGGGTCATGCGCGTCGATTGACCTTGTCGTGTCGCGAGTAAAAATAGACCAGCGACGTGCGCTCGTTGGCGCGCACCGTTCTGACTTCGTGCCGGTGCATGCAGCTCGTGACGATGACCGTGCCGTAAGTCGGCGCGAAGACGTTCGACGGCCGCCCTTCCGGATGGACCACGAATTCGCCGCCGTCGAAGGCGCGGCCCAGCTGGATGACGACGGAGAATTCGTAGTCCGGATTGCTCGCGGCGTCGAGGTGCATGCCGATGAAGGAGTCTTTCGACATCCGGTTGATCTGGCATCGCCGGATGAAGTACTCGGCATGCGTGGCGAACAGGCTGCCGAAAAATTGCGTTCGCCGGGCATCGGCGAGAATGTCCAGTATCTGGTCCGAGTGCGGCCGATTGACGAGTTGCGGCAGTTCGCCGGCCCGGTCGATCATGATGCGCCGGACATGGATGTCGTGCGTGTCGCCGGCGTCGCCGGCGGTCACGGATTCCTCCGGAATCCGGGCTTGCAGCGCGTCGATGCGCTCCAGCTCGTGCGCGTCGAAAGCCACATAAGCGGGGAGCATCACGGTTCCCACGTCCCTCAACTGCGCGGCGTAGTCCGCCATTCCTCCTGCGTTGCAATGGAAATGAAGTTCGGCTGTTTCCATGCGCTTCTCCTGGTTGTTTTCGCCCGAGGCCCGATACGCAAAAAACGCTTCAATCTCTTATCCAATTCATTGCCGCCGAACACTCGAACGAATCGCGCGCCCGATTTTCAAATCCGTCATCTGATGCGAGCGGCGGATCGTTAGCCGTCCAGCGCGGCGAGAACGGCTTCTTTTTCTGCTTGAGTGGCAACGGCCGCCCAGTGAACGCCCGCTCCGCTGCCCGCGTTGACCACGCTTGAAAAGCGATTCGAGCGAATCACCATGCCGCTTGCCTTGTCACGGTGGAGATACATGCCCAGCACGGGTCGATGTTCGGTTGCAACGAAGGTGCCGTCGAACGGATGGCGGATCGTCGCGACCTCGCGGAAAGCCTGGCAAACCCAGTTTGTCACCCCGCCTTTTCGCAGTCGATTGGCGAGCGCCTCGGCCGGATGATCTTTGCCGATCAGCACGTCGACGCCGCCATAGGAAGCATTCAGCTTGAACACCCATTCGTCTTTGCGGGCCAACGCATCGGCGAGCGTGCTTTCGTCGAGGCGGAAAGTGTAGGGAATATAGTCGCGGATCGCGGCAATCTCGCGTTCGTCGAGAAGCGGGTGAAAATGCGCGTCACATAACAGGGCGAGCCAAATCTTGTTCATCAGCAATTCGGCTTCCAATCCATTGGAGAATTTCGCGCCGCTGCGATGAATCGCCTCGAATTTATCGATATTCACCGTTATGTCGTCGTACACGAAATTACGGTGAACCAGCATGCCTTTCCCGCCGCCATCGCCCAGCCACTTCGACGGATACGTCAATTCGGTGTGAACCTCGATCGGCATATCGTCCGCGATGCCCGCGAGATATCGGCGGGCGAGCTCGGGCGAAGCATATCCACGGGCGGCGTGCGAGCTCCAATCCAGGAGGACGAGTCGATCGATTCCCAAAGATTGGATACTGTCCTCATATAGCGCGCGCAGATTGGCATAGGGGGAGCGGTTGCGCTCGCCAGCCGGCCAGCCCGCCGCCTGCATGAACTGGCGATAGCAGTCGAACAGCTCGGCTCCCCCGACCGCTGCCGAGAAATTCAACTCGCAAACCGCATAGCCCTCGGGCAAGGGCAATATGTCGACGCGGGCCACGCGGCGGCGGCCCGCCTCCAGTTCTTCCCAGTCGACATAAGGCGCCAGGGCCTCATCGAGCGAAAACTGCTCCAGAATGTCCGCCCGCGAGCGCTGTCGGCACAGATGGCGCACGATTTTGTTTTGGGCGGACAGCAGATCGCGCACGATCCGGGCGAGCCTGTCGAAGTCGTCGGCTGGGAACAGGAACGGATGGGGCAGCAGGTTGAACGCCGTCGCGCCAACCTCATCCAGCAGCGCCCGTACCCGCCGAGCGGCCCCATTTTCCGCGATCTTGCGTTTGTTTCCAATGAACGCCGCAATCACGTCTTGATTGAATGGTTCGAACATGGGCCACTTTATCGACTGGGGACGTTATCGACATATCGCCGAAAACCGGCGACGTTTCATTTGTTGCCGACAATCAGGATATTTAACGGAATAAGTCTGTCTTCTTTTTTGGCGCATCGAGGCCGAATCGACATGCTGCCAGATTTTTCTCGTTCCGTGCACGAATCCGGTTTCATGGACACGGATCGGCGACACGTTACTCAATAGGGAATGGCGGCGGGTGCAGATGTAAAAGGGGACGTTTGACGACACGGGCGTTGCCCCCGCCGCACACGGAGCCGCTTACTCGTGCAACTTCCGCGCGAAACGTCCGTGAACATCCGCGTCCCGAGCGCACCGCGGATCCGCGAGCGGGCCGGCCCCGGCCGACGCCCGGAACGCACGTCGAGCGGCCCGCGCCCGTCCGATCAGCCCGCGACCAGCTTCAACCCGGCCGGCAGCGATTCCCCGAATGCGCGCCCGGTATCCGCGTTGTCCAGCGTCACGACCTCGCGCACCATCTGACTCCACGCAGCCGGCGCATTCACGGACGCGAGCCGGCGCACGACCTTGTCGCGTACGTCGAGCGCCAGGTCGTTCGACCGGTCGCCCGTCATGCGCGCGATCTGCACCGCGGCAAATGCGGCCGGCTCGACCTTCTTCCAGTCGACCGCGAGGATCGCGTCCAGCCAGCGGCTCGCCACGTCGGGCGGCACGACGCCGTGCGCACTGCCGTACAGCGGCCGCCGCGCGCCGATGCGCCCGATCGCCCACCAGCACTGGTGATTCTCCGCCGGCCGCCGCAGCCGGGCGAGCAACCGCTCCCCGAGCTCGATCTTGCGATCGACGGCGACGCGCTCCAGCGATGCCGCGACGCGAACCATGTCCATGTCGCCGATCTTCGCGGGATCGAACGGCAGCTTCGGCCGCTTCGCGCCGGCGGCCTCCTGCAGCCACGCCATCGCGTCGAGCGCCTGCAACTGCGCGTCCTCGTCGAGCCCGCCCGCCGCGCGACGCCACAGCGTCCACCATTCCGACCAGACTTGCCCTTCGTTCACGTACTGAATGCCGTCGTCGAACAGCGTCCAGAGCTGCGCGACGCGCCAATCGTCGAGCGGGTAGCCGAACCCCGGCCGCACGCAATAGCCGGCGAGGTTCAGCCAGACGCGCTCATGATCCGCCGAGCGCCGTCGCCGGCCGACACGCTCCCACAGCGCGCCGAACAGTTCGCGCAGGAGGGCGATGTCCCAGTTCTCGCGCGGGCCGAGCAGTTGCTCGAGCTGCGCGCGCAGACGCCGGACCTCCTTCGGATCGACGTTCGCGAGGCGCGCGCCGAACGAGCGGTCGACCAGTTCGATCGCCTTGTCGAGCGACGGATGACGCGGCGCGTCGGCCGCGCCGTCTTCGGCACGCTCACGCCGTAGCTGGAATTCGAGCAGCCACCGTTGCGACGGATCGTCCGTCGCGATGCAGTGCATGTCCAGCGTGCCGACCTCCGTGAGCGACGTCGTCAGCTTGACCAGCCGCTCGCGCGATCCGCCCGCGTCCTGCTGCTGAACGACGGTCGCCACGGGCGGCAGGCGGACGAAGTCGCCCGCTGCGAGGTCCGCGAGCTCGCCCGGGCGCCATGCATCGTCGGCGACGGTCGACGCGAGATGGAAGCGCACCGGATGCCCGAGGCGCAACGCGAACACGCGGTCGTCGAGATGCACCTCGTGACCCTCCGCGGTGCCGCGCGGCAACACGCACACGCCCCGCGACGCCCCCGCATCGTCGTCGACGACGAGAAAGTAGCTGCGCGGCGAGCCGCCGCCGATTCGCGGCGCCTGCCCGGCGCGCGCGAGTCCGTATGCGACCGCGCCGCGCGCCACGGCCACGTCCGGATGATCGTTGTGCAAGACGTGCAACGGCTGCCGGCGCCAGTCGCCGAGCACGCCCGCGAGGCGATCGGCGAGCACCTTCGAGCGGAACACGCCGCCGTTGAGCAGCAGCGTGTCGGGTATCGGCAGCGCCGGACCGGCCGCTTCCGGCGCGCCGAGCGCGTCGCGCGACTGCGCGGCGAGCCGATGCAGGAACGCCGCGATGTGCCGCGTGACGGCCGGGTCGGCGGCGTAGGGCAGGCCGAACTCGACGAGCGCGGCCCGCGACTTGCGCGGCAGGTCGTCCGGGCCGCCGGCGGGAAAGAACCCATCGACGACGATCCGCTCGACCTCTTCGCGGCTCAGTTCCGTCTTGCGCGCGCCGCCGACGAGCCGGGCGCCCGCGCCGAGCAGCGTGACGCCGACCGTGTCGGGCGGGGCCGCATCGAGCAAGCGCTCCTTCGCCGTTCGGCACCGCTCGACGAGCTGGGACAGGCTCGCCGCCGACAGACGCGCGTCGTCCTGCGTGAGACGCGTTTCGGCGAGGCGCGCGAGCGCGAGATCCATGTTGTCGCCGCCGAGCATCAGGTGATCGCCGACGCCGATGCGCGTCAACTGCGGCTCGCCGTCCTCGACGTGCACCTTGATCAGCGTGAGGTCGGTCGTCCCGCCGCCGACGTCGCACACCAGCACGAGCCGCGTTTGCGCGAGCGATTCGCGCAACGTCGCCCGATGATGGAACAGCCAGTCGTAGAACGCGGCCTGCGGCTCTTCGAGCAGGCGCAGCGCGGGCAGTTGCGCGATCCGCGCGGCTTCGAGCGTGAGCGCGCGCGCGCCGTCGTCGAACGACGCCGGCACGGTGAGCACCACGTCCTGATCTTCGAGCCGCGCATCCGGAAAACGGCTGTTCCACGCGGCGCGCACGTGCGCCAGATAGCTGGCGCTCGCGGCCACCGGCGACACCTTGCCGTCGGCGTCGGCCGCGCCCCACGGCAGGATCGGCGCGAGTCGATCGACCGACGCATGCGACAGCCAGCTTTTCGCGCTCGCCACGAGCCGGCCCGGCACCTGCGCGCCCAGCGAGCGCGCGAGCGTTCCGATCACGGCGGGCGGCGCGTCGCCGGCGTTGCTGCCTTCGGCGTCGCGCCACGGCAGCCGCAGATCGCCGGGCGCGAATTCGCCCGGCGCCGGGTGGTAGCGCGCGGACGGCAGCAGCGGCCGCGCGCCGACCTCGCCGGGCGCGACGAGCTGGTCGACGTCGAACACGCGGATCGCATCGCCGCCCGTCTCGACGTACGCGACGACGGTATTGCTCGTCCCGAGATCGATGCCGACGATGAACGGTTTCATCGGTCAGGCATTCGCGCCGCCGCGCACGTCGAACTCCACCTTCCAGCGCTCGTTCGCGCCGCTTTGCACCGCTTCGAGTTCCAGCGTGCCGGCCTCCGTCACGCGCGCGTGCAGCTTCACCGGCACGATTTCACCGGGCGTGCGTCCCTCGGGCGGCAGCGTGGCCTCGATCTCCTCGAGTTCCTGCAACTCGTCCGGCGACCAGAAGTCGAGCAGCGTGCCGACCTGGTCCTGGCGGCGCACCGACGAGCCGAAGAAGCGGAAGTGCACCGGCTCGCCGACCACGAGGCCGAATTCCTGCGGCGGCAATGCGGCGTCCGTGCCTTCCTCCATGCCGAACGGCGCGACGCACAGCGCCTGGATCGGCGGCTCGAGGCCCGGCACGGCCGGCATCGCCGACTCGATCGCGATGTAATACGCGCGGGCCGTGCCGCCGCGAATGCGCACGCCCTTGCCGCGCTTCACGTAGCCGTAATACGCGGCGCCGCGGGCCACCGCGAGGTCGAGATCGGCGCCGCCCAACAGACGGGCGGGCGCCGCGCCGTCGGCGGCGAGCCAGCCGTTCAGCGTGCCGAGAATGCGCTCGACGAGCAGCGGCGACTTGAACACGCCGCCGTTGAACAGCACCGCGGTCGGATGCAGGAAGCTCGCCGCGTCGTCTTGCGCGCGCTGCAGGCCGTCGAGCTCCGCGAGCGCGGCGACCTGCCGGCCGAGGAACGCCGCGAGATGCCGCGTGATGCCGGCGTCCTGCGCATAGGGCAGGCCGAGCTGCGTCAGGCCGGCGCGCGTGCGGCTCACGGGCCGCGCCGACGCGTCGACTTGCGGGAAGAAGCCTTCGAGGATCGTCTGCGTCAGTTCGGCGCGAGTCAGCTCGGTTCGGACCGAGCCGCCGATCAGCTTCGAGCCGCGGCTCGGCACGACGAGCGGCACCGCGTCCGTCGCCGGATCGCTCAAGAGCGTTTCCTTCGCGCTGCGGCACGCGTAGGTGAGGGCGCGCAACTGCCACGGATCCGCCTGCGTGCCCTGCGCGGCGAGCTTGCGCGCGACGACGTGGGCGAGCGCCAGGTCCATGTTGTCGCCGCCGAGCAGGATGTGCTCGCCGACCGCGACGCGATGCAGCTCGAGGTTGCCGTCGCGTTCGACGACCGCGATCAGCGACAGGTCGGTCGTCCCGCCGCCGACGTCGACGACCAGGATGATGTCGCCGACCTTCACTTCCTTGCGCCACGCGCCGCTGCTTTTCTCGATCCAGCTATAGAGCGCCGCCTGCGGCTCCTCGAGCAGCGTCATGCGCGCGTAGCCCGCCGCCTGCGCGGCCTCGGCGGTCAGTTCGCGCGCGGCCGGATCGAACGAAGCGGGAATCGTGACGGTGATGTCCTGCTGATCGAACGGCGCGTCGGGATGCGCGTGGTTCCATGCTTCGCGCAGGTGGGTCAGATAGCGCACCGCGCTTTCGAGCGGCGACACGCGCGCGACTTCCGGCGGCGCGTCGCTCGGCAGGATGGCGGCGCGACGGTCCACGCCCGGATGGCACAGCCAGCTCTTCGCGCTCGACACCAGACGAATCGGCGTGCCCGCGCCGCGGCTGCGCGCCAGTTCGCCGACCGCGAAATCGCGCTCGGCCGCCCACGGCAATGCGAGATCGCCCGGCGCGAGCTCGTTCGGGTGCGGCAGGTAGAGAAAGGACGGCAGCAGATCGGGCGATTCGATCGCGCCCGGCGCGGTGAGCTGCGCGACCGGCAGCACGCCGAGGTTCGTTTTCTCGCCGTCGCTGGCCGCGAGATCCACGTACGACAGCGCGCAATGCGTGGTGCCCAGATCGATGCCGATCGAATAGCGCGGCTCGCTCATAGCTCCACCTCGGCCGGCGCGACGATCGTCGCGTCGTGCCCCTTGTTCAGCTTCGGCAGCCGCACCGCGTCGACGCGCCAGCCCCGATGGCTGATGCTGCCGTTGAACGGCGGCTTGCCGACGACGTTGCCCGTGAGACGGATCGCGGTGGCGTCGAAGCCGTCGCCGATCGTCACGCGGGTGCCTTCGGCCTCGTCGCGCACCGGGCGGATCGTGAAATGCTCGCGCAGCGTCGCGCGACAGCCGTCATGCACGAGACGCGCGGCGGCGCCGATGTCCGCATCGGAGTAGCCGGCGATGTCCTCCTCGACGAAGTCGATCAGGCGCGCGTCGCGCTGGAGCAGCCCGAGCAGCTGAAGCGCCGCGTCCGGGCTCGCTTCCTTGATGATTTCGGGCGCGGGCGCCGCGGCGGGTTGGGGCGGCGCGACGGGGGCCGCGGCCGGCGCCGGTGGGGCATCGACTTCACGCAGCCGGCGTGCGCGGCTCGCGAGCTCGCGGTCGCCGAGCACGGAGAAGAATAGGCCGAAGGCAAGCGAAAGCCTGCCGGCGAATGAAATGTTCGGTTCGGTCATGGGGAAAAGCTCCAATGGGCCCGCCTGAACGGCGAGCTGTCCTGCCGGACGCAGGACGAGCCGCATGCGGGCGTCGAAGGTCCTGTTCAGGCATCACGTATCTGAGCCCGACGGGCGCAAAACCCGTATTTTGCCTTGATCTGATCCGGAGCCGGTCAACGTACGCGTGCGAGCGGTCGTTTTTTGCGAATTTTGTCGGCCGATCGCGCGTCGGAGGCCATGCGGCGCAATGGTCGGGCACGCGGTGTGCGTGCGCGGGCGGATCGTTGACCGGAGCGCGGCGCCATACTGCGCGGGCGGCGGGCGACGCGCGCGCCGTCCGCCAGTGATTGGCGCGACGCGTCCGCAAACGCCTGAAGACCGTTGCGGCGGCCGAACGCTTCACCGGCGCGCCGCTTTCGCGCCCGGCTTGCGGCTCAGGCGACCAGTTCCACCGATAGGCCGCCGAGTTGGCCGAATCGCACCGTCAGCCCTTGGCCAAGCGGCACGTCGATCGCGACGGCATACGATCCGGTCGTCACGATCTGGCCCGCCCGAACGGATTCGCCGCGCGCCGCGAGAAAATTGACGAGCCACCGCAGCGGCTTGAACGGATGTCCGTCCGGATGGCGGCCATCGATCGACCGGGTCAGCCCGCCTCGAAACTCGAGCGCAATGGCGTCGAGCGCGGCGTGCAGGCCGTCGGACACGACCGGCCCGACACACAAGCCCTGGTTGAACTGCCCGTCCGCGAGCAATTCAAACACGGTCGCGCGCGCCGGATCCGCATAGCGGCAGCCGAGCACTTCGATCGCAAGACGCGTCTCGCGGATCGCGCCGCGCACTTCGTCTTCGCTGTATGGCCGGCCGAGCGGCGGCAAATCCCGGTCGAGCACGAAGGCGATTTCCGGTTCGATCCGGACGGTCGGCGTACCGGCGACGCCCCGGAACGGTTCGGCCGACGTGTGGGCCATATGGATCGTCGACGACAAGATCGGCGCGACGACGACGCGCCCCGGCGGCGGCAGCGCGCATTTCCATCCGCCGACCGACTCGCCCAGCAATTCGACGACGCGTTTTTGGATCGCGAGGGCCGTCTCGATGTCGTCGGGCCGGCAGGCGTCCGGCAGAAGCGCGCCGGCGACGCCGGCGCGACGGGCCGCAACCAGATGCCGCGCGGCGCCATCCACGCGTTCGAAAGTGTTTGTCATGTCGTTGTCGTATCGTTTTGTGGAATGGAAGGGCGGCCTGCGGACGCGCGCACGAATGGACGCAAAGGACGCGATAATAGCGTTTTCATCGTGATTTCATCACGCGGCGACCGCGCGGCGTCGACGATCCGCGCGTCGAGCGGCGTGGCGGGCGATGCGGCACGCGCGGCGCACCGAGCATCTCGCATGCCTGCTAATGTATCGCCGTATGGCCGCGCGATCCTCGGGCGTGCAGTCCGCAGCCGTCAGGCCGCGCGATGCACGGGCGACGGCGGCGAGGCACGGCAGCGCTTGCTGCGGTTCTTCGCTATGCTGTTTTTGGTTTGGGTGCGGAAAGTCGGATGATGACGGCGATATGCGGTGTGAGCATTACGCATTCTGGCGGCGGCGTTGCCAGTTCGTCTTCGGACGATTCTCATCGAAGGCGGTCGCCAACGTCGATACAGACGCTCGCCAATAGGGTTACGAGAACGCCGCGCCGTCGACTGCTACAATCTCGGCTTATTTTTCAGTGGGCTGGAAGTTATGGGCTTTGAGCAACTTGCGTCGTTGCGCGATCAACTTGCGAGAGACGCCGAACGGGAACGGGCGGCGAAGAAACCGCGGAAGCGGGATGCCAAGCAGGCGACTTCGCCGAGCTCGACGGATCCGGTGCTGTTGACGATCGCGAAACTCCAGAAGCGGTTTCCCGTGGCTTTCCCGAGAAATCCGGCGCCCAAGGTGCCGCTCAAGGTCGGCATTCTCGAGGACTTGATCAATCGTGCGCAAGAGCTCGGCTCGAACGAGGCGGAGTTGCGGGACGCGATGAAGACCTGGTGCCGCGGCAACCGTTACTGGACGTGCCTCGTCGACGGCGCCGTACGCATCGATTTGACGGGCGGCGAAGCGGGGCGGGTATCGCCGGCCGATGCGAAGCGCGCGCGAATGCTGAAGGCGCGTCGCCCGGCAAAGGCGCCGTCACAATCGGCAAAGTCCGAGCAGGCTCCGCAATAGGACAGAAATCCGCATGCCCGTCGGAGCGCGGGCAGCGTATCGATAAAGACACACATCACGTGACAACCAGCAAAATTCACTCGCTGCAGAAGCAGCTCGGCCACGTCAACTTGCTTCTAGAGGAAGCCAGGAAGAAAGAGAAGGCGGAGGTGCTGGCCGCCATTCGGGAACAGGTGAAGGAATACGGCATCACGGAGCTGGAGCTGCTGAGGGCCGCGGGCTTTGTGAAGGACAAGCCGAAGAAGCTGCCGGCCAAGTACTACGACCCGTCATCGGGCAAATCGTGGACGGGCCGCGGCGCCTGCCCGAAATGGCTGGAGGGCAAGAACCTGGACGATTATCTGATCCGGTCCGCGCCGGAGCCTTGGTGGCCGGGGGAGAGCGCGTAGACGGGCGCGGCGGGACGACGAGACGTCAGTCGCCGCCGTGGGCCACGGTACTGCCGTGAAAATCCTCGCGTTATCGACAAGCCACGGGCTTGCCGCCCCGGAATGCCGTCGGTTCGACGGCGTGCGGCGGTACGCGTGCGCACGTTCGTGCGATAGTGTGAGGCTCGGTGGCGACCGACAAGGCCTCCGAAATTCTGCACTGGTTTTGTTCGCTGACGTGACGATCGATGTCCGGTCGCTTGCTTCGATCGTTCACGAAAGCGCGGGCCCTGCGTGCGCGAGCGTCGCGACGGCCTGTCGCTGTATCTGGACGATCCAGATGTCGAGATCGATACGAGTTCATTGGAGCGCGCGTTGCGTGCCATTCCGATGGGCAGGAAGAACTGGATGTTCTACTGGACCGAGCTCGGCGCCAAGCAGATCGGCATCGCGCAAAGCCTGTTGGTGACGTGCAAACTGCACGATATCGATCCCTACGATTATCTGGTCGACATGCTGCAGCGCGTGCGCCAGCATCCGGCTTCGCGCGTGCATGAACTCACGCCGCGCATCTGGAAACAAGGCTTCGCCGACAATCCGCTGCGCTCGCCTCTGTATCAGATCGCCTGAGATCGCAAGAACGTCGGGGAGTGACCGATTACAGACCGCCCGCCACAATGACGGGCGTGTTGGTTTCAATCGTGACGTTCAGCGAAAAGTCGTGCTGGTCAATTATGGCGAAATGTGCATGTACGGACTCGTCGTTAACGCGCCCGTCATGCTGCAACCGCCAGACAGAGTGATGCTATTCAGACCAATTATGGTTTCGCCATCGGACTCGCGTATTTGCGCCGTTACTTTGCTGGGACCGCATTGCCCCCCCACAAACGGCGCGCTAACGTTGACCGACACGTTGTCGAGCGTCAATTGAATTGGGCTATCGACTTGACCACTCCAGGGCGACGTGACGCTTGCGTTGGCCTTGATGACCTTGCAAAGCGCCGAGCCACTGAAACTTGCACTGGTGATGAGGAGTTTACCGGCGCCATCGATAGTGCCAGTGAATACGACCGTACATCCAATCGGTATCCCTGCTTTACTGACTGTGGCGGGCCCGCTTGCGGTAAATGGCATCGGCGCTCCTCCACTACCAGGAGGACTTATGATCACGGCTTGCGCGACCGAAGCAGAGAGTAGCGCCACGCAGGCCGTGGCGGTTGAGAGCATTCTTTTGAGTTCCATAATTCCTGGTCGTCGATATCGTTCGAGAATTCAGCACCATGCACGACGGATAGTCACATTCATTCTGCCGGCGGTTTGCTGAAGAGATAGTGCGCAAAATGGAGGGCGATTAGCGAACCAAGGGCGCAGTACGGATTCTGCGTGAATAAATCTAAAATCACGGGGAATTAGCATCGAGCAACTGATTTATAACAAACAAATCAAATTATTAATTTAAATATAGAAAATGCACTTCCCTATAGTTTCGCATCTCGAATATTCTCGCAGTAAATGTATCCCTGACCTGAGACGGATTGTGTAGCCATTCGACATGTGAGTTCTCTTTTATCCGAGAGGCAGGGGGAACTCGATGAAGATAAAGATGTGCGGTTTTAAGGTTGGGTTTGCTGCGTCTCTTTCCTCGTTTTGACCGTTACACGGTGTCGAAGGTCGGTGCCTGAACGGGCAGGGCGCTCACGTTTGGTTCACCCGCTTTTGCAGACCGACGCCATGGCTTGAGCTTGCCGTCGGCTACGTCCTGAATGACCTTGAACCTGTCCAGCTCGCGCATCGTCATCGTGATCCGCTCCGTTGCAGCCATCGCAGCCTCCGGCGCCGGACACCCGGCGGCCGGACAGCTTACGCGGCCCGAAAAGCGCTCAAATCAAGGCGTGGCATCGCAATAGAGATCTGGCGAAAAAGTTGGAAAAGATACCTGGCATCGGTCCAGTTACGGCCACCGCGCTGGTGGCCACCATCGGTGACGCCAAACACTTCGAGAACGGACGGCAGCTTGCGGCGTGGCTCGGATTGGTGCCGCGACAGCACTCGAGTGGCGGGAAACAAAACCTGCTGGGCATCAGCAAGCGAGGCGATTCCTATTTGCGAACATTGCTGATTCACTGCGCGCGTTCGGTGATTTTTGCTTCCAGACGAAAAGGCAATTGTGAGGGCTGGGTGCACGAGCTGATCCGCCGCCGTAACCACAATGTGGCCGCCGTTGCGTTGGCAAACAAAATCGCCCGGACCGTATGGGCGCTCTGGGCGCACGACAGAGAATACCGGGCCGGTTATCCATCCGCTGGTGCTGCTGCGTAACCAGTCCGGCCGATTCGGTACAGGAAGTACGGCAGGAAAACCAACCACCGATTGCTCAGGCAGTCATGACGTGATGGCAAACAGGTCAGACCGTGGTCGGTAGAACCCGAAAATGTCCGAGCACCTGCGAGTGCGCCAAAGCGACGGGGAACCGACCAGCGGAACCCATCAGGAACAGCGGCATCGCCGCAACCAAAGTCCGAATGTACGGTTGCAATCTACCTTCATGTCGTCATGAACTGAATGCTTGGCAAGCCGGGAGCGTCCATGTACGGACATTTCTATGTAGCCAAAAGCGGACATCTCTATCTAGCCTCTACACACCAGAAATGTCGATAATTTACCTTATGTCAAATTTCTTGAGCAGATTGCTTGCGACGCTCCGGGCAACCAAAGCAGCCCTGTCCCTGACAGTGACGCGCTCGGCAACTGCGTAGCAAGCCCAAAACCATCTCCCTCGACACGCCTGCCTCGAGCAGGCGTTTTTTATGCTCGGCAATCTTGTAGTAGACGCGCCGTCGCTTTGCGTGGTGAACGCCTCGTAAACGTCCTCAATGCTTTCGTCACCATGCGCGCCGAAGAGTCCGGCGAAACGGACCAAGGCACCTGTGGCCCACGGAGCGAACTGGATTGATCCGGCTACCTTGGCGAACGCCAGCGTAACCGGCTCATTCGTCCTCTATCCGACGCAGCAAATTTTGAATCGCCCCGAATCCCGAGGCACTAGCGAGCGAGTTGAAAAACAGTGTCGCTCGAAGTCTGCGGGCGAAAGTCCGTAAGCCCGTTGCTGTCCCCGTGTCGTCGCTGAATCGCCGCCGAACGCCGTCGCTGGCTGCGATACAAAAAACGAAAACGCACCGCCAACCCATCGGATCGAACAGGCGCCCTTTCATTCCCCCCTCACTCCCTTCTGATTCCCGGCATGGTCGGCGCCCAGCTCCTCGAGCAGCGGCCGGAGGGCCTCGAGTTCCGAACCGAAGCCTGCCCAGTCCCCCGCCTTCAGCCGCTCGATGGCACGGTCATAATGCGCAAGGGCTTCGCGAGCGCGCGCATCCGTCGCGCCCCGGGCCGGCGCTGCCATCGGAGCCGTCTCCTTGAAGAGCGCCGCGAGGGCCTCGCTCAGGGTTTCTTCCATCACGACACGGTCGCCGTAGGCGGCGATCACGCGCTTCAACTCGGGGAGCTGACCGGACGCCGCGCGCAGATAAAGCGGAGAGACATAGAGGATCGAGTTCTCGATCGGCACAACCACGAGATGGCCGCGGATGACGCGTGAGCCCATCTGATTCCACAGCGAGATCTGCTGCGAGATCTCGGTATTCTGCTGAATGCGGGCCTCGATCTGAAATGGCCCGTAGACCAGCTTGTCCTTGGGGAAGGTATAGACGATCAGCTTGCCGTACCCGGGCGGATCGCAACGCGCCGCCAGCCAGGCGATCATGTTCTCGCGCTGGCTCGGGACCATCGGCAGCATGAGAACGAACTCGGCGCGCGCGTCTCCAGGCAATCGCATGATCATGTAGTACGGCGCCATCCGCGTGCCGGCGGCGTCTCCACCGTCGATATCGGCCAGTTCCCGAGGAAACTGCCAGAGATCCTCGCGGTTGTAGAAGACTTCCGGTGCATCCATATGGTATGCACGGTAGAGATTCGCCTGGATCAGAAACAGGTCTTCCGGGTAGCGGATATGCTGCCGAAGATTCTGCGGCATCGCCTCGAGCGGCTTGAACATGCCGGGGAAGATGCGCTGGTAAGTCCGCACGAGCGGATCGGCAGGATCGCTGACGTAGAAATCGACCGTGCCGTTGTACGCATCGACCACCACCTTGACCGCGTTGCGAATGTAATTGCCGCCGTCGCCGGTACCCGGCGGGGCGTACGGAAACCATCGGCTGGTGGTATAGGCGTCCTGCATCCAGAAAAGGCGTCCGTTGCTCGCAACGAGATACGGGTCATGGTCGAGGGTGAGAAACGGCGCGATCGTGCGTATCCGGTCCCGAATGTCGCGATGAAGCAGGATCCTGCTCTCGCCCGTGACGTAGCGGGTCAGGAGGATATTGGGATCGTCGAGCTGCCACGCGAATAGGCTGCGTCGCGCGATGCTGCCGATGGCGACGCCGTCGCGCCCGCTGTAAGCGGTGTAGACGTTGCTGTCTCCTTTGGGGTAGTCGAATTCGGGCACGCTGCCCTTCACGATGACATAGCCCTGCTCGCCTTCTCCGAAGTAGAGGCGCGGCTCGCGGATCGCCGGCCCGCCGTCGGCGACGGGCGGAATATCCCGCAGATAGAGCGAAGGCAGACCTTCCGCGGATTTCTCGGTGACGGGCGACATCACGACGCCGTTGCCGTGAGTGAACAGGAGATGCAGGTTGACCCAGGTCCGGGCGTTCCCCGGAAGCATCGCTGGCTCCAGTTCGCGTGCCGACAGCATGACCTGCCGGTAACCGGAGTCAAGCGGGTAGCGGTCGATATCCACGGAGAAAAACTTGTAGTAAGTCCTGATCTCCTGCAACTGCGCGTAGGTATCCATCAGCGGCCGCACATCCCAAAGGCGGATGTTGTCGATGGTCGCGCGATTGGCTTGCAGCGACGCGAGATTCAAGCCCTCCTCGGCCGCAAACGGTTTGACCGCGATCTGCGCGAGACCGTAGGCCAGCCTCGTCAGCGCGATGTTGCGTTCGATGTAGGGCGTCTCCAGCTGCAGCTCGCTCGGTTTGACGTAGAAGCGCTGAAACAGCGCGGGATAGATGAGGCCGAGCACGAACGAACTGCCGAACACCAACAGCACCGAGGCGGCGGGCAGCCGATAGCCGGGCCGGCGCGCGTTGACCGACAAGGCGACGGCCGAGACCGCGGCAAGGCCGACGAGCAGCCACAGCACGGGCAGCACGACGTGGACATCGGTATAGCCGGCGCCGACCACGACGCCGTTGTTGTCGTAGAGCAGCAAAAAGCGGTCGAGCCACCAGGACCACGCTTTCAGCAAGAAGAACAGTGCCAGCAGCGCCGAACCGTGGGCGGCAGCCGCGGACGAAAGCCCCTTCCGCGGCCGGAACATGACGTCGCCGCGCAGCCAGTAGACTCCGCCTGCGACGACCGCGCAGCAGAAGACCAGTTGCAGCAGCCCATTCTTGAGCACGATCCAGACGGGCAGCGAGAACAGATAGAAGCCGATGTCCTTGCCGAAGATCGGATCGCGCTCGCCGAACGGCACCTGATGAAGAAAGCGAAGCGCGATGTCCCAGCTCGACATTGCGTTGCCGGCGATGGCCAGCCCAAGGAGGACAGCGCTGCCGGCGATGACGGCGCGCCAGGGAATGCGCGACGCGACCTGTCCCGCCAGCGCTCTGACGGCCTCCTCCGTACGCGTCGACGATCCGACTTCCACTTGCCAGATATCGAGGCGCGTCGCGTAACGATGCGCCAGGAACCCCGACGCGCCGATCGCGGCCGCCGACGCGGCGAGCACGACGACAAACAGCAGCACCCTGGCGGACAGGATCGTCCAGAAAACGGCAACATAGCCGATCGAGGAAAACCATAGCCAGTCGACCAGGACGCCGGTGATGCGCCCGATGACGATCAGGCTGGCGACGACGACCGCAGCCGTGATTGCATAGCGCCTTAGACGCGAGACGGACGTCGCTTGCGAGCGCATCGACACTCCTTTGCCAGCCCACTTGCGCATGGCCGGCCGCGACGGGACCATGGCGCACCGCCGATCCGCGAGGATCGCGGCTGGCCTGAGTCTCAATGCTACGCCCGTAGCCGGCGCGCGGCCATACGACGGCGTGCGCGCGTTCGCGCCCGGCGAACGATCGCAGCGCGACGCATTCGTTCGCTCATGTTTTCCGGGGCGCGAAGCGAAATCGAGCGCGCTCGCGGCCGTGGCGCGCGTTTGCGCGCCATCGACGCAACGCCCACAATGATCGTTCGCGCGGCTTGCCGCGCCGGAAAGGACGGAGGGCGACATGGACGCCCCCTATGATCTTCAGCGCTTTGTCGACGCACAGGGCCCCGTATATGCGCAGGTATGCGACGAGCTCAGGAACGGGCACAAGCGAAGTCACTGGATGTGGTTCGTGTTCCCGCAGATCGAAGGACTCGGAGACAGCGCGATCGCACAACGGTATGCGATCTCGACGCTGGACGAAGCCGCGGCGTATCTACGGCATCCGCTGCTCGGCGCACGGCTGCGCGAATGCACACGGCTCGTCAACGATGTCGAAGACCATTCGATCCAGGCGATTTTCGGATATCCGGATGACCTGAAGTTCAGGTCGTCGGTCACGTTGTTCGCGCATGCAACTCCGGACAACGCGGTATTCGTGGAAGCGCTGGAGAAGTACTTCGGCGGAGAAGCGGATCACAACACGCTGGAGCGACTCTAGGCGGTGTTTGCCGCGGATATTCGAGCGCGGTGCGGGAACTTCCCGGGCCCGGACGGTTTCCGTCGCCCGCCGAACGGTCGCACCGGATGGCCGCTCCGCGTGAATCACAGGCTTGGCGGCACCCTGCTCCCGTCGTCCGGCACGATGTCGCGTGGATGGCAGCGTCCAAAGTTCAACCGGCGTTCGTTCCATGGTCGCGGCCGGCGGGAGATCGGTCGGAGCAGTCATCGGATCGACGTTGACCGCGTCGCTCGCGATGAAGGCATGCCGGTTGCTTCGTTGCTTGATGACAAACGTAGGGGGCGCGGTCGATCAGCGCGGAAAATCGGTCAACACATCGCTTGCTTTGCCATTTGTCCGACGGGAGCACATTTCCGCCTCATTGCTGGAGCACGGCGCGCCAGTTGATTTGGGCCCCAACCTGCACTAGCTTTTTAGATGCCCGAATGATGCTGCGACGCCCGGACAAACGCGGATCGAAGAGCGTTGGCGCGGAATATCCGACCGCTCTCGCGCTTCGCGATCGCCGCTCGCGATCGCCGCAGATGAACCCGATGGAGCACATGCGATGCGCAGTCGCGCAGCATCGATTCTGATCTTGCTGATCTGCGCCGCCGGACTGGCGGCGCAGACCGACGCAGAGGAGCGCACGATGGCCTTGACTCTCACCTCGCAAGCCTTCCATCAGGGAGGCGAGATTCCCGGGCGCCACACCTGCAAGGGCGCGGACGTGTCGCCGCCGCTCGCGTGGTCCGGGGTGCCCGCCCATGCGAAAAGCCTCGCGCTGATCGTCGACGACCCCGACGCGCCCGACCCGGCCGCGCCGCGAATGACATGGGTCCACTGGGTGCTCTACAACATCCCGCCGACGGCTCCCGGTTTGCAGGAGGGCGTCGCCGCGAACGCACTTCCGGCGGGCACGCTTCAGGGCACCAACGACTTCCAGCGCACCGCGTATGGCGGCCCCTGCCCGCCGGTTGGCCGTCACCGCTATTTCCACAAGCTGTACGCGCTCGACACGGTGCTGCCCGATCTTCACAAGCCCACCAAGGCCGCGTTGGAGAAGGCGATGCAAGGCCATGTGGTGGCGCACGCCGAGCTGCTCGGCACATTCCAGAAGTAACGCGCAAACGTCGACGCCCGACGCAAGACATTCGCGCCAACCCGGTCGCTTTGAAAAGACATCCGCCCCGCGCGCTTCGCTTGATCGCCAATCCGCCCTTGCGCAACGGTCCGGATCGGTGCGCCCCGGAGCGCGGCGAAACCGCTTGTGCGCGATGCGATGTGCTGCCCGCATTTCTGGCGCGATATCCGGATAGTCACGTCGAATGCATCGCGGCTTCGAGGCGCGCCGATATCGTCGCGGAAGGTTTCGATGCAGGCATTCGGGTGAATGAACGGGCTGCCCGATAGCGAACGTTCGAACCGATTGCGCCGGCGCGCGCGACAGGTTTCGCCGGCCGGGATGGCGGCCGAGATAGGCGTCGGCGCTCGACCGCCTGGGGATCTGCCCCTCTCGTCCACGACAGGATGCGCGCCGACTGTGATGTAGGATCGTGCATCTCATGTATCGGAAAGACTGCAATGCAAATGCTGGTTGACGCAGACGCCTGCCCGGTCGTCATCAAGGACATGTTGTTTCGGGCCGCGCGACGTGCCGAAGTGTGCGTGACGCTGGTCGCGAACCAATATTTACGCACGCCGCCCTCGCGCTTTATCAAGGCGCTGCAAGTGCCGGCGGGCTTCGATGCCGCCGATGCCCGCATCGTCGAACTGGTGACGGCTGGCGATTTGGTGATAACCGCGGACATACCGCTCGCTTCCGCTGCCCTCGATCGGGGCGCTTATGTGCTCGACCCGCGCGGAAGCTGGTTCAGCCGTGAAAATATCGAGGAGCGTCTGACGATGCGCGCGATGATGGATCAATTGCGCAGCACGGGCATCGACACGGGTGGTCCGGCGCCATACAGTCCACGCGACAGCAAGGCGTTCGCGGGACAACTGGACCGATTCCTCGCGCGTCGCGGCGCTCCAGGTACGGCCGTTTGATTTCTGTCGGCGCTGCGGCGCCGCAAGCGCAGGCAGGATCGGGGGCGCGCCCGCTGACCCGGCAGTCGTTCGATGCGCAGTGCGGCCAGTGAAGGACAGCTCCGGGGTCGATTCGCCCGCCCTGTCAGGTCGGCGGGCGACCGTCCGGCGCCGGTCGGTGAGTGGCAAGGCGCGCCGGTACCCGTCTACGCGATCACCGAAACGCGTTTGCTTCCAGCGAAGACCCGGCGCTTCATCGAGTTCCTTCGGGAGCGCTTGGGGCAGTAGCCCGGGCAGATGCGGTCATCCGCACATCCAGCACGATCGCCTGATGGCCTGATGGTGGTCGAATGCATGCCTCAGGGCGGCTCACTGGCCGCTGCGAAACCCCGGCAGGCACCGGCGCCCGCGTGTTCCTTCGGCCGGCGATTCACCGGCCGTCGCCTCATTCCGGCGGCCGCTGCACTCCGATTCATCTGAAATGGCCCTCGCGGGCTCATGGCGTTTCGCTACATCGGAAAATATCTCCGTCTCCGTGCGTCATCGGCGGCTGCCGGCATCCGCCGCGCGAGACCGGTAGCGCAGCAGATGATCGGTGCCGGATTCGGACAACCAGACTTCCCCGTGTCGGCCCATCATCTGGCGTACGTTCGCGTGCGGGCGCGGCAGCGTCAACACTTCGAATTGCTCCGCTTGCGGGTCGAAGCGCACGAGCGCGTTGGCGCTCCATTCGCTGAGCCAGACGATGTCGCGGTCGTCGACGAATATCGCGTACGCATGCGGATCCTGGCCAGGCAGCCGCCATTCGCGCCATCGATGCGTCGCCGGATCGAACACGCCGACTTTCCCCGCGTTCCACTCGCTGACCCAGACCCGCCCTTTCGAATCGGACCATACGCGGCGTGCGCCCTGATCCGGTGTCGGCGGATCGATGATCTGCGCCGCGCCGCTCGCGGGATCGATACGGCCGAGATAGCCGCCGGCCAGCGACGCGAAGTACACGCTGCCGTCAGGGGTCACGCAGATGCCGTAAGGCCCGCGCCCGCGCGGCGCATCGAAGACGCGCATTTTGGCGCTCGCCGGGTCGAGCTCGCCGTAGATGCCGCTTTGTCCGGTAAACCACAGATGCCCGCGCTTGTCGAAGACCGCCGTGTTCAGATTGGCGTTCGCCCGGTCCTTCGGCAACGGGAAACGCGTGACGGCGAGTGTCTTCGGGTCGACGCGGACGATCGCGTTCTGGCCGCCGTCCGTGATCCACGCCGCCCGATCCGGGCCGACGATCACGCCGTGCGGCGCGGCGCCGTCACCCAGCGGGACCCAGTCGGTCTTGCCGCCACGCGGATCCAACCGTCCGGCCGCGCCCCGCGCCTGCGCGGTGTACCACACGGTGCCGTCGGGCGCCGGTGCGACGTCGTGCGGCGCGCTGCCGGCCGGGACGGCGAACGTCTCGAACGACGGAGGCTGCGCCCGCGCCGGCCCCATGGCGAACGTGGCGCTCGCCAGGAGCGCCGCCAATGCCGACGCCAGCCCGGCTCCGAGAATTCCGTTCACTGCGGCCACCACGCTGTCCATCGCGGTCTTCGGCATGTCCGCCTCCCCAGCATTCTCATGGATGAACTTCAAAGCGCGCCGACGGTCCCGTTGCCGCACTTGCTTCGACCACGGGCGGTGAAGCGCTTCAGTCGAAAAATGTTCCGTGACGCCCTTCTCCGGCGCTAAAGCGCTCGGCACCGGCCACGCCTTCCGCAAGAACGATCGGCGCGCCCCTCGCCCCCTCCTCGCGCAGCGCTTCCGCCAGAGACAAATTCCATTGATCGTATGCGGAGCGCCGGTCTGTCAGCATGCACTGCCGAGGAAATCGGGCAATCTGTCGGGCGATGCGTGTCGCGTGCGACAGCCCTTCGCCCTTCGGCACGACATAGTTGGCGAGCCCCATGCCCTTGGCTTCCGATGCGTCGACAGGACGTCCGGTCAGAATCATGTCCATCGCATGTCCCATGCCGACGATGCGCGGCAATCTGACCGTTCCGCCGTCAATCAGCGGTACGCCCCAGCGCCGACAGAACACGCCGAAGATGGCGCCCTCCTCCGCGACGCGGATGTCGGCCAGCAGCGCGAGCTCCAGCCCGCCCGCGACCGCGTAGCCGGATACCGCGGCGACGAGAGGCTTCGACAGCGCCATGCGGCTCGGTCCCATCGGCCCCGAACCGCCTCCTGTCGCGTCGAGCGCGTTGCGCCGCGCGGGATCGCCGGCCGCCTTCAGGTCGGCGCCAGCGCAAAAGTTGCCTCCGGCGCCCGTCAGGATGGCGACCCCGAGCGCGGCATCGGCCTCGAACCGCTCGAACGCCTCGCTCAGCCGCGAAGCGGTCGGACCGTCGACGGCGTTGCGGTGCGCCGGCCGGTTGAGGGTGATCGTGCAGATCGCGTCATCCGTAGCGAACAGGACTTCGTCCATCATTTCCTCCTCGAGAGCAGGCATTCACTGGAATACCGAGGAAAGCTGTCAGCCGTTCCCGGTGTCGGGCATCCCTTCGTTGGAGGCAAGCCGCATGAGACCGGTGATGTCGCCGACGCCGAGCTTGCGCATCAGGCGCGGGCGATACGTCTCCACGGTCTCGACCGACAGGTGCAACCACTCGGCGATGCGGGCGCTCGTGCGGCCCCGGACCACCCGATTGAGCACCTGACGCTCGCGCGGCGATAGCGTCACGGCAGGCTCCGGCGCCGCCGACGACGAGAGCGCCTGCATTGCGGCAGAGGCAATCTGGGCGCGCCAGAAGTGACGGCCAGCAACCATGTCGAATCGCCACTGATCCGCTGGATGCTTGCAAGTGGGTTGAAATACCGCCTTGAACGACCGTGCTGATCGACCGCGCTGATCGACGGTGCAATTGGCGAAGCCTTCTCGTCGAGGAAGTCGAAAATCCGCCTTGCCGGGGAGATCGACGGTCGACGGCGACACGGCGATCGAGCGCCTTGCCGGACGGGTCGGCGCGAATTTAACGCATTGCGTGATGGGGGCGCGTTCATCGAATGGACGAACGACAGCACGTGGCTCGATCGTCACGCGCAATCGAGGCGGCGACCGCTGATCCGGATACGTTGCTCCGCCGACACGCATCCCGCCCGTCGCGGCGCGGCCATGAACTGACCGGCGACGCGACGCCGCCGCGCGCATTGCTCGATGCCCCGCGCGAACCGGACGATTCGGCATGCGAAACACGCACGAATCGCGCCGCGTTTCCCGCAGCGTTCACCGAGCATCGGGGATGGCCGCTCTCCGACGGATTCAGCGGCACACGGCGCTCGTCAAGACACCACCCCCTGAATCTTGTGCGAGAAGCTCGCCCGTTCGGCCTTGTCCATCAGCGAAAGAAACTCGTCGCGATCCATGTGGACCAGTTCCTCGTGATCGCCGGCCTCGAAATACACGTCCGGCTGCTGCGCAAGGCTTTCGTCGAGGAAAGTTTGCATCCCGTAGGCCATGCAGACGGGCGGCAGCGCCCCCACGTCGCAATCCTTGAACAGTTCGCGCAGCTCGACTTCCTTCGCGAGCACGAGATGGCGCCCGGTCTGGGCCCAAAGCTCGGATAGCCGCACGGCGTGCGTCGTCGGCAGCACGGCCGCGACGTAGCCCTGCGCGTCTTCGAGCAGCACCGTCTTCGCGAGTCGATCGCCCGGAATGTGCGCCGCCGCGGCGGCCTCCATGTTCGAGTGGCTGTACGGATGATGAATGACTTCGTATCGCGAAGCCTTCTGGCGCAGGCAGTCCTGCAGGGTGACGGACATCGACATGGCACACCTCCGTCTAACAAACGTTGATCGCCGCCGGTTGGCAGGGTCTTTCTAGAATAGGTCGCCTTCGCTCGTCCGAACAATGCGGCATCGCCGCTCCTATGACGGCTCGAGCCCCCTTTCCCGCAGCCATTCGCGGTTGAAGAGCCGTGTGCGATAGATGTCGCCGCGGTCGCAAAGCAGCGTCACGATCGTATGGCCCGGCCCCATCTGCTGCGCGAGCCGGACGGCCGCCGCGACGTTGATCCCGCTCGATCCGCCGACGTACAGGCCCTCTTCGCGCAGCAGCCGGTAGACCATCGTCACGCAGAGGCGGTCGTCGATGCGCACCGCGTCGTCGATCGACGCGCCCTCGAGATTGGCCGTCACGCGGCTCGATCCGATGCCTTCCGTGATCGAGTTGCCCTCCACCTTGATTTCGCCCGTTTTCACGAAGCTGTAGAGCCCGCTGCCGTGCGGATCCGCAAGCACGATCCGGATCTGCGGATTCTGTTCCTTCAGATAGCGGCTCACGCCGGCGAGCGTGCCGCCCGTTCCCGTCGCGCAGACGAACGCATCGACCGTGCCCGCGGTATCGCGCCAGATCTCCGGCCCGGTCGTCTCGTAGTGGGCCTGGCGGTTGACGAGGTTGTCGAACTGGTTGGCCCAAATTGCGTTGTCGAGCTCGGCCGCGAGCCGCCCGGCTATCTTCTGATAGTTGTTCGGGTCCTTGTACGGCGCGGCCGGCACCGGGCGCACGTCCGCGCCGAGCGTGCGCAGCACTTCCATTTTCTCCGGCGATTGCGTTTCCGGAATCACGATCACGCAGCGATAGCCGCGCGCCGCGCAGATGTGCGCGAGTCCGATGCCCGTGTTGCCGGCCGTGCCCTCGACGACGGTGCCGCCCGCCTTGAGCGTGCCGCGCCGTTCGGCGTCTTCGATGATGTAGCGCGCCGCGCGATCCTTGACCGATCCGCCCGGGTTCATGAACTCGGCCTTGCCGAGCATCTCGCAGCCCGTCTCCGCGCTGAGCTTCGCCAGGCGGATCAGCGGCGTACGTCCCACGCAGTCGACGAAACCCTGTCGCACGTTCATGATCTTCCCCCTTCTTCGCCACCTCGCGCCGGCCGCTCTGCACTGCCGGCAGCCCGGCCTACCACAAGGATAGATGACGACGCCGGCCGGCACCGCGCTTTCACCGCCCGAAACCGCGTACTAAGCTGGAAAGCGATCCGATCCGCGCCGTTCATGCGCGTCGATGCATTCGCGTCATCACGAGACGAGGTGCGACATGCTTCAATTGCTTTGCGTTGCGATCGACAAGCCCGAGACGATGAATTTCATTCTCGGCCAGACGCATTTCATCAAGTCGGTCGAGGACATCCACGAGGCGCTCGTCGGCACCGTGCCCGGCATCAAGTTCGGCATCGCGTTCTGCGAAGCGTCCGGCAAGCGCCTCGTGCGCCGCTCCGGCACCGATGCCGCGCTGACCGAGCTCGCGTGCAGGAACGCGACCGCGATCGGCGCCGGTCACTGCTTTGTCGTCTTTCTCGGCGACGGTTTCTATCCGGTCAACGTGCTGAATGCGATCAAGGCGGTGCCCGAGGTCTGCCGGATTTTCTGCGCGACCGCGAACCCGACCGAGATCGTCGTCGCGCAGACCGATCAAGGGCGCAGCATTCTCGGCGTGGTCGACGGATTCCCGCCGCTCGGCGTCGAAAACGACGAGGACGTGCGCTGGCGGAAGGAGTTGCTGCGCAACATCGGCTACAAGGCATAGCCGGGCGCGATCGGGCGGCGATTCCGGTCGATCGCGCGCGGCGCGGGCTCGACGCGCGTTCGCCGGCGTTCCCGCGCGTCGAGGGCGTGGCCGCATCCGACGCCCGACCCGCCGGCGATTCGATTCCCGCTCAACCGGGCGCGCCGTCGAGGCGCGCCCCGAACCGGTCGACTCGCGGCATATGGAACCGCGACGGATCGAGCGAAAACGCCACGCGACGCGTGCGCCCCATGATTTCGTCGCGCGGAAAGAAGCCGTAATAGCGGGAGTCCGCGCTGTCGTCGCGGTTGTCGCCGAGCATCAGGTATGCGCCCTTTGGCACGACCGCCGGCCCGAACGAACTGCGCGGGCTCGGCGCATCGGGAGAAAGCCGGACGACATGCGCCGCCCCGGCCAGCCGTTCGGCCAGATATTCGCCGCGCGCGCCTGCGTCGCTCGACAGCGGATCGTTGCCGAGCGGCCGGTAGCTCACCCGCGCGCCGTTGATGTAAAGCACGTTGTCCCGCATCTCGACGACGTCGCCCGGCAGGCCGATCACGCGCTTGACGAGCAATTCGTGCGCAGCCGACGAATCGACGGTCACGATATCGCCGCGTCGCGGGTCGCTCAGATGCGCGACCCTGATGTGCGTGAACGGAACGCGCAGGTCATAGGCGATCTTGTCGACGACGATGCGGTCCCCGAGCCGGATGGTCGGCAGCATCGAACCGCTCGGCACGACGTTCCAGTCGGCCACCGCGCTGCGAAAGATCGCCATGAAGAACAGGAAGGCGATCAATTTCCTGTTCTCATTCCACAACTTCGAAACGGTACGCATGCCGTATGACCGGAGCGATGGGGCCGTAGCCCCGGAAGCTGGAACTATATCCTGCGCGTCGGATAAACGGCCCCGCACGGGCCGGTTCGGGCGCGGGCGTGCGCCGTGATCGCCGCGTCGGGCGATCGGCTCGGCGCTCGCGTCGCTCGGCGCGTCGATTTCGCGCCGGCCCGCGCGGGCCGCCCTTCCGGAACCGCTTTCATTCGCGGCGCCCTTCCCACGCGCGCCGCGCGGCCGCCACCCCGACGACTTCCGCCGCGCATGGCGTAGGAAACCGCCGACAAACCGCTCCGCCGGATGACGCGAAGTTCGTCGCCGGCTGATTGGATCGGCGCGAGCCGTGGACGATACTTTCGTCACAACAAAAAGATTTTCATGCTCTGCGGCGGCGCTCGATTGGCGCCGCGGTGAAGGAGACCAACATGAGCGTCGCTGCCCAAGATCTCATCGAATTGCTTCGCCTCGCCCAAGGCGGCGCCGGCGCGCTCACGCAGCATCTGCTGCGCGAAATAGCCGGCAATCTCATCGCGTTCGGCGTCGCCGACGGCCGCGGTGGATGCTGACGGCGCCACGATCGGACGATGCAGGCGCACGCGGACGGCAAGCTCGCTCCTGGCCGAGCGGATGTCGAATCCGGGTTTGCGTTTGACCGAAGGTTCGCTGTCCCGATCCGCGTGCGTCATCGCGACGCGTCGCGGGGCCACGCATGCGCGGCCCCGCGACTCCGGCACGCAACGCCAGGCGGCCGGCGCGCACATCGGCAACGACGAAAGACGTTCGCTCGACCACGGACAGCCGCACGACCATCGGCCCGCGGCCGGTTCCTGACAGACTTGTCACCTCGCAGTCATCGCCACGCTCCGCGCCGTCGTCACACTGAACGGGTCCCCGCCGTTCCGGCGACACCACCGAGCGAGACATTCGATGAAACGAGCAACTTTCATGGCCGTCGCGGCGATCTTCGCCGTCGCCGCACCATCCGCATTCGCGCACGGGATGCCCGAGCGCGTGTTCAAGGAACGCAAGCCGATTCGCGCCGAAACACCCCAGCAGCAGCCGCATCGCGACGCGCCTTCGCCCGATTGCGCGCCCGAGTGCCGCGCCGGCGCGAAACTCACGCAACGAGGCGGCGGCGCGTCGGGCGCGAACCGGCCTGCCGTCGACGTCGAAACCGCCGCCGGCGTGCGTTCGGCCGTCACCGGCGGCTGATCGGCGTGCGCTTCCCCTCGTTCCGGCGCGCGCTCGCGCGCCGTCGCGGCGCGTCCGGCACGTCCGGCATGGCTCGCGCGTCGGCGCGTCCGGCGCACTGGGGCCGCTTGATTCACCCGGCGCGCTGACGCGCCCGCCGCGTCAAGCGCGCCCGGCCCTCCCGCCCGCGCGAACGTGACAAAAATGTCATGTTCGCCTCATGTTTGCATTGCGGCACGACCGTAGCATCGATCGCGTTTCACCCAGACTCGATCATCCATGCCCAAGCGTATCCTCGCCGCACTCGTGTCGGCCGCGATCGCGGCGTCGGCGGTGCAGGCGCAAGCCCAGTCCGCCCTGCCCGCCGTCGCGCCCGACCCGTCGCCCGCCATGCCGTCCGGCGCCGTCGCGCCTCCCGCCTCGCCCGCGTCTTCCGCGTCTTTTGCCGCGTCGCCCGCGCTGTCGCTCGACGACGCGCTGAATCTCGCCGCCGCGAACAACCCGCTGCTGAAGAGCGCGCAGTCCGGCGCCGACGCGTCCGTCGGCGCGCTCGTCCAGGCGGGCGCGCGTCCGAACCCGACCGTGTCGCTCCTGCAGGAAGGCTTCGACCGGCAGGAACGGACGACGACCGGTCTGCTCAACCAGACGATCGAGCTGGGCGGCAAGCGGCGCTCGCGCGTCGAAGCCGCGTCGTACGGCCGCGAGTTCGCGCTCGCGTCGCTCGACGGCCGCGCGGCCGCGTTGCGCGCCGACGTGTCGAGCGCGTTCTACGGCCTGCTCGCTGCGCAGCGGCAGTCGCAGGTCGCCGAGGAATCGGCCGCGATCGCCGCGCGCTCCGCCGACATGGCGGACAAGCGCGCGCGCGCCGGCAAGGTGTCGCCCGTCGAGGCGACGAAGGCGCGCGTCGCTCAGACGGCCGCGCAGATCGAGCTGTCGAACGCACGGACGCGCGTGTCGGCGGCGCTCGCGCGGCTCGCCAACGTGACGGGCAGCGCCGACGTGCGCGGCCGCATCGCGTCGGGCGATCTCGATGCGTTGCCGGGCGTCGAGCCGCTGTCGCAATTGCTCGGCCGGCTCGACGACGCGCCGCTCGCGCGCGCGGCGAAGGCCGACATGCTGCGCACGAACGCGCAGATCGCGATCGAGCGCGCGAAGCGCGTGCCGGACATCACGGTCAGCGCGGGCGTCAAGCACGTCGTCACGGGCGGCGCGCCGGACAACCAGGCGGTCGTCGGCGTGTCGATTCCGCTGCCGCTCTTCGACACGAATCAAGGCGCGATCCTCGAAGCCGTGCACAAGGCCGCGAAGGCGAACGCCGATTTCGACGCGGAGCGCGCGCGCCTGCGGCTCGACGTGACGCAGGCCTACGCGAACTACGAGCGATCGGCCAGCGAAGCGCGCCGCTTGAAGGCCGACGTGCTGCCGGCCGCGCGGCAATCGCTCGATGCGATGTCGCGCGGCTACCAGCTCGGCAAGTTCAGTTTCCTCGACGTGCTCGACGCGCAGCGCACGCTGTTCGACGCGCAGTCGCGCTACGTGCTGGCGCTCGCCGATGCGCATCAGTCGTATGCGGACATCGAGCGCCTCGTCGGCACGCCGTCGCGCGACGCGTCCCGCCCCCTCGCCCAACTTCGCTGAAGAACTCGCCATGCAACGCAAGAAACTGATCCTCGCCGGGGCGGCCGCAGCCGGCGTTCTCGTCATCGCGCTGGCGGTCGCGCGCGCGCCGTCCACGCCGGCCGTCTCCACGCCGGCCGCATCCGGGGCCGACGCCGCATCGGGCGCCGCCGGACAGCACGGCGGCACCGTGCTCGCGCAAGGCGCACTGTCCGTCGAGATCGTGCTGTCGGAGAAGCCGGGCGATGCGCGCCTCATCGTCTACCCGTTCGTCGACGGCAAGCCGGCTGCGAAAGGCGCGAGCGTCTCCGCCACGCTGACCCGCTACGACGGCAGCCGCGTCGCGCTGCCGTTCTCGGCGGACGGCGCGAAGTACACGTCGACGCAGCCGATCGCGAAGCCGCACGTCTTCGACGCGTCGATCGACGTGAAGATCGGCGCGCGCAGCGCATCGTTCCCGTTCTCGCGCGCCGACGGCGCGGTCGCGCTGACCAATGAGCAGGTCGGCGCGGCGAAGATCGGCGTCGCGCGCGCGGGCCCCGCGCAGATCGTCACGAGCTTCCAGTTCCCCGGCGAGATCAAGTTCAACGAGGATCGCACCGCGCACGTCGTGCCGCGCGTCGCGGGGATCGTCGAACGCGTCGCGGTGTCGATCGGCGAGAACGTCAAGCAGGGTCAGCTGCTCGCCGTGATCGCGAGCACGGACCTCGCCGACCGGCGCAGCGAGCTGCTGACGGCCGAGCGCCGGCTGCAGGCGGCCCGCACGTCGTACGCGCGCGAAAAAACCCTGTGGGAAGAGCGGATCTCCGCCGAGCAGGATTATCTGCAGGCGCAGGTGCAACTGCGCGAGGCGGAAATCGCCGCGACGAACGCGCGCCAGAAGCTCGCCGCGCTGAACGCGTCGGCCGCGTCCGGCGCGCTCAATCGCTACGAACTGCGCGCGCCGTTCACGGGCACGATCGTCGAAAAGCACATCGCGCCCGGCGAGGCGATCGCGGCCGACGCGAACGTGTTCGTCGTCTCCGATCTGTCGTCGGTCTGGGCGGAGATGGCCGTGCCCGCGCAGCGCCTGAACGACGTGCGCGTCGGCCGCCACGCGACGGTCAACGCGGCCGCGTTCGATTCGACGTCGAGCGGGCCGATCGCGTACGTCGGCGCGCTGCTCGGCGAGCAGACCCGCACCGCGCCCGCGCGCGTCGTGCTGCCGAACCCCGACGGCGCTTGGCGGCCCGGAATGTTCGTCAACGTAACTGTCGACGCCGGCACGCAGAACGTCTCCGTCGCGGTCGCGAGCGACGCGCTGCAGGACGTCGACGGCGCGCCGGCCGTGTTCATGCGGACGCCGAAGGGATTCGTCGCGCAGGAGATCGAGACGGGCCGGCGCGACGCGAAGACCGTCGAGGTCGTGAAGGGCCTCGCGCCCGGCCAGACCTATGTCGCCGCGAACAGCTTCGTGCTGAAGGCGGAGCTCGGCAAGGGCGTCGCCGACGAGCACTGAGCGTCGCGCGGCTCGCGCCCCGCTGCGGCGCGCATCGTTTTTCTCCGCATTCCAGAGGACCGCCACCATGTTTGAGCGCCTGATCCGCTTTGCGATCGCGCACCGCTGGCTCGTGATGCTCGCGATCGCCGCGGCCGCGTCGCTCGGCGTCTACAGTTACCAGAAACTGCCGATCGACGCGGTGCCCGACATCACGAACGTGCAGGTGCAGATCAACACGTCCGCGCCCGGCTACTCGCCGCTCGAAGCCGAGCAGCGGATCACCTATCCCGTCGAGACCGCAATGGCCGGCCTGCCGAATCTCGAGCAGACGCGGTCGATCTCGCGCTACGGGCTGTCGCAGGTCACCGTGATCTTCAAGGACGGCACCGACATCTATTTCG
Source organism: Burkholderia oklahomensis C6786 (assembly GCF_000959365.1). Lineage (NCBI taxonomy): Bacteria > Pseudomonadati > Pseudomonadota > Betaproteobacteria > Burkholderiales > Burkholderiaceae > Burkholderia > Burkholderia oklahomensis. The sequence continues at coordinate 2,101,050 of NZ_CP009556.1, forward strand.
CGCGCCAGCTCGTCAACGAGCGGATCCAGGAAGCGAAGGACAAGCTGCCGCCCGGCGTCGCGCCCGCGATGGGACCGACGTCGACGGGCCTCGGCGAAATCTACCTGTGGACCGTCGAGGCCGACGCCGCCGCGCGCAAGCCGGACGGCGCGCGCTACACGAGCGCCGATCTGCGCGAGCTGCAGGACTGGGTCGTCCGGCCGCAGCTGCGCAACGTGCCGGGCGTCACCGAGGTGAACTCGATCGGCGGCTACGTGAAGGAATACCGCGTCGCGCCGAATCCGGCCAAGCTGATGTCGTACGGGCTCACGCTCGCCGACGTCGTGCGCGCGCTCGAGCGCAACAACGACAACGTCGGCGCCGGCTACATCGAGAAGCGCGGCGAGCAGTACCTCGTGCGCGTGCCGGGCCAGGCGCGCTCGGTCGACGACATCGCGAACATCGTGCTGACGAACGTCGGCGGCGTGCCGGTGCGGATGAAGGACGTCGGCCAGGTCGACATCGGCCGCGAGCTGCGCACGGGCGCCGCGACGTCGAACGGCGACGAAGTCGTGCTCGGCACCGTGTTCATGCTGATGGGCGAGAACAGCCGGACCGTCGCGAAGGCGGTCGCCGCGAAGATGGCCGACGTGAACCGCACGCTGCCCGCCGGCGTGCGCGCGATCCCCGTCTACGACCGCACGGTGCTCGTCGAGAAGGCCGTGCGGACGGTCAAGAAGAATCTGCTCGAAGGCGCGGTGCTCGTGATCGCGATCCTCTTCCTGTTCCTCGGCAACATCCGCGCGGCGGTGATCACCGCGCTCGTGATCCCGCTGTCGATGCTGATGACGTTCACCGGGATGGTCAACGCGAAGGTCAGCGCGAACCTGATGAGCCTCGGCGCGCTCGACTTCGGCATCATCGTCGACGGCGCGGTCGTGATCGTCGAGAACTGCATCCGCCGGCTCGCGCACGCGCAACGCGCGGCCGGCCGTGCGCTCACGCGCGACGAGCGCTTCGCCGAAGTGTTCGCCGCGTCGCAGGAAGCGCGCCGCGCGCTGA